>JAJZBH010000005.1 GCA_021799015.1 Pseudomonadota bacterium
GATAGGTCTGGTAGCTGACGAGCGGCTTGGCAGGGCAACCGGCCGGGCGGGAGCCTCGTGACAAAGGCCGCCCGCCTTGGGCGGTTGAGCGATCCAGCGGGCCGTAACGAGTGTGAAGCCTGAGCAGGCCTCGAAAGTGATGATGCGGATGCCGACCCTGCTGAGATTAGGGGAAGGCAGCACGAGTAGGGAAGCAATCGACGCGCGCACCCGCTCGATCCGCTGGGGTAGTGGGCACGGCACGCTGGAAGGGTGATGCGGGTAATCGGGGGAGACCCGTTGCGGGCGAGGGTAGCGGCCTCAACGGCGTGCTTGGCGCGCCGATTCGGAGCGGGAGTCGGACAGGGCCATAGTACTGCCGAGGCCGGGTAATGCCGGTGGAGGGAAGGGCCCTGACTTCTGGTGTGCTTTTGACGATGATGAGGTGAAGGTGATTGGCGATGAGCCTGCAAACGCCTGACAAGATCCGGACTCTTCAGAGAAAGCTGTATCGTAAAGCGAAGGCGGAGCCGGCTTTCCGTTTCTACGTACTCTACGACAAGATCTGCCGCGACGACATTTTGCACCATGCTTATCGGGTCGCTCGCGCTAATGCGGGCTCGCCTGGGGTGGACGGGGTGACGTTCGCGCGGATCGAAGCGGCGGCCGCGAGCTCGGCGCCGATTTAGGCGACAAGGCGAGGGTTGCGGGCGAGACCGAAGACGAAGTCGGCACGATTGGCCTCGCACCAGCTCATCAAAGCATTACGGTAGAAGCCGGAATCGGCCGCGCAGCAGATTCCGCACCCGCGGCCAGCGCCGGCGGATCTGGCGGAGGACAACGCGGCCGATCTCCTCGGTGGCACCAGCCGAAGCGTCGATGTTGGATCGCCGCACATCGTGCTCGACGTGATCGGCGGAGCGCCGGGCGGTGAAGCAAGTGGCGAAGCGCTCGGTCAGCTGGATCGCCCGATGGGTCGCTCAGAGCAGCAGTGCACCGGTATCCGAGAGGTGATCGTCTCGCCGTCAGAGCCCCCCACCACACGGCCGGAAACCTCTCCAAATTCGAACTTCTCCGCGCTACACTTCGTCCGCATCGGGGAATTCCTCCAAATCGTAAAAGCCCTTTTTTACAAAAGCACCTTTGCCGATTCGGAGCCCAGATGCACCTACCCCTCCTGAGAGATGCGGATTAGCAGAGGTCGAATCTGATACAGACAATCACCCAATCGAAGACTACGGAAAATCAGGAATATCGAGGCAAAGAATCAGTTTTTTGGCCTGTTCCAGCATTGCTTGCCTGCTTGGCGTTAGGTGCCGGGAATTGGTGTTCGACGAGGCAGGTTAGCATTTTGCTATAATGAATTTTTGCTCATCGTTTTCGTTGAAGCGGGCGGTTACTCGATCAAAACCGCTACGTGCCCTTTCTCCCCGGCATATGCGAGATAGGTATAGCGCTGGCGTGAGAGGGCAATGAATTCTTGAAAGGCCTTGTACTCATGCTGGCGCCATCCAGGATAATTGAAGTATTCATCGAAAACGATCACTGTTCCGGAAACAATACGCGGCCCAAGTAGTTCGAAAATCGTTTGAGTCGACGAGTAGATATCGCAATCTACGTGGATAAGCGCGGCGTTTTTATCGGTCGTTGCCAAAAATGCCGGGAGTGTGGCGTCGAACAAGCCAACATGAAGGGCGACGTTTTTAGGCACTTTCGGTAGCTTGCCGTTGCGATCAAATGCCCCACGAGTTTCTGCCGTTCCAGCCCAATCCTCTGGCAGTCCACGGAATGAGTCGAAGCCGTGTACGTCACGCGATGTTGCTTGTCCGAGGCACGTGATCGAGAGGCCTTTCTCTACACCGAACTCCAAAACCAGACCGTCGGCTGGCGCCCGAGCCAACGCGAAGCGGAGAAGGTCGAACCGATCACGCCGCATTGTAGCGGTTTGCATATGTGCGAGAATATACTCGATTGCCTCACGCTTGGCGTGTAATCGAAGGTCAATTGCTAGATCGTTGGCGTACCAGGTGTGCAGGATTTTCCGATAGGCGCGGCCAAGCAAACCAGAGCGCAGACCACGGGAAAGAATCGCCATTATTGTTTACTACCCGATCAGGTTCTAAAGAGGAGGTGCAACGCTGGCCGCCTCCATGGCGGCACGCTGCCGTATGTCGAGTGCGGTTGTATCAAAGTCCACGACCGTCTCCTGGAACAGGCGCTGCCAGTTAAGTTTGGCGCCGAGACGCATAAAGACGGAACCGAGCCCGATTGCAGAGCGGTCCATCAACACAAATTCGCGTGGTGGCCTGACGCCGCCCGTGCGCTTCAAACCCTCGTGTACTTTCTCGGCGATGCTGCGACCGAAGGTAACGTCGTTAGTTTCTTGAATTCGTCGTGCGCGATCCTGCATCAGGGGCTCGTACAGGAAGCGCGCCCATTGGTTAAGTATGTCCAGTTTTTCTTTTGTGAGGTCGGTAAATCCCCAGATCGTGTAGGCATGATGTGCCCGCTCGTCGTTGCCATCACGGATCGCTTCAAAGAGTTCAATGACTCCTGCAACAAAACTTGAGTGAAAGACGCGAATAGACCCGAAATCCAGAAGGTTTATGCCGCCACTGAGGCTAATCTGGTAATTGCCAAGGTGCGGATCACCGTGAATAATTCCATAGCGGTAAAATGGTACGTACCACGCGCGGAACAGCGCGCGAGCGACGCGGTTTCGGCTTTCTTGGTCAGGATCTGTGGCGAGCCATTTTTGCACCGATATGCCATCGAGCCAGCTCATCGTCAGTAGCCGTTTAGTGCTGAATTCTGGAATTGGTGCAGGCGTGGCAATGTCGTATTGGTTGGTGAGCATGACTCTGTACAGTCTTAACTGTGCTGCTTCGCGTTGATAGTCGAGCTCCTCGCGGAGCCGGGCCGCGAGCTCGATATAGATGTCATCATGATGAATCGCATTGTCTATTCGCTTGTACACGGCCATTGCCAGCTTAAGTTGTCGTAGGTCAGCCTCGACCGTGCTGATCATGTCTGGATACTGCAGCTTGCAAGCAACGTCCCTCCCATCGAGAAGCCGGGCGCGGTGAACCTGACCTAAGCTTGCAGCTGCCGCCGCGTCGCGTCCAAAATCGAGAAATTTCTTCTCCCAGTCAGGGCCAAGTTCCGTCGTCATTCGTCTGCGTACAAAGGGCCATCCCATTGCAGGTGCGTTGGCCTGCAGTTGCGCGAGCTCTCTGGCGTATTCATCTGGAAGCGCGTCGGGAATGGTTGTAAGGATCTGTGCAACCTTCATCATCGGCCCTTTGAGTCCGCCGATGATTGCTTTGAGATCTTCAGCATGACGTGCCCGGTCGGTACCGATACCGAACACACGCTGACCAGCGATCCGGGCAGCAATGCCCGTTACTGCACCAGATGTCCGTGCAAGACGCCGAATTTCGCCTAAAATAGTACTGTTGTCTTCTGCCTGTTCGGCCATACCTTAAATATCCAGCCCATGGTTTAATGAATCAATTTGATCAAGGCCACGCACCCAGAACGTGGGGGGGGGGGGCAGAATGGATGCCATAAAAGCTTGCAGCAACTCGCGATTCCATTGCGTCTGCCCTGCGCGTAGCGTGTTCGGCCAAGCAGTAAGACCTCCCCGAGGCGCCAACGAAACACGCGCCCTGATACACTCGGTGGACCGCGCTTACAAGGCAGTCACCGAGTGCATCGGCATGCACTTAAAACTGCAAAGGCGAGGTGGTGCCATATCTGACATGTTCTCCGGCCTGAGGGCTTGAAAGGATGTCAACGACCAGACCGTAGTGGAGCGCTGTGGAGTGGTCGCGGCCTGGCCCATGCCGCCAGCGTACCTTCTCGAGCTAGGGCAGCTTTGCGTCCTCGTGGGGAAAAATCTCGTTGCAAGCACGAAAGGTCACCGAGGGCTGGTTCATGACGCGAGACTGCGTTAATTATGCATGCGCCAGCTTGATCTAACCTGATAAGGTACAAACAAACATCGGGGCCTACCTGCTCTGGTGCAGCGCGTTGAACGGGTTTATCAGCCGGGCTGGAATGAATTATCGTCACGCTTTTCATGCTGGCGGCCGGGCTGACTGCATTAAACACGTTGTTTTTGTCGGACTGTGTCGTGCGCTTACTCGCAAACGAAAGCCCTTGTTCGTCTTGGACACCCACGCGGGAAGAGGTGCGTACGACCTTGAGTCGGAAGCGGCGCGGCGGACGTCTGAAGCTGAGACCGGGATTGCTCGCCTGCTTTCAGAGAATGCTATAGAACTCGCTGATTATCTAGGGTTGGTACGAGCATTCAGTTGCGGTGGGCGCTGGTACCCCGGTTCACCGGAATTGGCGCGCGCAGTCTTGCGCGAAGGCGACCGGCTCGCATTGTGTGAGCTCCATCCCGAAGATGCCGCTGCATTGAGACAGCGCTACCGCCACGAGTCGTGCATTCAGGTCCATTGTCGGGATGGGTACGAGGCGGTGCATGCTCTCTTGCCACCGCCTGAGCGCCGCGCATTGATTCTCATCGACCCCCCGTTCGAGCAGCCGGATGAGTTCGAAAAGATTGCCGCAACAGTGGATCGAGGGCGCCAACGATTCCCCACAGGAGTTTTCTGCGTGTGGTATCCATTAAAGCATCGCGCGCCAGTACGATTGTTTCATGCCGATCTTCTCGCCCGCCGGATACCGGATATTCTTGATATCCAGATCACCTGGCGTGAGCCTGTGGATCCTGCTCGGCTCAATGGATGCGGAATTTTGCTTCACAATGGGCCTTTCGGGTTCAGTTCGAGTGCCGAGACTCTGTTACGCGCGGCTGCACCAGCTTTTTCTGAAACGGACAGTAGTGTGACAATTACGAGGCTTGCCGATGAACTTGCTTTCTGAAATCGCTGTAGTTGGCACAGGGGCTTGGGGCACAGCGCTTGCGGCGGTAATTGCCGGGCAGGGGCGGAACGTGGTTCTTGTGGCCCGAGATGAGGCCCGGGCTCTGGAGATCAGTACTAGCCGGCGTAGCCCGCACTTGCCTGGCATCCTGCTGCCGCAGAATCTCCACATTACCGGGGGGGTTCCGGTAGCGGACATTACACTCCTGTGCAGCCCGATGCAGTTTCTACGTGCAACAATCAGCCGACTGCCTCGGCACAGCACCAAGCTTGTCATGTGCTGCAAAGGCGTCGAGCGAGACACTCTTCGCCTTTCACCAGAAATTGCTGACGAGCTGGTTCCGGATCGACCCTGCGCTGTGTTGACCGGTCCAAATTTCGCGCACGAGATAGCGGCTAATCTACCAGCTGCTGCCGTGCTTGCTGCGAGGGACCCTGCCCTCCGGAGTTATCTAATCGAACAATTGGCGACGCCGCGTTGGCGTCTATATGGCAGCACCGATCCGGTTGGCGCTGCACTTGGCGGAGCTGCAAAAAACGTCATCGCGATTGCCGCTGGTGCCGTTATCGGGTTTGGCCTGGGCGAAAATGCGCGTGCTGCTCTGATTACTCGCGGGCTTGCTGAAATCGCGCGGTTAGCCGATGCTCTCGGTGGCTCGGCTGAGACAGTCGTGGGACTTGCTGGTCTTGGAGATCTCATTTTGACTGCGACCGGAAGCGCAAGCAGGAATTACCGCGCAGGGTTGGCTCTTGGCCGCGGCGAGGCGATCGCCACCGATGCGGACGGAGCGGTGATCGAGGGGGTGTCTACCGCACCGGCTCTGCGGGCCCGAGCTGCGCAGCTCGGTTGTGAGATGCCGATCACCGAGGCCGTCGCCGATCTGCTGGCTAAACAAATCACCATTCCCGAGGCGATGACTAGACTGCTCAGCCGTGCCGTACGCGATGAATAGGTCCATTGCAGGAACCTGGTGAGGAGTGCATGGGCGTGTTAGGGGTCGAACGAATGATAGTGGAGAATGCCTCATGGAAGTTCGTGCCGCGATAGCTTGGAAGGCCGCAGCGCCGCTCGAACTTGGTACCGTAAAGCTTGAAGGGCCCAAGTTCGGGGAAGTCCTTGTTGAGATAAAGGCGACCGGCATCTGCCATACAGATGATTACACGCTTTCGGGGGCTGATCCCGAGGGGCGGTTTCCAGCGATTCTCGGCCACGAGGGTGCCGGAGTCGTTGTCGAGGTTGGGTCTGGCGTCACGACTCTGAAAGCTGGCGATCACGTAATTCCGCTTTACACACCTGAATGCCGTCAATGCAAATCCTGTCTGTCACGCAAGACTAACCTCTGCACGGCGATCCGTGAGACGCAAGGTAAAGGTGTTATGCCTGATGGTACGAGCCGCTTTTCCTGTGCTGGCACACCCCTGATGCATTATATGGGGTGCTCGACGTTCGCGAACTTCACTGTTCTGCCCGAAATCGCCCTAGCAAAAGTTCGTGAAGATGCGCCGTTCGAAAAGATTTGTTACATCGGCTGTGGGGTGACTACCGGCATTGGCGCTGTGATTAACACAGCCAAAGTGCAGCCAGGCGATAATGTTGTCGTCTTTGGCCTGGGCGGAATTGGGCTCAACGTGATCCAGGGAGCGCGGATGGCGGGTGCAGATATGATCATTGGTGTCGATCGTAACAACGGCCGAAAGGAAATAGCGGAAAAGTTCGGTGCGACGCACTTTATTAACCCGGCGGAAATAGGTGAAGACCTTGTTCCATATTTGATTAACCTCACTGATGGTGGAGCCGATTATTCCTTTGAGTGTATCGGCAATGTCGATGTGATGCGAAAAGCCCTCGAGTGCTGTCATCGCGGCTGGGGTACTTCGGTAATTATCGGTGTGGCTGGTGCGGGCCAGGAAATCTCTACTCGACCATTCCAGCTCGTGACAGGGCGCAACTGGCGAGGCACTGCGTTCGGCGGCGCCCGCGGTCGCACCGATGTTCCAAAAATCGTCGACTGGTACATGAATGGAAAGATCAACATTGATGATCTCATTACCCATGTCCTGCCCTTTAACAGGATCAACGAGGGGTTTGAACTCATGCGTCGTGGGGAGAGTATCCGAAGCGTTGTAGTTTACTAGTAGGCCGCCCGCTAGGTTCCAAAAAGCTGTTCGTGCAGCCCTAAACTGAAGCCCTCCGCGTAGGGGGTTAGTGGTCGGGATGTCAGTGATATCGCATGAACCATGCGAAGCGATTATCTCACAATGAGAAGTGGCTTAAGAGATATTTGGCAGCAGAGGATTGTAACCATAGGCGGCGAGTGCAGCCCAAGCCGTGGGGGCAAGGGCGGGGACGCGATAGTATTCAAACTTTTCAGAACTTTTCCCGGGACCAACTGCGAGGCCCGTATAAAGCGTGGGCGTGCTTGCAGCATAGATATATCCGTCCGGTGCCAGCTGGGTGCTGATTGTCGCGAGGAAATTTTGACCTTGCGTGGCGTATCCTGCCTTTATAAGTGAAAGCGCGGCAAATCCTGTGCCTTCCAACCAAATACCTTGGCTTGCGAGGGAGAATCCGATTCCGGCTGGCTTCACGCGCGGCCACGCAAGCTCACGAATTGTTAGGCTGACGACGGCTCGATTTGTGAGGCCCGCCAGATAGGGCCATAAATTGGCGTCAGCAGCTATCATTGTGTTCAAACGGCCGTTTGGTGTTAACCCTGCTGCAAACAATCCGGTATGTGGGTTATGCATTGTGTGGACGAACTGCGCACTGTGTGCGGCTTCTGCGGTCATGCCTACTCGATGGAATGCAATTGCGAGATCGGTATTTTGCTCTGTGCTAATCCAGCGCAGTTTTTGTGGGTTTGGTGGAAATCCGAAATAGCCTCCGTAAAATCCCTTCGATGCAACGAGATTTCTGTTGATCCAGTCTGCGGCACGCTTGGCCGCGCGAAAATAGACGTTGGAATCGATGCCATGCAGGGCAAGCGCTGTCCATAATAGGATGGCCCAGGCAATCGGTCCCGATTCCGAGCCGACCTGATAGGGATCTTCGACCCATCGCTTTGCGTGACTGTCCCACCAGCCGGAAAGCGTGATCGCCCCGTGGATAGCTCCCGCGCGATACGCGTTGCGTAGTCGTCCATCAGTGAAATCAGGGTCATGCTCCTGAGCTAACGCGAGTGCATCAGCGATTTGCGCTGCCCGCAGGGGTTCGCCCAACGCGAGCAGGGACAAACCAGCTAATGCATTGTCATATACGTATGCGGTATGTGCGTTCGCGGTCGCGAATTCTTTTGGGGCATTACCTAACGAGGGGTAACTGGCGAGTAGTGCGGGGCCTGATCCGATTGCGTCGAGGTGCGCGGCGATCGCACTGATGCATTGTTGCGCTAGCCTGAATGGCGCCGTCGTTGTGCCATCGCCGGTTGTTGATACCAGCGCACAACTGCCAAGAAATGAGCGGCGTGACAGCAAAATATGGCAATCAAAGCAAGGCTCGTGCCAGTGCCTCAGCCGTACGGCCATTGGCAATGGTCGCGGAGAGCCGGTCAAAGTGGACGCCGTTCAGCCGGGCAAATGCGTGTTGCGCGTTAGGATAAATATGTGTTTCAACGTGCTTGTTCCCTTCACTGGCAGCGATAACCGCATTGCGGCCGGCTTGTGGCATAAATTCGTCTTTCCCGGCGATATGGACCAGAAGCTTATGTGTGGCCTGATCGGGTTCGCCAAGTAGTTCATCGAGCTTCACACCATAATGGGATATGTTGATGTCGGCGTCGGAGCGCGTAGCCATCAGGAAAGCGAGTTGGCCGCCTAGGCAGTAACCTACGGTTCCTACCTTGCCATTGCTGCCCGTCATTCTGGGAGCAAACGATACCGTGGCCTTAGGGTCGCTGATGCCTCTGCCCTCATCAAAGCGCTTCATCAGGTCAAAGGCTTTTTGCCATTCGGCCTCGGTCTGGTCGGTCAAATCAACTTCTGGCTCGAGGCGCCAGAACAAGTCGGGCGCCACGGCGACAAGACCCATTTCGGCGAATTGGTACGCGGTATCGCGAAACGAGTTGTTAACGCCGAAAATTTCCTGGATCACCACAACGACACCCGTCGGCAGTGTCGCGGGTAACGCAACGAACGCTTTGAATGAACCTGACACATCGACGGCGAAGATCTCGACATAGCGGGTTGTCACGCCAACAGGCTTGGTCATGAGACCATTCCCTTCCCGAGGTGCTAGGCCGAAAAGCCGTTCGTTCGGAGGTGACAGCATTAATCTATTATAAATAGTGCTCCTCGGGCGGATTAAAACCGTTAAATCCTTGGCTGGCGTAACTGGTTACATAGGCGCCAGTGTCATGAATCAGTATGCGATCACCCGACGCAAGGCGTTCTGGCAGTGGGGTCGCAGCTTCACGGTACAGGACATCGACGCCATCGCAGGTAGGGCCAGCGATCACCATGTTGTTATCTGGGCCGCCAATGCCGGGTGCAGAAATTCGATAGCGGATAGCCTCGCCCTCTGTCTCCGCTAGTCCGCCGAAGCGGCCGATATCGAGATAAATCCATCGCCGGTCGCCGTCTGTACTGCGATTGCAGGCGAGAACCACCTCCGAGACAATGACCCCTGCGTCGCCCACCAAGGCACGCCCCGGCTCAATCATGAGTTCTGGCCAATCGTTGCCGAAATGCTGGCGTAGCGCATCGGTAACCGCTGCGCCGAAGTCGCCCATCGACGGTATGTCTTCCCTGTAACGGATGGGAAATCCACCGCCCATATTAAGCATCGTCAGGTCGATACCGCGACACCGAAGATCCGTAAATACCATCGCTGCGATGCCAATAGCTTCCTGATATGCGCCGACGCCGGTCTGCTGGCTACCGACATGGAAGGAAAGTCCGTACGGCACCAAGCCGCGACCAGCGGCCTCTACCATAAGCGTACGCGCGTCTATAGGATCTGTACCGAATTTTCGGGACAGCGGCCATTCGGCTCCACTTTGGCTGACTGCCAGGCGACAGTATACACGGGCTCCTGGGGCCAGTTGAGCCAGCTTGTCCAATTCTTCACGGGAATCAAAGGCAAACAGATTCACACCGGCGTGCCATGCTTCCAAAATTGCCGAGCACTTTTTGACCGTGTTTCCGAAGTTGATTTCCGCCGGATTTGCGCCTGCCGCGAGGCATAGCCGGATTTCCTCGATGCTTGCCGCGTCGAATTTGGAGCCGAGTTGCGTGAGCGTATCGAGGATGGGCGCCGCTGGATTGGCCTTTACGGCGTAATAGATCGCCGTTCTCGGAAACGCTGCCCGAAGCGCGTTGAAATTGTCGCGTACGCGATCGAGGTCGCATATTAGTGCTGGCGTGCTGAATGCACCGGAATCAAGAAAACGAGCAACTTTCGGGCTCATCGCCCTCTCCCTTCCAAACCCGAAGTCTCGCTACAGCGAGACGGTTGCGAAACGGTCGAACGAACCAGCGACCAACGAAAATAGGTGCGACGCACCCTGTGTTGCCAGAACGCTTGACGTCGTTGCGTAACCGCCCGTGACGATGGGTGGCAGAGGCACGTACGTTGCTGCGTGCATGCGCACATAAGGGCATCCTCGTGTCGGTGCAAGTGACAAATTTAATACCGCAAAGATTTGACGATTGCCGCGGCGTCGGGCGATCGGCAAATGCCAGCATAGGCACCACGCCGTCATGTTTGGACGTCACGGACCGCCTGTACCCATGATACGAAACAGATGTGCTGCCAGCAAAATTCGTTCAGGCGCTGTTGGCCATTTGACGTAGGACGTAATGCAGGATCCCGCCGTTGCGGTAATAGGCAACCTCTTCCTTGGTGTCGATCCGGCACAGCACGGGAATGGAGGCGGTCGATCCGTCGCTTCGGCGGACTAGCACCTCGACGTCCATTCGCGGCTCAAGCTTTTCTATTCCCCGGATGTCGAGTATCTCGTCGCCTTTAAGCCCGAGACTTGTCCGGCTCATGCCGTTCTTGAATACTAGGGGCAGGACACCCATGCCAACCAGGTTTGACCGGTGAATGCGTTCGAAGCTCTCGGCAAGCACCGCTTTGACGCCAAGCAGAATTGTACCCTTTGCTGCCCAGTCGCGCGACGAACCGGTGCCGTATTCGCGACCAGCGACAACAACCAGCGGAACGCCCTCGTGCTTGTAACGCATCGCGGCATCGAAAATCGTCATTTGATCGCCTGACGGATAGTGCCGCGTGTACCCGCCCTCCACATTGTCGAGCATCTCATTGCGGATCCGGATATTGGCAAAAGTTCCCCGCATCATGATTTCGTGGTTGCCTCGCCGGGACCCATACGAATTAAAATCCTTCGGCAGGATTTGTCGTTCCTGAAGATATTTCCCGGCAGGCGTCGCCTTGCTGAACGAGCCTGCCGGAGAGATATGGTCGGTTGTGATTGAGTCGCCGAACATTGCAAGAATACGCGCGCTGAGAACATTCGTGACAGGTGCGGGATCCCTGGTCATTTCGTCGAAGTAAGGCGGATGCTGAACATACGTCGATGCATCGTTCCGGGCGTAGGTTTTTAAGCTCCCCTTCACGTTGATCGCCTGCCATTGTTTCGGGCCCTTAAACACATCATTGTAACGATCTCGAAACATGTCGGGCGTCAGCGTTGCTTCGACAATTTCCGTGATTTCCTGTGTAGTGGGCCAAATATCCTTGAGATAGACTGGCTGACCGTCCCTAGCGGTTCCGATAGCTTCTACTGTAATATCTTTGCAGATCGTGCCAAGCAACGCGTAGGCTACGACCAGCGGCGGAGACGCAAGGTAATTCGCGCGTACATTGGGGTGTACACGTCCTTCAAAATTACGATTCCCTGATAATATGGAAACAGAAATAAGCCTGTTTGTTTCGATCGCCTCGACAAGGACAGTATCGAGAGGGCCTGAATTGCCAATGCAGGTGGTACAACCGTATCCAACGGTCTGGAACCCCAATGCGTCGAGATCTTCCTGTAATCCTGATTTTGCGAGATATTCGGTCACCACTTGGGAGCCGGGTGCCAGAGAAGTCTTGGTCCACGGTTTTGGTAAGAGACCCAGCGCCCGTGCCTTGCGTGCAACAAGGCCGGCGGCGACCATGACCGATGGGTTGGAAGTGTTCGTGCATGATGTTATGGCGGCGATTACAATGTCGCCGTGCCCGATCCTGTAGCCTTTTTTTTCAACAATTGGGCGTAACTCGGCGTTCAGTCTGGAAATGCCCGGTTGCTTCTCCAACTCGGCTTCAAATGCTTTGTGTGCCCTGCCTAAAGAGACGCGATCTTGTGGCCTCTTTGGGCCAGCCACCGAAGGTTCCACGTTCGATAGATCCAATTCCACGCTATCGGAAAAAATTGGGTCGACATCGTGACCCCATAACCCTTGCGTTTTCGAATAGGCCTCTATCAGGGCTATTCGATGGTCGTCTCGTCCAGTAAGTCGTAGGTAACGGAGCGTTACCTCGTCAACCGGGAAAAAACCGCAGGTTGCGCCATATTCTGGCGCCATGTTCGCGATTGTCGCTCGGTCTGCAAGGCGCAACTGATCGAGGCCTGAGCCGTAGAATTCGACGAACTTTCCAACTACGCTTTTCGTACGCAAAATTTGTGTTATGGTGAGCACCAGGTCGGTGGCCGTGACTCCCTCTCGTAGTCTGCCCGTGAGCTTGACCCCAATCACGTCGGGGATCAGCATTGTGAGGGATTGCCCGAGCATTGCGGCTTCCGCCTCAATGCCACCAACACCCCAGCCAAGTACGCCCATCCCGTTGATCATGGTCGTATGGCTGTCCGTACCCAAGACGGTGTCCGGATACGCATAAAGTTCGCCAGCTTCCCTACTGACCCATACTGCCTGCGCGAGATATTCAAGATTCACCTGATGGCAGATGCCGGTTCCGGGCGGTACGACACGGAAATTGGCGAAAGCCTCCTGCCCCCAGCGCAAGAATTCGTAGCGTTCCCGATTTCGCTCGAACTCGATGGCCATGTTTTGTTCAAGGGCGGATTGGGTTCCGAATACGTCGACAACAACCGAGTGGTCGATCACAAGATCGACCGGTACCTGCGGGCTGACCTGGTAGGCATTGCCGCCAAGTTTAACGATGCCTTCGCGCATCGCCGCGAGATCAACAAGGGCAGGGACGCCGGTAAAGTCCTGCATCAGAATGCGTGCAGGGTGGAAAGGAACATCGCTCTCAGAATGAGCTGTGACTGCCCACGCCACTAGCGCCTTGGCATGCTCTGGCGTCGTGCTGTGCGCGTCTTCAAACCGGAGAACGTTTTCAAGGAGAACTTTGAGGGTACGCGGCAGGCGGGAAATGTCCCCCAGCTTTTCGGCAGCAGCGTCCAAGGCAAAATAGTGGTACTTTATTCCATCGACGTTCAGGGTTCGCTTGGTTTGCAGAGTATCGGGGCCGATCATACTCATGGTCATTTATCTCCGCGTGCCGTGATGCCCGCCACCACAGAAATTCGGGTTGACGAGGTGCTTTAATCACGCGAGGGCTTCGGCGTCCATGCCTCAAGCTTAACCCGATACGCCGTGGAGCGCCACAATGCCAGAACCTGCCGTGCCAAGGCCACAGAACGATCCCCTGCTGCGTGCTCGCGCACTCGCCGCGATTCGAGGCGAGCGTCTGGTTTTTCACGACGTATCCTTTTCCTTGCCCCCTGGTGGTGCGCTCCTTTTGGTAGGGCCAAATGGTGCCGGCAAGTCTTCATTATTGCGACTGCTTGCCGGGCTAACCCCGCCGATCGCAGGAGAATTGCTTTGGAAGGGAGAAAACGCGCTCGATGATCCACCGCTTCACGCGACGCGGGTCTGTTTTGTAGGACATCAGGACGCGATCAAACCTGGATTGACCGTTACTGATAATTTGTACTTGACCGGGCGATGGACGAACGCAGAGGTGTTGGCCGCCCTTGTAAGCGTCAACCTCGAGCCCTTTGCAGCCTTGCCGGCGCGCTTGCTATCGTCGGGTCAACGTCGTCGTCTTGCACTTGCACGTCTTGCCTTAAGTGCCGCGCCACTTTGGCTGCTCGATGAACCTACAACCGGGCTGGATGCTGCCTCAGTCCGTCGGCTCGAGGCCAGGTGTGCCGCCTATCGTGCCGAGGGTGGGATGATTGTGGCGGCGACCCACCTGCCGCTTGATTTGCCGGCGGCGCAGTATCTTCGGCTGGGCGGGACGAATACACAATGAAAATATTCATCGGGTTGATTCGCCGTGAACTTGTTTTAGCGCTTCGTCATGCCGGGGATTCTGTGGCGGCGCTTATGTTCTTCGTGATCGCGGCGAGTTTGTTTCCCTTTGCACTTGGACCTTCTGCGCAAGCTCTGACGCGAATTGCGCCTGGAGTGGTTTGGGTTGTCGCACTGTTGGCTGCATTACTGCCCCTGAACCGGCTGTTCGGTGCCGACTACGAGGACGGGTCACTTGATTTGCTGATGCTGTCGGGAATACCGGCTTCAGCTGTGGCGTTTGCCAAGATTATTGGCCATTGGCTGACTACCGGCGTACCACTGCTCATCGCAGCTGGCCCCGTTGCCATCATGCTTCGCCTTAACGGTGATGCGGTGCCACAACTGCTCGCGACGCTACTACCAGGCACATTGCTGTTTTCGTTGGTAGGGGGGATGAGCGGTGCGATCACGCTTGGTGCTCGAGGCGGAACAATCCTTCTACCGTTGATTGCCTTACCTCTGATGATCCCGGCAGTAATTTTTGGTGCTGCCGGGGCAGTCAGTTCACACCCCGTTAGCGAATTTTCAATGTTATTTGCACTGCTTGCCGTCTTTTTTCCCTTAGCACCAACGGCGGCCGGTGCCGCATTAAGGGCTGCACTTGCCTAGCGTCTTGCGCGTATCAACAAAACGGTACAGTTAATAAGTTCTGATGTGGTGACAATAGTGGTGGGTATTTCATTTTAAATGAAATTCCGTGATCCATTAATTGAATCTGCTATGCGATGTCAGTAGAACGTCACGGCCTGAGGCGCACCAAAACGGCTATTATCTTATCAAGAAAATCATTATGAACCATGTCATACATAATGAAATCAGGTGAAAATGGGAACACAAGGCTGCAAGCGCGCCGTGTGAATTATAGTTGTGGCGTTTCTCCGGTGTTAACCCGCATTGCGACACATACGTCAAACGCCTGTGTGGATCATCTTTTGACTAAACCAATTGGCGACAGTGTGCTGCGTACGACTCCAGAAAGCAGAGTGAAGCGGGGAGGCGCCACGCAAATTCAACTGCGGCATTCCTGAGCGCGGTGCTATCCCAGACACCACCGGCCAGTAATAGCTATCGCCGGAGTCCAGACTCATACGGACTGTTTGCGAGAAACGGGAATTGACGTAGGCAATGAAGCTCCGCGCATTATGTCGAAGTTTGGTGGGCAATCCCCTTGCCATCGATATGACACTTGGTAGCAGGTAAAACGGAGCCGGAAAAGTCACAACAAGGTTACGATTGACTTGATCGGCATTGTACACAGCCGACGAAAATGGAACGATTGCTGCTTTGATCGCACCGCTACGCAAAGCCGCTAGCGTTGTTCGCATGTTGGCGTAGATGTGCAGACCGTCTTTCCTTAGGATTTTAAGAAACGGCTTGCTTTTCGGCCAGCCACCAGTCGACTGCAGCACGCTGACAAAAGCAGGGTATGTTGTGTCCGACACCGACGGGTCAGTAATACCGATCACGCCGCGATAGGCTGGCAATTCCAGATCACGCCACGTTGGAGGGGGAAGGAAACCTTCTTCCTTGATGCTGACTAGGGCGGCGCCAAGAATGAATCCGGTTGGGACGTACACGCCATTGTGCGGCAGCATCAACCGACCAACCGCTGTTAGATTGGGAGGCGATGGAAGACCATGGGCAAGCAAGTGGGCACGGTCCAGTGTATCAGCGGTGGTATTGCTGCTCAACCACACCAGTGTCCAGTCAGGATGGTGACCGGCCTCCTTAAGGCGTGTAATCAGCGCACGCGGCGGAAGATCAAGGACGCGTATTGGTATGCCGGTTTTTGCGGTGTATATTTTTGCCACGGCTTGGCCGTAGTCGAGATCGGTGACGAGTACTAGGCTGGGTGTACGGTGAGATCGTAAATGGAGGAGCGCTGCTGTGCCGATAACAGCAGCGATAAAGCCGGATAAAATCAAGGTGCGCATCAAAATCTCCGATTGGCCCCGGGAGGATGAGTTGTGACCCGGAGCGTGGAGAATAGCACTTCTGGTGGCGGAGAAAAAAGTGAAAGAAATATCAGGAGTCGTCCCAGGAGATTGCGATCGGCGCGTCGGTAGCCACTCACGCGATGACGCGAGGCCACCTGCCTAGGGATGGCGGGGACGGAACCAAAAAGCTGCCGACATTTTCAAAGTGGCTGGCGTCCATCAGAAACAGCAATGGGAAGCAAAGCGATTGGTAATGAGAAGGGATTTATTCCAACATGACAGGTAAAATCTAGCGATTAATGCCAAGAGATCTGATTCGACGCAATGCGGAAAGGTTGTTCCCCTGACAGTGGGGATCAGGATACAATCAATCCCGCGCCAACAGATGATATCGTCAGGTGAATCACGGTATGGTCTTCAAGGTGGGAAAAATGTCATGCGTGAATGTCGGTAACTGCGAGCCAGTCGGTTCAGAGGAGTGTCATCGCTGAGTGCCTCGGTACCTAAAAACGATTAGACCGTAACTTCTCCTCTAGCTTCTTTGGTTAGACATCCTGCTCGCTCCGTGAAATCGAGGGGCGATGGAAGATTCGCGCGGTACATGAAACACGGGGGGGAGTGTCGTCCCTAATCTATAGGGCACAACAGAGGATAGCACATCGGACGTACGCGCTTTCTGGAGCGGTTGCGCCAAGTACCCAATAATGTGGCTGATCTCGGTAAGCTGGCTACTAAAGCCAGAACCTGTGCGCCCGGGGGAGATGGCCGCACTGGTACGAGCTCATGCTGTGGCATGGAGGGACCGCCCATGTGGGCTATCCGGACGTTATACTTGCATCTACCCAGTTGAGTGATTGCCGGTATCTCCATGGTTTTCTACCTTGACGGAGCGGTACCAGCTGGTCATTCTGGTTCCCATGCGAAATTTCTCAGAACTCTCTGAGCGCGAGATTCTTGCCCTGGCGATTGGAGCCGAGGAGGAAGATGGCCGGATCTATTCCGACATCGCCGAAAGCCTGCATGCAGATTATCCTGCTTCAGCCAAGGTTTTTGCAGATATGGCGGTTGAAGAAAGCGAACATCGGCGGCGGTTGATTGATCTTTTCCAGGAAAAATTTGGGAACCATATCCCGCTAATCCGTCGGCAAGATATACGCGGTTTTCTGACCCGCAAGGCGGTTTGGCAAATGCCAAAGCCGAGTATTCGCGACGTTCGCAAGCTTGCGGAAAGCATGGAAGCAGAAACAGAGAATTTCTATCGCCTCGCCGCCAGCCGTGCGTCGGATACCGCTGTACGTAAGCTGTTGGGTGATTTGGCGGACGCAGAAGCTTCACATGAACGCGTTGCCGACCAGCTTACAGAAGAAAATCTACCTCAAGATGTCCGCTCCGCTGAAGACGCCGCGGCACGCCGAAATTTCGTGCTCCGCTATATCCAGCCTGGTTTGGCTGGGCTCATGGATGGCTCAGTCTCGACGCTGGCCCCTGTTTTTGCTGCCGCTTTTGCGACGGACAAAGCGTGGGAGGCCTTTATAGTTGGGATTGCGGCGTCTTTGGGTGCAGGTATCTCGATGGCTTTCGCAGAGGCATTGTCCGACGATGGTAGTCTAACGGGGCGCGGCTCCCCCTTTATGCGAGGCGTCATAACTGGAGCGATGACGACTCTGGGCGGAATCGGGCATACTTTGCCGTTTCTGATACCGAACTTTACGACAGCCGTGATGCTCGCAGTCATCGTGGTGGTGATAGAGTTGGCGGCTATCTCGTGGGTTCGAGCCCGCTATATGGATACCCCCCCAGCCCGCGCCGCGATGCAGGTCGCACTTGGAGGTGCGATTGTGTTCGGTGTAGGTATCCTGATAGGCAGCAGCTGAAAACCCATCGGCGACTATTCTCGTTGTTAAATGTCGCGCGGTCATGCGAAATAAATTTCCCGAGTTGTGGCGCGTAGGGTCCACCTCATCTTGCAGCGCTGCGTACAGGTGACGAGCTCGTTATCTTGGCCTCTGGCCCGTCGCCTTCGTCCAATAGACTTCATCACATGAAGTACTGTGAGGGACCTGGGAGCAGAGGTCGATAACCCCGTTCGAGTTTTGCCTGACACCACCGTCGATTGGTCGGATTTAACGGGCCGACAATTCCCCTCTCGTGAGGAGATACATGCTAATCGACGAGTTTCATCGTGAAGATGAGCAAGTCAAGGCGTTGCACCTGCAGGACCATCAATCGCGGTCAGCCAGTCGGGAAAACGAGGGTGGACCACGACGTGCCCCATCCGTAGTTCTTCTCCAAGGCAGTCCACGCGGAGCATTGCAAGTCCACGCCGCCCAAGACAGGTGCGCAGGTCGCCCGCCTGCCGAGCACCAGCCGTGATTTTGCTCCCCGATAGAAGGTCCTCGTTGCCATCGACAGGGAAGAGTCTGCGCTTCACCAACCCACGGAACCGTGTGCGGGCGGTCAGCTCTTGGCCCATAAAGCACCCTTTGCCCCAGTCGATCCCATGCAGTTCATCGAACCCGGCTTCCATAAGGAGAGTTTTGTCTGGCTCAAGGTCTGCGTGATCAGGCAACCCTAATGCCAGACGGTGAGCTAAATACGCTTCGGCGTTGACGGCTCCCGCTGCCGGTTTGCTTGCGAGCATTCGAAAACCGGCATGCGGGGTGCGCATGTCAGGTGCCGTCATGAGGCTGGCGGTTTCGGGATCGCCGTCCCAGCCGGCATGAACGGCAAACCTGCTGGATTGATCGCACAGGGAGACTTTGCTTCTTAACCTGAAGCGGGAGAGGCGCATCATAATGTCCGAAATGGCGGCGAGCGGGGCGTCAAGAAAAAGAGAGGTTCCGTCAGAGAAAATAAAAAACTCAGCGAGGTATCGGCCTTGTGGCGTAAGCAAGGCCGACCAAACGGCTCGGCCAGGGGCGACTTGGGTTACGTCATTGGAAACGAGTCCCTGCAGAAATGCCACCCGGTCGGGGCCACTAATCTCGATTACACCGCGTTCGGGGAGATAGGACAGTATTGTCATGGGCTAGGATGTGGCCCCTTGCCCTCTTAACGGCAAGCCGTGCTAGAGCCGGCGGACATGCGCATACTTTTTATTGTTTCTTCTCGTCTGGGTGATGCCGTCATTGCCTCCGGCGCTATAGACCGTATCCGGAAGGCTCACGCCAACGCCCGCCTGACTGTCGCCTGTGGTGCTGCGTCAGCCGGTTTGTTTAGCCGGATGCCCAGTCTGGAACGGCTGATCGTGTTTGAGAAGCTGGCCTTTGATCGGCACTGGCTTTCTCTATGGTCACGGTTGGTGCGTGATCATTGGCACCTAATTGTTGATTTCCGTGGGTCTTTTTTGTCTTTTGCGTTGCGCGCGCAGCACCGAATCATTGTCTATGGTGGGCGGCGGTCAGGAAGGCGCTATGAACAGATCGGAGAAGCGTGCGGGTTTGATTCTGCCCCATTGCCCGTCGTGTGGACCGATACAGCAGATCAGGCGCGGGCCGAGAATTTGTTGCCGGCGGGTGCGGCCGTTCTGGGCCTTGGTCCGACCGCTAACTGGGAAGGAAAAATTTGGCCAAGCGAGTACTTTGTTGGGTTGGCCAAGCGCCTCGACTTTCAGCGTATCGCAATCTTCGGTGGACCGGGAGAAATTGAACATAGCCGAGCAATGCCCGTTATCAAAAACTTGCCGGGAGCGATCGACCTAGTTGGCCAACTATCCATACCCGAAGCCGCTGCATGCCTTGAGCGCTGTGCTATGTTTGTTGGCAATGACTCTGGTTTGATGCATCTTGCTGCAGCTGCAGGGGTGCCTACGCTTGGGTTGTTCGGTCGTTCTCGTGCTGCCGAATACGCGCCTGCCGGTAGATTGGCCCGTTCGGTCGTGGCTCCGGGACCCCCGGGTGAAGCCCCGATGGAAGGGCTCACGGTCGACGAAGTTGCGGCTGCCGCGGAAGAACTGCTCCACCATACGGGGCATGTGTGAGATGAGAATCGCACAAGTGATGGCGGGTGCGGCGCACGGTGGCGCGGAACTGTTCTTCGAACGTATGACTATCGCTCTTGCGCGCGCCGGGGAGACCGTGCTGCCGATAATCCGTTCAGAACCGGCAAGGATGGCAAGGCTGCGCCACGCTGGCCTTTCCCCTGTTACGTTGCGCTTCGGGGGGGCGCTTGATTTTTTTACGACGCCCCGTGCGGCGGCGGTATTGCGCGACTTCGCGCCGGATATTGCTATCGCCTGGATGAGCCGCGCCGCTGCTCATACGCCGCGTGGTGACTGGACGCTGATCGGTCGGCTCGGTGGTTACTACGATCTTAAGTACTTTCGGCGGTGCGACGTTCTGATTGGCAACACACATGGCATCGTTCGTTGGATTGTTGAACAGGGTTTTTCTTCCGATTCCACCTACTACCTGCCCAACTTCGTCGAGGATTTCGCGTTTGCGCGGCCTATTGATCCGGCAGAGATTGGTGTGCCTTCCGGCACACCAATCGTTCTGGCACTTGGCAGGCTTCATGCCGTTAAGGGTTTTGACACTTTGATTCGTGCCATGACGCTCGTGCCCGAGGCGCACCTCGTAATTGCAGGTGAAGGACCCGAGCGTGCTGCGCTTGGCAGTTTGATTGAGGAACTCGGCATCGCTGCGCGTGTGCACTTGGTTGGGTGGAGACGCGACATTGGGGAGCTTTTGAAAGCAGCGACGGTGTTTGTCTCGTCATCGCGCCATGAACCGTTGGGTAATATGATCCTGGAGGCATTTTCGTCTGCGACACCGGTTGTCGCCGCAGCGGCGGAGGGGCCTCGTGAAATTATTCGCGACGGTGTTGACGGGCTCTTGGTGCCGATTGGCGATGAGTGCATTATGGCTGATGCAATTACACGACTGATCAAGGACCGGGCACTCGCGCATGGAGTGGTGGAAGCCGGGCGCATGCGTTACGAAAGTGATTTCGCAGAGGCCGCAGTAGTTTCTGCGTGGCTGTCTCTTTTTCAGAAGCTTGTGCACTGATGTGCGGAATAGCAGGTCTGGCGCTGAAGCCGGGCGCCCATGTTGGTATCGATACACTGCGTATGTTGGACAAGGCACTGGCGCATCGTGGGCCGGACGGATCGGGTATGTATGTTAACGAGCGTGTTGCCTTCGTGCACCGGCGTCTGGCGGTTGTTGATGTCGCCACCGGTGACCAACCCCTGTACGGGGCCAGCTCGACTCTGATTGCCAATGGTGAGATCTATAACAATCCTGAGCTACGAAAATCACTGTCGCACGCAAATTTTTCGACGCTGAGCGATTGCGAGCCCCCGCTGTTCCTGAACCGGGAAGGAACAGATATTGTACTGAAGCTTCGCGGAATGTTCGCTATTGCCCTTGATGATTCTGAACGAGGAGTAGTTTTTCTCTTTCGTGACCCCTTCGGGATCAAGCCGCTTTATGTCGGCCATTCGGCGTCCGGATTGGCGTTCGCATCAGAACCACAAGCGCTAATTGCGGCAAAACTTTCTCCTGCGACGGTAGATCCTCAGCGGCTCGTCGAATTATTGCATTTGCAATTCTGTACGGGAACGACAACGGTATTCCCGACAATTTCCCGCTTGCCTCCTGGGTCGACGGTAAGGTTGCGGGACGGCGTTGTTGAAAGCTCCACAATTCACGACCCCATTGAGTTAGGGGACTCCCCGGGTAACGAAGAGGCGGCCTTACAAAGGCTCGACGCCGTTCTGGCTGAGAGCGTTGAGCTCCACCAGCGCAGCGATGTTCCTTTCGGGATGTTTCTCTCGGGTGGAATCGATTCTGCCACGATTCTTGCCGTCATGGCGCGAATTAATGAACAAAAAGTTCAGGCTTTTACGGCTGGTTTCGATCATCCATCAGTTGCGGACGAGCGTGAGGCGGCCGAAAATTGTGCCCGGGCTGTGGGCGCGCGCCACGAGAGGGTAGAAGTGAATGAAAGGATGGTCTGGCGCTATCTTCCGGCGATTGTCAGTGCAATGGACGATCCGGTGGCGGATCCCGCAATTATTCCAACTTGGTTTCTCGCAAAACTTGCACGTAGTTCAGTCAAAGTTGTATTGTCCGGAGAAGGAGGGGACGAACTCTTCGCAGGTTATGGCCGTTATCGTGGCGCTGCGCGCCCGTGGCCCTTCGTACGGCCGATGCGTAAAAATAGCCCGTTTGCTAGCCTTGGTGTGCTGAGGAATGAAAACGATCAATGGCGTACAGGCATTGATCGTATACGTAGCAGAGTAAGCGGAACAAAGTTAACGCGTGCGCAGCGTGAAGATATTGCGGAGTGGCTTCCTAATGATCTTTTGCTGAAGCTTGATCGATGCTTGATGACGCATGGTGTCGAGGGCCGTACGCCATTTTTAGATCGGGAAGTGGGCCGCTTTGCCTTTTCACTTCCAGACCGGCTGCGTGCACGGCGAGGGGTAGGGAAATACCTGCTTCGTCGCTGGTTAGAGCGACATATGCCGGCAGCTCGACCGTTTGCGCCTAAGCAGGGTTTTGATGTGCCGATCGGGGCGTGGATTGAGGCGCGAAGCGCCAAACTTGGTGATCTTGTCGCGCGAGCGCCCATTGTTGAACAACTGGCGAAACCAGGAACGGTGAGGGAGCTTTTTTCTCACGCGGGGGAAAAAAGCGCGGGTGTTGCTTGCTGGCGTTTGCTGTTTCTTGCCGTGTGGCACGGTCGCTATGCTCTTGGTAGACCCGCCGATGGCGACGTGTTTGATTTCTTGGCGGAGCAAAGGCGATGACCGACCGATATGACCTAATTATCGAAAACGGCATTTTCGTCCTTCCAGGAGGAACTGCGGACGTACGAATCGGTACGCGCCATGGCCGGATTGTAACGCTTGATGCTCGAGGAGATGACTCGGAACAGAAAATTGATGCCGCAGGGTTGTATGTGTTGCCTGGTTTGATTGATCCGCATGTGCATTTCCGGGACTCAGGCAACGCCGAATTGCCCGAAGTCGAAACGCTTGAAACGGGTACTAGGGGCGCCGTTCTTGGTGGAATCACTGCGGTTTTTGATATGCCAAATACCTCGGTACCGACCACTGATTCGCATCGACTCAGGGTTAAGCGCGACTCCATTTGCAGGAGGGCGTGGTGCGATGTTGGACTCTACGTTGGTGCGTCGAAGGAGAATGCTGGGTGCTTGGGCGCTCTGGAAGTTGAGCCGGGCGTCTGCGCGGTCAAGGTCTTTTCTGGTTCGACAACCGGCGATCTCCTCGTTGAAGACGATGCGTCCATTGAAAGTGTTATGCGGTCCGGTCGGCGTCGCGTTGCATTCCACTCCGAAGATGAATACCGCCTGCAGGCTCGGCGGCGGCTGTTTGCGCCCGGCCGCGACTTTTCCAAGCACGCACTATGGCGCGACCCGGAATGCGCGGCGTTAGGGACTCGCCGTATTGTAGCGCTAGCTCGCAAGACGCGCCGTCCCGCTCATATCCTACATGTGTCAACTGCAGAAGAGTTTTCGTTTCTGATCGATCATCATGACCTCGTGAGCGTCGAAGTGCTCGTCAACCATCTCACGCAATTTGCACCTGATGCGTATGAGCGCCTCGGGGCTTACGCGGTCATGAATCCCCCCATTCGTGACCGCAATCAGGTCGACGCTGCGTGGCGGGCCGTTGCTGATGGACTCGTTGATACCGTTGGATCGGATCATGCACCTCATTCGCATGCCGCAAAGGCAAAGGATTGGCCCTACGTAGCAGCCGGCCTTTCGGGCGTGCAGACGCTTGCACCGGTCATGTTTGATCAAGTTCAAAAAGGCCGCCTGTCACTCGGACGGTTAGTCGACCTCATGGCTGTCGGCCCGGCCCGTATCTACGGTGCGGTAGGCAAAGGACGAATCGCGGTTGGCTATGACGCTGACTTCACCATCGTTGATTTGAAAAAGAATCGTAGAATTGAAGACACATGGCTTGTTAGCCCTTGTCGTTGGTCACCATTTGCTGGCGAGCGCGTGACGGGTTGGCCAGCGATGACGATCGTTCGAGGCAACGTCGTGATGCGCGACGATGAGGTGTTAGCTGCACCGATTGGGAAAGTGATGACGTTTCGAAGCTGACGCGGGAGATCTCATGAACGGACTTTTAGTTCTTTGTTGAAACGGCTATTCGATGATCATGAATGAGCCTAATTTTTCTTCCCATTACTCGACACCGTCGGGTTCTGCGGGACGGTTGATTCTTCGCCCATTCGTTAAGGCGGATTCTGCAGCGTTTCATCACCAGATCAACGATTGGGAGATTTGTCGCCGTCTGCCGGAAGCCCCGTTCCCATATCCTTCTGCGCTTGCAGACGACTGGGTGGCGAGCGCCATTGAAGATCATTCGGAACGGACTGCGTTTGAATTCGCTGTGATTGAGCGGGCTACTTCGGCACTGATCGGTAGCGCAGGCCTGCGGCCAGCGCGGCGAGGCAGCACGGCATCTCTGGGGTACTGGATCGGCCGAGCTTTCTGGGGGCAGGGATATGCACGTGAGGCGGTAGCAGCTTTGATCGACTGGGGGTTTACGGAATTGCCGATCAGCACCGTAACAGCCAACGTCGCCGCAGATAATGTCGCGTCGATCGCCGTGCTACGCCGTCTCGGCTTTGTCGAAACCGGCATGGGCCACGCAAAATTCATCGGCCGGCCAGGCGAACGGTTGGTAGTGCAGCAGTTTTCTCTTTCCAGAGAAACTCATGACCGAGAGTCGAGAAAGGTTGTGGCACCTGCGGCAATCCATGAGCCAGAAGGAAACATGTTGCTCGTCGCCGCATGCGCTCTTGTAGATCGAGATGGGCGGATTTTGCTGGCCCGGCGGCCTGCTGGAAAAAAGCTTGCCGGTCTTTGGGAGTTTCCGGGGGGTAAGGTGATGCCAGGCGAGCTTCCAGAGTCGGCACTGGTGCGCGAGCTTGATGAGGAGCTGGGAATATGCGTCACTAAATCGGATCTTGCGCCTTTTGTGTTCGCTTCCCATTCCTATTCCGATTTTCATCTTTTGATGCCGTTATTTTTTTGCCGGCGCTGGTCCGGCACACCCGTAGGACGCGAGGGACAGGCGTTAGCTTGGGTGGCGCCAGAAAGGCTTGATGAATATCCCATGCCGCCAGCGGATCGGCCGTTGATTCCTATGCTTCGTGACTTTCTCTAGCAAGTTCAAGTGAGGCCATGATGAGCGAGGGAAATCCAACCGCCGCGATTTTGATCATTGGCAACGAGATTCTTTCGGGCCGCACCCAGGATGCAAATGTACAATTCTTGGCAAGGCAGCTTGCAGCGATTGGTCATCGTCTAGAGGAGGTTCGGGTCGTTCCCGATGTACCGGAGCGGATTATCCAGGCGGTTAACGAATTGCGTGCCTCCTACGATAACGTCTTCACGACGGGCGGTATTGGCCCGACGCATGACGACATCACGAGCGAGTGTGTTGCCGCAGCCTTTGGCTTGCCCTTGGAAAAGCACCATGCCACATGGAACATGCTGGCCAACCGCCTCGGCGAGAATTTCAACGCATCCCGACAGAGGATGGCGATGATGCCAAAAGGGGCGAAACCAATAAGGAACGAAATCTCGATTGCCCCGGGATTCTCGATCGGCAATGTCCACGTCATGGCTGGCGTACCAAACATTATGCAGTCGATGTTTTTGTCTCTTGTGACAGAACTGAACCACGGCGTCCCCATTTTGATGCGCGCGGTCCATGGGGTAGGGGTGCGTGAAGGCAGTATTGCCGCAGGACTTGGTGCCATACAGGAAAAATATTCAACCCTCGACCTAGGCTCGTACCCGTTTTACGGGGTAAATGGTTTGGGAGTGGCCATTGTTGCCAAGGGTACCGATCCTGAAGCGCTCGAGGCGGCAATCAGGGAAGCGGGTGCACTCATTGCAGCGCAAGGGATCACGGCGATCCCGGGTGAGCCAGTTCCCTAGGGGAACCGATGGCTGGCGGATGAGTAGTGGGTTGCCGCCATCGCAAGCTTGGATTCAGACGTCCTTCAGAACCAACGACGCAAAGAAGGCAATCACTGTACCGAAGGCCTGTCACTGGCAGGCAAGGCATTCTTCGTAGTTTGTTGTACTTGCAGGTTCTGGTGCCGCGGGAAGCGGTGCCGGAGTGCGGGAGGTAGTATAACTGTCGTTTAGAATAGAGATTTTTTCGCTTACCGGGTCGGCGCGCTGGATTGACAATGAGCGACAATAATAAAGTGATTTCACGCCCCTTTTCCATGCTTGGTAATGAATCTGGTGGAGGTCGCGCTTATGGACGTTTGCAGGAAGAAAAATGTTAACGGACTGGCTTTGACACACAAATGGCGCACGATCAGCTGCATGCTCGATTACCCAACGTTGATCCAGTTCAAAGGCAGTTTTGAATACAGCCTTTTCTTCATTGGTTAGAAAATCGAGGTGCTGGACGGACCCTTTCGTGATGGTAATATTTGACCAAGTTTCCTCATCATCATGCCCTTTTTTCACAAGGAGCTTTTGTAAGTGCCGGTTGCGGACTGCGAAGCTGCCGGACAAAGTCTTCTGCAGGAATATGTTGGCGGCAATCGGTTCGATCCCTGGGCTCGAATTTCCAGCGATGACCGAAATTGACGCCGTTGGCGCGATGGCGATCTTGTTAGAGAAGCGCTCCATAATTCCATAATCGCAGGCATCCGGGCATGGTCCGCGTTCATCAGCCAGTTTGCGCGATGCAGCGTCTGCTTGAGCGCGGAGGTGCCTGAATATTCGGATATTCCATGCTTTAGCTATAGCGCTTTCGAAGGGGACGTTTAGCGCCTGCAGGAACGAATGAAACCCCATTACTCCGAGTCCGACGGAGCGCTCCCGCATGGCCGCATAACGTGCACAGCTGATCGAATCTGGGGCGCGTTCAATGAAGTCCTCCAGGACATTGTCCAGGAAGCGCATGACATCCTCAACGAATTGGGGATTGTCGTGCCATTCGAGCCAGGATTCTAGATTGATTGATGACAGGCAGCAGACCGCGGTGCGCTGTTTCCCATACTGATCAACGCCCGTTGGAAGAGTGATTTCGGCACATAGGTTCGATGTTTTGACTTCGAGGCCCGCCAGCTTGTGATGTTCGGGGCGAGCATTATTTACGTGATCGGAGAAAATGAGATAGGGCTCACCTGTCTCGATTCTAGCAGTAAGAATGCGAATCCAAAGATTGCGTGCCGAAACGCTCCGAATCGGCGTACCGTCCCTCGGCGAAGTGAAGGACCACGCCTCATCGGATTCTACGGCGCGCATGAATGCATCTGAGATCAGAATGCCATGGTGCAGGTTGAGTGCCTTGCGGTTTGGGTCACCGCCCGTAGGGCGTCGAATTTCGATAAATTCTTCAACTTCCGGGTGCGAGATCGGTAGATAGACAGCGGCACTCCCCCGGCGGAGGGAGCCTTGGGAGATGGCGAGGGTCAGGCTGTCCATCACTCGAATGAATGGTATGATTCCGGAGGTTTTGCCATTTTGTCCAACCTTCTCGCCGATCGAGCGTAGGTTGCCCCAATACGAACCGATACCGCCTCCTCTGCTCGCAAGCCACACATTTTCATTCCACAGGCTGACAATGCCTTCAAGGCTGTCGGACGCTTCATTGAGAAAGCATGAGATCGGTAGCCCGCGATCAGTGCCGCCGTTGGAGAGTACGGGAGTTGCCGGCATAAACCAAAGCCTGCTGATATAATCGTAGAGGCGCTGGGCATGGGCTGCGTCGTCACCATAATAGGACGCAACACGGGCAAAAAGATCCTGATAGCCTTCACCGGGCAATAGATAGCGATCGTTTAAGGTGGCGCGACCAAAATCGCTCAGCAGAGCGTCGCGCGATCGGTCGACTGTAACGGGATGCCGATCCGGCATCTGCACGGTGTCGAGGAGCGAGGGCTCAGCGGTGGCCCCCTTTGGGCCCGGTTTGGTGATCGCGTTCATAAGCTGCTTTCTCCCATTGGCTCGACCGTCGGATAACAACATATAGTCACGTCAGATGCAATCGAATACTACATGCAGATTTTCTTTTATGGGAGGCAACTTAGTTTGTTGCCGCCTTTGTACTAGGTGGTTGTTCCACCGAGGCGCGTCTGCGCGACGCGGCTTGCCTCCCGGTTAAGCGGGATCAGTCGGCTCGCGGAGCCCTGTTTTGCCGAACTGGTTCGATCTTTTGTCTGTGCGTGCGGTGAGGGCGATCAACTGTCCGATCCGGATGCTCAGCAATGCGGTTGCGACAACTGCTAAGCAGATCAATGCGAGGCGCAATGAGGAATCCTGATCGCTCAATGCTCGCAACCCGGCTGTTCCGACAGTTCCCAGCAAGACATACAGGAACAGGGCTGGAAGAGCCGCCAAAGTGCCGAGAGCATAATCTCGCACGGTGACGGACGACAGCCCCAGCGCGTACGAGGTAACTGAAAACGGAACAATTGGTGAAGCTCGGAGAAGCAGGACAAGGCGCCAGCCGTCGGCACTGACGGCGCTGTCTATCTGGTCGAGTCTTCCACCAGAGACAAATAAAGGAGCGAGACTTGCGCGCAACACTGAGCGGCTTAATGCAAAGGCAATGGCAGCACCTAGCAGCACGCCCGTCGCGGCGAGACCGAAGCCGGTGCCAATGCCATAGACCGCTCCCGCAGCGATCCCGAGCAGAGACGCCGGGAGGATACCGATCAGCGCAACTATCGTCTGCAGCAACAAAAAAATAAGGCAGCCGATCCAACCGGCGCTATGCAAATGATCCAATAGGTGCAGTATCGCGTTAGTCCAGCCTTTCACCTCATTGACGCCCGTCGACACTGCGGTAAACGCGAGCACGATCGACAGCAAAAATATCCCACGTTTCATGGAGTGCACGGCTCTGCTTGGGAGTTTCGTCACAATTTTGGCTCGAGCAGTGGCCAACGACGTATACCGGCGTGAGCAAGGCGATAGCGCCAAGCGGTGTGTAGAACGCCCAGCCCGTATCTGATCGACCGCCGAAAATTGATCGACGAGGCCTCTTCGAAATACCGGGTGGGACATGAGATCTCGCCGATCCTGAAGCCTGCATGGATAGCCTGAACGATCATTTGATTGTCGAACACGAAGTCGTCAGAGCACCGTTCAAGAGCGAGCTGTTCGAGTACCGTACGTGACCACGCGCGGTAGCCTGTGTGGTATTCTGACAGTTTTTGGCCCAGCAGAAGGTTCTCAACCAAGGTGAGGCCACGATTCGCGACGTATTTCCACACAGGCATGCCACCAGCCAGAGCCCCGCCGGAAAGGATACGTGATCCGAGCACGGCATCGTAATGGCCGGATACAATCATTGCAGCCATCGCGGGGATCAGTTTCGGCGAGTACTGGTAGTCGGGATGAAGCATGACCACAATGTCGGCACCCCGTGCGAGGGCTGCTGCGTAGCAGGTTTTCTGGTTAGCACCATAACCACGGTTCTGGTTGTGGACAATTGTGTGCAACCCGAGTGCCCGGGCGATCACGACGGTGTCGTCAGGGCTGGCATCATCGGTGAGGATCAGATCATCAACAATATTCCGATCGATTTCGGAAACGGTACGCTCGAGAGTGCGAGCGGCCTTGTAGGCAGGTAGGACGATCGCGATCCTTCTGCCAACAAGCATTTGGCCTGACCTCAGGTCGTGCGAGGCACTGGGTGGGCAGTCAGTCGCTTAAAAAACGCAGAAATGCGGTGCCGTCGCATTTCATAACGGGCGTGTGCGTCAGTGGTCATGTAGTTGAGTTGTACAGTAAATCGTCGACCAGAATATGGCTTATGGCCGTGCCATGTGTTGGCGCCGTTCGGAAAAACCAGAAGCGTTCCGTCGACAGGCGGAACTTCGATGGCATAATCTTCAAGATTATCCGGCCCCCGGAGGAGACGCAGGCAACCTTCTTGGCGAGCCCAGGCGGCAGTCGTAGGATTCAGATAGAGCAAGATAGTGACGCGCTTTGCGGCTGAATCCCGGTGAATTTGGCCATCTCGTGCCGTCGTTTGCCCGCGCACCGTGATCATGGCGGGGGCATCGGACAAATCAAGCTCGAATTTGTCCGCGATCGCTTGGCGCAAAGCCGATGATTGCATCTCCCCTATAAGCTTGGCAGCCATCGGGCCGAACCGTACCGCTTCGACTGGAACTGACCCACGAGTAGCGATCTCGGGTAATGCAGCAGCGACCTCGGTCATGAGGGCAGAGCGGACGAAGTTGCGGACGACAACATGGGGAAAGGGGTCTGATGCGACCGGAGTTGCCACCAACCGGTCGAAGTCAAGAACCGTAGCAAAGTTGTCCATGGGTGATGCCGGATGACGATTTGGTTCGTGCCACCAACGGGCTTGCTCAGAAGCCTTCACGCTCTACGCGCTTGCGCTCCATTTTACGGGCACGCCGCACTGCCTCTGCGGCTTCACGGGCACGTCGCTCCGAGGGCTTTTCATAATGGCGGCGCAGCTTCATCTCACGAAACACCCCCTCTCGCTGCAGCTTCTTCTTAAGTGCCTTGAGGGCTTGATCCACGTTGTTGTCACGAACAAGAACTTGCACTTTTACTCCTTAGCTCCTTGGCTGATCTGGCATTGTAGGCGACTCACTAGACGACAAAAAGCCGAGCCAAAAGGCTCAGCAGAACACGCGCCGAACGCGCGGTAGGTTCGTAGTCTTATAGCAAATTTTTCTGGTTGCCAAATCGTTCCGGCCGGCAGGCGCCAAATTCGCGACGCTTGGCTAAATTGCCCCAATACGCCATGTTTGTTTCATGGCGATCCTCAAAATTGCTCGCTTGGGTAATCCTATTTTACTTCGGCGAGCCGCACCGGTAACGGATCCGTTGGCACCCGAGATCCGGAGGCTGGTCACTGACATGATCGAGACGCTCGCTGAGGCTGGTGGAGTTGGTCTCGCTGCACCACAGATCCATGAATCTCTCCGCTTGTTCATTTACCGTGTGCCCGAGTCGCGGGCAAGCGGCGTTCCGGATGACGAGGTCCAACCGCTTTCGGTCGTGATTAATCCAGAAATTGTCGAAACTTCTCCGGTAATGGTGGATGGCTGGGAAGGTTGCCTGTCGATTCCAGGAATGTCGGTTCGGGTGCGACGATCCACCCGGATTTTGATACGTGGCCAGGATGTTTCGGGCACGTGGTTCACGCGGCAGGCCGCAGGTTTTCATGCGCGTGTCATCCAACATGAATTCGATCATCTGGAAGGACTCCTAACTATCGGACGGCTGACCGATTGGCGCTTGATTGGATTTAATGAGGAAATCGCCCGTGATCGTCCGTGCATCGAAGCACTGGCAGCAGCGGTTGACGAAGAGGGGAATGTGGCATGAGCTTGGATAATACTCGCGGGGTGAACCCAGCGCTTGATCCCTTTCGAGAGCGCTTGCTAAGGGCGATTTTGGGCCACGTCGGTTTTGACGGTTGGACTGGGCGCGCAGTACGTCGGGCAATGGTCGATCTTGGTGAGGAACCGGCTGATGCACTACTTATGTTCCCGGGAGGGGCTACTGAGATGATCGAGGCATGGTCCTTGTTGATGGATCGTGAAATGGTTGCAACTTCTCAGGGCGGCCAGCTTGAAGCTCACCGCATTTCTGCACGGGTTCGATCGATCGTCATGATACGACTCGAGTTGTGCGCGTGGCACAGGGATGCAGCCCGTCGAGCAGTGGCGATTCTCGCATTGCCGACAAACGCTTCGCTTGCTTTTCGGCTGATATGGAATACTGCTGACGCGATTTGGCGAGCCGCGGGAGACACCTCCTCGGATTTCAGTTGGTACACCAAGCGGGTCATGGTCGCTGGCGTCTATTGGAGTACATTACTCTTCTGGCTCCAGGATGGGTCGGAAGACAATCAGGATACAATGTCGTTCCTCGATCGGCGTTTGAGGGAGACAGGGCAGGTTGCCAAACTGCGTAAGACCCTTGAACAATGCGTTTCGGGACTCATGCGTTCAGCCCCATCGCCGTTCGCA
>JAJZBH010000006.1 GCA_021799015.1 Pseudomonadota bacterium
CAAGAATAATCGCAATGACGCGGAAGCGATCAGCGAGGCGGCGTCCTGTCCGAGCATGCCCACCGTGCCGGTGAAAACGGTGGACGAACAAGCGGTGACGATCATCGTGAAGCACCGCGGGATGTTGGTTGGGCAGCGGACGCAGGCCATCAATGCCTTGCGTGGTCACGCGGCAGGATTTGGCATCGTCGGCGGCCAAAGGCTGCGGCAATGTCTCGGCGCTGCTTGCTGTTCTGGCAAATGATCCCGCCATCCCCGCAGCGGCCCACAGTATGTTCGCCCAGATGAGGCAGCATATCGCGGATCTCGATGCGAAGATCAAAGCCGTGAACGAGAAGCGCATCGAGCCTCACAAGGTGAACCGTGTCAGCCAGCGCCTGGCGGCAATCTCTGGCTCGTTCCACACATGAGCAATCGACAGACGACGCATCAAATGCAAGAAAGGACATCTTCATTATAGAAGGACCTTGCCACGATCATGAAGCAAAGTTGTTGCGACGTGCTCATCATTGGCGCCGGCCCTGCTGGCCTCGCACTGTCGATCTCACTGGCCGATGCCGGGCTGCACGTAGCGGTAGTGGAACGCCAACCTGAGTCCGTGCTGCAAAATCCGCCTTTCGATGGACGGGAAATCGCACTTACCCATCGGTCGGTCGACCGCCTACAAGCGCTCGGTGCGCTCGAACGCATACCGGAGGCAGAAATGTCGCCGCTAAGCGAGGCGCGCGTCGTGAACGGTACCTCCCCCCGAGAGATCCGCTTCGCACCAGATCGCAGAGCCCACGACTCTCTTGGTACTCTTGTGCCTAACCACCTGATCCGCAAGTCGCTTTATGAATCGGCCCGCACCCGGCCAACAGTGCAGATCCTAGCGGAGCACACCGCAACAGGCATCGAGACCGGGCGCGAATCGGCTGCACTCACGCTGGAAGACGGCACCCGCCTGTCGGGTCGGCTTATTGTCGCCGCCGATACGCGGTTCTCCGAAACACGCCGTCGTATGGGCATCTCCGCGTCGATGCGTGACTTCGGCAAGACGATGCTGGTCTGCCGGATGACGCATGAAAAATCGCACGGGAACGTCGCCACCGAGTGGTTCGATTACGGCCAAACCATCGCGATGCTGCCACTGAACGACAATGCGTCCGGACAACACATGTCTTCGCTTGTGCTAACTATGCCTGCGCGGCAAATCGAACGCCTGCTGGCGTCCGACGAAGCGAGCTTTTCTGCCGAAATCAGCGCACGCTACAGGCGCCTGCTCGGATCCATGACGCTCTCGGGCACGCGACACACCTATCCGCTTGTCAGCGTTTACGCGAGCCGTTTTGTAGCCGAACGCTTTGCGTTGGTGGGAGACGCTGCCGTAGGAATGCACCCCGTCACCGCGCATGGCCTCAACTTTGGCCTGTTAAGCGAGCAAACCTTGTCGAGCCTGGTTGCCGGTGCTGTCCGGTCGACCGCCGACATTGGTGGCGAACCAGTGTTACGCCGCTATGAAGCGCAGCACCGCCGCGCCACGCACCCTCTTTATTTGGCCACGAACACCATTGCCACGCTCTACACCGAAGACCGATTACCGGCGCGTCTGCTACGGAGCGCGGTGGTCCATGCGGGCGAACGTCTGGCGCCGGTACGCCAGACATTGGTGGCGACGCTAATGCGAGACAGCGCCGGTCGCCTGCCTCGCTCGCTGCTCCGTAGGGCGTTCGCGCCGCGATTCGGCGCTTAACCCGTAGCTAGGTTGTTTTTTTTCTAGACATGAAAGTGGTGCGTTCTTGTTGTGGACAGCACGATTCTGTGCCGCGTCAACGGATGATACGCTGCTCGAAGCTCGAATTCCATGTGAGAAGGTATCCTGCCAAACACTTTCCAACATCAAACTCCCCCCTCGTCGCGTGGATGCGACGCAGCGCTACCAACTCTTGGAACGTCACTTGGCTAAAAAAAACGCCGCTTTGAGGCGGCGTTTCCGTCGGAGCTAAAAAAGCTCTGGCCCGTCAATTGTCGGTCTGTGCCTGCTGATTCCGGCGCCGGATCGCAGCCCCCAGAATATCGCCGAGAGACGCGCCCGAATCCGACGAGCCGAAATCTGCCATTGCCTGCTTTTCCTCGTCGATCTCCTTACCCTTAACCGTTAACTGAAGTTTGCGCGACGCACGATCGACAGTGGTAATTTTAGCATCAATCTTCTCACCTACAGCAAATTTCTCCGGCCGCTGATCCCCTTTGTCGCGAGCAAGTTCGGCGCGACGGATAAAGCCTGTCAATACATCATCCACTTTCACTTCGAGACCATTGCTCTGCACGGCTGTAATCACGCAGGTCACGATCATGCCTTTGTGCACACGTTCCAGAATAGCTGCCGCCGGATCCTCCTCCAGTTGCTTGATGCCGAGGCTGATGCGCTCCTTCTCAACATCAACATCAAGGACTTTGGCCTTAACGACATCGCCTTTGTTATACTTTGCTATCGCCGTCTCACCCGCCTCTTCCCACGACAGATCGGACATGTGAACCATCCCATCAATGTCTGGGGCAAGGCCTATGAACAGCCCGAACTCGGTCATATTGCGGATCTCACCCTCAATCACTGAGCCAACAGGGTGCTCGTCCAGAAATTGTTCCCATGGGTTACGCGAAACCTGCTTCAGCCCGAGCGAAATCCGGCGCTTTGCGGCATCAACATCGAGAACAACAACCTCGACTTCTTGGCTGGTCGAAACGATCTTTCCAGGATGTACATTCTTTTTAGTCCACGACATTTCAGACACGTGAACCAAGCCTTCGACGCCGGGCTCAAGCTCAACGAAGGCACCATAATCTGTGATGTTCGTAACCCGACCGGTCACCTTGATGCCAGGAGGATATTTGACGTCGACACCCTCCCAAGGGTCGACCTCAAGTTGCTTCATTCCCAGGCTGATGCGTTGGGTGTCAGAGTTGAACCGAATGACCTGGACGCGCACGGGCTGACCGATGGTCAGCGCCTCGGCGGGATGATTGATTCGGCGCCACGCGATATCGGTTACATGAAGCAAGCCGTCAACGCCCCCGAGATCGACGAAAGCACCGTAATCGGTAATATTTTTTACCACCCCATCCAGAATCTGGCCTTCCTTCAGTCCCTGAATCAGTTCACTGCGCTGCTCCGCACGAGTCTCCTCGAGTACCGCGCGACGTGAAACAACAATATTGCCACGAGCCCGGTCCATCTTCAGGATCTGGAACGGTTGAGGGGTACCCATCAGCGGCGTGATGTCTCGCACCGGGCGGATATCAACCTGGCTACCTGGCAGAAACGCGGTGGCCCCATTCAGATCCACCGTAAAGCCACCCTTGACTCGCCCATGAATGACACCATTGACCCGAAGCTGGGCTTCGTAAGCACGTTCCAACGTGGTCCACGCCTCCTCGCGTCGCGCCTTTTCGCGTGACAATACGATCGAACCATCCTTATCCTCATAACGCTCCACGTAGAGGTCGAACACGTCTCCAGGTTTAACCTCCTGATCCCCAAATTCCTTCAGCGGAACCCGACCCTCGCTTTTCAGGCCGACATCAACAACGACAAAATCATCATCAATGCGCTGGACTTCGCCCGAAACAACCGACCCTTCAAAGCCAGAATTACTACCGAGCGTGCTATCAAGCAGCGCAGCAAAATCATCATTGCTTATTGGAGCGGCATGGTCGTGTGCGCCGAGCGGGCGCGTGGCGGTCGCGGTGGAACCCATGAGTTGGCTTGATCCTTAGAAACGAACCCGACATCGTCGGGACAGTTTGGAATGCGCAAACGGATCGCCTACGAATGCGCCGCTCACGTCTTGCCTGGCCGGTAGCCAAGCCGGTTAAAAAACTTTCCTGCGAGGAAAGGATCGCACGACACAATGCCGGCAACCAAAAGACCACATACGAATTCTACGCCTCAGAAGCAAGTGTTGCTGGCGGCTCGTCCACAAAAAACGTTGCCGGCGGAAGGCTTCGCGCAATCAAAGCGCGTGCTATAAGCCTGCGCTATGCAAAAACCTTCTCTCTTGTTCGCACCCACCGCATCGACAGGCTCGTCGCGCCGGGTGTTGCCCTTTGTTTTGGCCATTCCGTTGCTGCTTGGCGGCTGCGGCGTTTTTGGCGGCAGCAAGCCGGAAACAGCTACTCCAGTTGCTTCCATGGCTAAGGGCGCCAAGCCAAAAACAAGGACGACGCCGGTCGAGTTAAGTAGCAAGCCGACACCGCCAGCGGCAACGTTGTATAGAAACGGGGTTGCGGAACTGCGGCGCGGCAAGAACAAAAAGGCGGTGGCATTATTTAGCGAAATTGAGGTGAATTACCCGTATTCGACTTGGGCAACCCACGCCGAGCTTCTTCACGGATATGCTGAGTATCGTCGGCAGGACTTTGTTGCTGCGATTGGTGCGTTAACCCGTTTCGTTCAGCTCCATCCGGCGAATCCGGAAGCCGCCTACGCGTACTATCTCCGTGCTTTGTGCTATTATGAACAAATTGGCGGCGTGCAGCAGGACCAGACCCCAACCCGTGAAGCCGACCAAGCGCTGCAGGAGGTCGTCACTCGGTTTCCGAATACTGCCTATGCCAGCGACGCGCGGATAAAACTGCGGCTGGTTGCGAACCGGCTAGCCGGGCACGATATGGTAATCGGCCGATTTTACGAACGTCAACATCTCTACGCCGCAGCGATCCGTTCGTACCAAAAAGTGGTCCAGCAATATCAGACCACCACGTTCGTCCCGGAAGCATTAGAACGCTTGGTGGAGTGCTATCTTGATCTCGGCCTGACGACCCAGGCACATCATGTGGCAGCGGTGCTTGCCTACAATTATCCCGGTTCCCATTGGTACGAAGACGCATACCGCAAGCTGCGCGACCATGGGCTGATCGCTGACACTCCGCAACCTGCCCATCAATCCGGCGGCTTTCTCTTTGGGTTGCTGTAGTCCGGGCAATTTCCGGTCATGCTTTCAGCCCTTTCGATCCGCGATGTGGTGCTGATTGATCGGCTCGACCTTGCGTTTGAGCGTGGATTGACGGCGTTTACCGGGGAAACTGGCGCAGGCAAGTCCATCCTGTTGGATGCTCTGGGTATGGCCCTCGGCGACCGAGCCGATACCAACCTGATTCGTACAGGTGCCGAGCAGTCGACGGTCACGGCAGAATTTTTGCTCGCTTCGGATCATCCTGCGCACCTCATACTGTCAGACCAGGGCCTTGAATCAGGTGACTCTCTCGTGCTTCGCCGAGTCATCGCGCGTGACGGCCGGTCACGGGCCCTAATCAATGACCAGCCGAGCAGCCTTGCTCTGCTGAGGCAGATCGCGGAAACAGTTATTGAAATCGAAGGCCAACATGGCTCTCGCGCGTTAATCAATCCCACCACACAGCTACAGCTACTCGACAGCTTTGGCGTTGACATCGCCCTCCGCGAAAGTGCGACCGCATCTTGGAAATCATTACGCTCAGCGCAACAGACTTTGAGCGCTGCCAAGCAGGCAATCGAAGCGGCACGACGCGACGAGGAATTCTTGCGCCACGCCTTCTCCGAATTGTCTTCATTAGCGCCGAAGGTGGAAGAAGAGGACTACCTTGCTGCTGAACGTCAGCGCCTTCAGGGTGCTGAACGCCGAGCGGCCGCCCTTGAGGCAGCGCTTGCGGAACTTGCGCCGCAGGACCGCGGATCGCCCGGCCCCGCGGCCGCGCTTCGCTCAGCCGCCCGCAATCTGGTCAAGGTCGCCGCAACCGAACCGAGCGGTGCCGTCGCAGATGCCGCCGCGGCGATCGAGCGCGCACAGGATGCGCTGGCGGAAGCCGAATCCCTACTGACACGGGCCAGCGCTGAAGCTGACGCCGACCCACATGCCCTCAATGCAATCGAGGAACGCTTGTTCGCACTCCGCGCCAGCGCACGCAAACATTCGGTTCGTGTAGCCGAGCTGCCAGCCCTGCTCGATCAGTTTGCGATACAACTCAGGTCTCTCGACAAGGGACGAATCGACCTTGAAACCCTGACTGCCAACGCGGAGACGGCGCGAGCGGCATATATCGCGGCGGCGCAAACGTTACGTGCTGCGCGCTCGGAGGCCGCCCGCCGTCTTGAAGCCGCGATTTCGTGTGAACTGCCCTCGCTCAAGCTTGAGCGAGCACGCCTCTCGATTGATTGCCCAGAATTGCCAGAAGAGCGATGGAACGAAGCTGGCATCGACCACATACGGTTCTTGGCGGCAACTAATCCGGGCGAGCCATTGAATCCAATCGACCGGATCGTTTCAGGTGGTGAGCTTTCACGACTGATGCTTGCACTCAAAGTCATTTTGGCCAGAAGCGGATTCTCCAGATCATTGATTTTCGATGAAGTCGACAGCGGTATCGGCGGTGCAACGGCAGCAGCCGTGGGAGACCGCCTAGCCTGCATCGCGACGTCCATGCAGGTTCTGGTAATTACCCATTCACCGCAGGTCGCAGCACGCGCGCATCATCATTTCGTTGTCAGTAAGTCAGTCCAGCAAAACCGGGCACGCACGGAAATCCTGCACCTTGACCCTGATGCCAGGCGCGACGAGATCGCGAGAATGCTGGCGGGGGAAACGGTTACTGATGCCGCTAGAGATGCCGCTCACAGCCTACTTGAACGCCGATGAGCGACTCTACGCCCGCCCAACACCTTGCGGACCTGCTTGAGCGCCTCAAGGCAGCCGATATTGCGTATTATCGTCACGATCGGCCAATCATTTCGGACGCCGAATATGATAAACTTAGACGCGAAGCAGAGGCCCTGCGCCAACGGTTCCCGGAGCTCCGGGCGCAAGCGCTCGACACTATCGGAACGCCCCCATCGGGCACCTTTCGCAAGATTCACCACCTACAGCCAATGCTATCTCTCGATAACGTTTTCACGCCCGAGGACTTTGTCGAGTTCTGTACACGGATCAGGCGTTTCCTTCAATTAGGCGGTTCAGATCTAAGATTTGTCGCTGAGCCAAAGATCGATGGCCTGTCAATCTCACTGACTTACGAGAATGGGCGTTTCGCGCGTGGCGCCACGCGCGGCGATGGCACCGAGGGCGAGGATGTAACAGCCAATCTCCTCACGATTGCTGCTCTACCCCGCGCCCTGCCCAAAGGCGCGCCTGATCTGATCGAGATCCGTGGTGAAGTTTACATGACGAAGTCCGACTTCCTAACCCTGAATGCTAGGCAGGAAAAAAAATTCGCCAATCCGCGCAATGCAGCCGCAGGCAGTCTTCGCCAACTCAATCCAGACGTTACAGCATCGCGCAAGCTTTCGCTCTTCGCGTATGCGCGCGGTGCGTGCAGCGCATCAATTGCAAAAACCCACTGGGATTACCTCGGCATCCTCAAGGAATGGGGGTTCCCGGTCAATCCGCTTGCCGAGCGCCTTAGTGAGCCAGAGGCCGCCGAATTCCAAGCGCGTATCGCCGAAAGACGGGCAAAACTTTCCTACGACATTGACGGCGTCGTGTACAAAATCGATGACGTTTCATTGCAGGACAGGCTCGGCTTTGTTGGCCGGGCACCCAGGTGGGCGGTGGCTTGGAAATTTCCGGCCGAACATGCCGTGACCAGGCTGCGCCAAATCGAGATCCAGGTCGGGCGAACCGGCGCACTCACCCCGCGTGCCATTCTTGACCCCGTCAATGTGGGAGGCGTCCTTGTCCAGCACGCGACATTGCATAACGAAGACGAGATCAGAAGAAAGGACATCCGTATCGGTGATATGGTCGAATTACAACGGGCTGGCGATGTGATCCCCCAAATCGTCCGGGTATTGCCGAAATTCCGTCAGGCTGACGCTACACCGTTCCTGTTTCCCCAACATTGTCCAGTCTGTGGCTCATTGGCCATCAGGCCTCACGGAGAGGTCGTGCGGCGCTGCACGGGAGGGCTTTCGTGCCCCGCACAAGTGGTGGAGCGGTTGATCCATTTGTGCGGCCGGAGCGCTTTCGACATCGATGGCATGGGAGAAAAGACTATACGCCTGTTCCACGCACTAGAATGGCTCCAGAATGCCATCGATATTTTCCGACTGCCTCTACGAGAACGAGAGATTGCCAGCCTTGACGGCTGGGGCGACGTATCGGCGCGAAAGCTCGTCGCCGCAATTAACGGCCGCCGCACGATCGCCTTGGGGCGGTTTATCTTTGCTCTCGGCATCCGCCGCATCGGCGAAGCCAATGCAAAACTGCTCGCACGCCACTATGTTAGGTACTCGGACTGGCGACGGGACATGGCCCGTGCCATCGTGACTGGCTCAGATGCACGTGTGGAACTGGATTCTATTTCCGGCATCGGCCCGTCGATCGCCGAGGAACTTGTTGGCTTCTTCGCTGAACCACACAATACATGGCTTCTTGACCAGCTACAACGCGAAGTTACGATCGAAGACGAAAAATTGGGTGAAACGGGGTCAGAACTCGCAGGAAAAACGGTTGTGTTCACAGGTGCACTTGCAACAATGACACGACCCGAAGCAAAGGCGCGAGCAGAAAGCCTTGGCGCAAAAGTAACCGAATCCGTCTCAAAAAAAACGGATTACGTCGTGATAGGCCACGACGCGGGATCCAAGGCCGCTCGCGCAGCCGCATTGGGCATTGCAGTCCTGACCGAAGCAGAATTCCGGTCGATGGCCGCCGTTGATTGACCGGACACAGTTGCTCATGCTTGCCGTGGAGCTTATGTCTTGCCCCATGAAAACCGTACCTCTTCTGGTCCTCGGCTCCGTTCTTACCCTCCTCGGAGCCGCTGCAGGTCAGTCCTCAGCCGCTACTACCCCCCAGCGACTCGGAGAAATCAAATCTTGGACGGCTGCGACCTACGGCAGTGGGGCGGACAAGGCCTGCTATGCCTTCACCAACGAAGATTTGCCGGTAGGCAGCAAAGCGACCCCCGCAATGCTGACCGTAACCGAACGCACCAAGTTTCGCGATGAGATATCGTTGAGTCAGGGGATTACCTACACTAAGGGTGCAAAAGTCGTACTCACGGTCGGCGCACAAAAATTCGACTTTTTCACCAAAGACAATATAGCCTACGCAATGAACGGCGCCAACGTCATCAAAGCTCTGCTTGGAGGTTTTGTTGTGAAAGCGACGGCTACAGCGCCGAACGCCCAGCCGGTAAGCAATCAATTCAGCCTCGAAGGCTTTAGAGACGCGTACAGGATGATCCTGAAGGCTTGTCCAGCCACCAACCGGTAACGCCATGCCGACGGCCCTTGCCCTCCCGGATGCTAGGAACGACACTCCCGATCTGAGCGCAGCAGAACGGTCGCGCATCCTGGCCAAAGCTGCGTTGTTCGCACCGCCACCAGCCGAGTTGCCTGATGGAAGGCGTGATCTGGTCGGGATGCCGCGCGAACAATTGATCAAGGAAATGGGGGAAATCGGCGAAGCGCCGTTTCGAGCCAAGCAGCTGTGGCACTGGGTCTATCATCAAGGCCTGACAGATTTCGCCCTAATGGAGAATATTGCTAAAGCGCTCCGTGAGAAGCTTGCCGCGCATTTCGTTATCGGTCGGCCTGAGGTCACAGCGAACCAGGTCAGCGAAGACCAAACCCGCAAAATGCTCCTCCGCTTCCGGGACCACGAGTCAGTGGAAACCGTCTACATTCCCGATCTCAATGAGAATCGCGGTGCTGTCTGCCTTTCCTCGCAGGTCGGCTGCACCCTTTCATGCAGGTTTTGCCATACGGGTACGCAGCGATTAACACGAAACTTGTCCGCCGCAGAAATTGTGGGCCAGTTTATGGTCATGCGTGACACATACGGGGAATGGCCTTCGCCAAAAGGCGAAACACCTCGCCTTCTCTCCAATATTGTTCTGATGGGAATGGGTGAGCCACTGTACAACTACGAAAACGTAGCCGGCGCGGTTAAAATCATCATGGACGGCGAAGGAATTGGGCTGTCACGCCGGCGGATCACGCTTTCGACTTCGGGTGTCGTGCCCGTCATGGACCGTTGTGGGGCGGAATTAGGAGTCGGCCTCGCGGTTTCCCTCCACGCCGTCCGTGATGATGTCCGGGATGTCATCGTACCACTCAATCGCAAGTACCCAATTGCAGAACTGATTGCGGCGTGCCGACGGTATCCCGGCGCATCTAATGCCCGACGCATCACTTTTGAATATGTTATGCTAAAAGGAATCAATGACAGCGAGGCCGATGCTCGCGAGCTTGTACGCCTGATCGCGGGCATCCCTGCAAAAATCAATTTGATTCCATTTAACCCGTGGCCGGGTTCAGTCTATGAGACATCCAGCAGAAATGTCATCCGGCGGTTTGCTGACGTTATCATGAATGCCGGCTATGCCGCGCCGGTTCGGACGCCGCGCGGCCGTGACATTCTCGCTGCTTGTGGTCAACTCAAGTCGGCGACCCAGCCTCATTAGGCGACGGTGGCCTCAGGAAACAAAGGGGCTCGACTCGTCCTCACTCTTCCGGATGCGATCATAGCGCCGCAGGTCGGCAAGGAGTCGGGGCATGTCACGAAGCGCGATCATATTGGGACCGTCCGACGGCGCGCGATCGGGATCCGGATGGCATTCTATAAATAAGCCAGCAATACCGACAGCCACGGCAGCCCTAGCCAGGGGGGGCACGAAACGCCTGTCCCCGCCCGAAGCGATACCCTGTCCGCCCGGCTGTTGGACAGAGTGTGTAGCATCGAAAACGACAGGATAACCAAGATCCGCCATGATCGGTATAGCACGAAAGTCACTAACTAACGTGTTGTAACCGAACGACGCGCCTCGTTCGGTGAGAAGTATTCGATTGTTGTCGGTACTGACGATTTTTTTAACAACGTTCATCATGTCCCAAGGCGCGAGGAACTGGCCCTTTTTTACGTTGATTACACGCCCGGTAGTGCTAGCAGCGAGGAGTAGATCGGTTTGGCGGCACAAGAAGGCTGGAATTTGCAGCACATCCACCACTTCCGCGACAAGAGCGCAATGCTCACGCTCGTGGACGTCGGTCAGCACCGGCAAACCATATTTCGTCCGAATATCGGCCAGGATCTCGAGCCCCTTTGCCATGCCCACCCCCCTCACACCGGTCAGAGATGTGCGGTTTGCCTTGTCGTAACTCGCTTTAAAGATCAGCCCGATGCCAAGCTTCTGCGTCATTTCCTTTAGCGCTGCAGCTATTTCCGTGGCATGCGCAGCGCTCTCAATCTGACATGGCCCGGCGATCAAAGTGAAGGCGCGGTTATTGCTAATGGTCAGGTCGCCTATCGAAACGTCCATGATGGCACAATCCTTCTTGTGAAACACGACCGCAAGACGATTCGTGCTGAGCAAAAAACAGGGGGCGTTTACCTGCCGGGATCTTTTCGTTTAGCCTTGCAGAACCGCCCTCAGACCAAACGCGCCTGCTTAACTGCGGCCCCGATAAAGCTGGCAAACAAAGGGTGCGGAGCAAAGGGTTTCGACTTTAGCTCGGGATGATATTGGACGCCGATAAACCATGGATGGTTTGGGTATTCAACAACCTCGGGGAGGACGCCGTCCGGCGACATGCCGGAAAAATGGAGTCCGGCAGCCTCAAGCTCATCCTTGTAATGACTATTGACTTCGTAACGATGGCGATGTCGCTCCTCGATCAAGGCGCTGCCTCCGTATACGGTCCTCACCAAACTGTCTTCCGCTAGCAGGGCCGGGTACACACCGAGCCGCATGGTGCCTCCAAGATCTCCCTGTGCAGCACGACGTTCAATTTCATTGCCGCGCGCCCACTCTGTAAGCAGGCCGACGACCGGCGTCTTGCACGGGCCAAATTCCGTTGACGATGCGCTGCTCAGGCCGAGGAGATTCCGGGCGGCCTCTATAACCGCCATCTGCATCCCGAAGCAGATACCGAGGAACGGAAGGCGTCGCTCACGCGCAAAACGTACCGCTTCAATCTTGCCTTCTGTACCACGTTCGCCGAAACCGCCGGGCACCAAGATGCCATGGACTCCATCGAGTCTTGCAACCGCACCCGGTTGTTCGAATACTTCCGAATCAACCCAGTCAAGGACCACTTTCACGCGATTAGCGATGCCGCCATGCGCAAGCGCCTCAGCTAGCGATTTATATGAGTCAAGGAGATTTGTGTATTTTCCAACAACAGCTATGGTCACTTGACCCTCGGGTGCGTTCACGATCTCCACTATATGCCGCCAACGCGAAAGGTCCGGTGGCACATCGTGAGGAAGTGAGAAATGTCTCAATACCTCGCGGTCCATTCCCGCTTCGTGGTAGGAAATTGGCACTCCATAAATCGTGCCAATGTCCAGCGCCGGCACCACAGCCTCGGGACGAACATTGCAAAAGAGTGCGATTTTTCGGCGTTCCCCATCGGGAATTGGCCGGTCGCATCGGCAGATCAGCATATGCGGCTGAATGCCTACGTTCAGCAATTCTTTGACTGAATGCTGAGTCGGCTTGGTTTTTAATTCTCCTGCACTGGAAATATAAGGAACAAGTGTTAGGTGAACAAACATCGCTGCTGCCGGCCCAAGTTCGTTGCCGAGTTGGCGAATCGCTTCGAGGAACGGAAGCGACTCGATGTCCCCGACCGTGCCACCGATCTCGACGAGCACGAAGTCTAGGCCCGCGGTGTCACGCACGATGACCTGCTTGATCGCATCAGTAATGTGCGGAATAACCTGAACCGTAGCACCGAGATAGTCACCGCGCCGTTCTCGCGCAATTACTTCAGCATAAATGCGGCCGGTAGTCGCATTGTCCGTCTTGTGAGCGCTCACGCCTGTAAATCGCTCATAATGCCCGAGATCAAGGTCCGTCTCCGCCCCATCGTCGGTTACGAACACCTCCCCGTGCTGATATGGGCTCATTGTACCCGGATCAACGTTCAGATAGGGGTCGAGTTTGCGAAGCCGGACTGAATAGCCGCGGGCTTGTAGTAACGCGCCGAGTGAAGCGGATGCGATACCCTTACCGAGCGAAGAGACCACGCCGCCGGTTATGAATACATACCGGATCATGGAATCCCCACATAACAGAGCGCAGCGCAGGACAAAACCCCGCACCTTCTAATAAATAAATGCGCCAAACCTTAATTCTTGCCAGGTAACGACGAGGGCGGCGGTGCAGGCAACGGGACCGGTGGTTGCTTGGTGCTTGAGCCTGGAACAGGTGGCGAACCCGAAGCCGGCACCGTCACTGGCATCGATTTGGCTGGTGGGGCGCCCTTCAGTATTGCCGCCGCATTGCTGCTGCCGGCCCCGCCGTGCTTGTAGAGAAGCGCCAAAGCCAGCGACAGGGCAAAAAACAGTGTGGCAAGTACTGCGGTCGTGCGGGTCAACAAATTCGCAGTACTCCGGCCGGTCATAAAGCTCCCCATACCTTGGCTGGTGCCCAGACCGAGTCCACCTCCTTCACTACGTTGAATCAGCACGACGCCAATCAACGCGAGCGTCACAAACACTTGAAGTACGAGCAGAACCGTTATCATGACAACCTTTTCGCCAGTTTTGCGGCTTTCTACGCCTCACGCGCGCACGCGGCAATGGCCAGAAAATCAGCCGCCTTGAGGCTCGCACCGCCGACGAGCGCGCCGCCCACCTGGGGAACCGCCAGCAGTTCGGCAGCATTGTCGGGTTTAACCGAACCGCCGTAAAGAATCGGGATCTTAGCACCGTTAGACCCTAGGCGTGCGACGAGCGCATTACGGATCGTGCAATGCATAGCCTCAATGTCCCTAGGCGACGCTGTGCGGCCTGTGCCAATGGCCCACACAGGCTCATAGGCAACAAGGCCGTCAAACACTTCGGGAAGTGAATCGATTAGCTGCGAACACACTGCAGTTTCAGCGCGGCCGGCATCGCGCTCGGCTTCGCGTTCGCCGACACACACGATAGGGATCAGACTGGTCGCCAAAGCGGCCGTCACCTTGGCACGGACCTCCTGACTGGTTTCATGATGATCAGCGCGCCGTTCTGAGTGGCCCAGAATGACATGAGAGGCACCGATTTCACGAAGCAAATCCGCGGACACGTCCCCAGTATGTGCCCCTTGGCGCTGGATACCGCAATCTTGGGCACCGATCTTGAAGCGCGTTCCTGCTAATGCATCTGCCAAGGGTTCTATTAGCGGGAAAGGCGGACACACCACCAAGTCTGCCGACAATGGCGCATGCCTGCACGCATCGGCAAAATCGGCTATCCCAGCTTTAGTTCCGTTCATTTTCCAATTGCCTGCGATCATCTGGCGGATCATCTCATTCAGTCCTCCGAGGGTCAGCATCTTAAGTAAGCCTCGAGTGCACCGGGTGGCAATTGAGCGACGCCGTGGTAAACGCAGTTTCATTCACCCCGTTGAGGCGCTCAATGCTTACATTCATCCGCCAGCTGCTCGACAACTGGATTGTCCGGATCTTCTTCGGGCTTCTGGTGGTCGTATTCGTATTCTGGGGCATATCCAATGTCGTAACGATGATCGGCAGCTCCAATGCTGTGGCAACTGTCGCGGGTCAGCCGATTTCCCTGGCCTCTGTTGAGAACACGTACCAGAACATGATCAACCGAATCGCCCAGCAGCAGGGTGGCAAACAGTTAAGCGCCGAAGAACGGCAGTTGATCGCAGGCGGTATCGTGGGAGAGGCCATTGACAAGGCGGCGATGGCCCATGAGGTAGCGAGGCTCGGCGTCGCCGCACCGCCTAACGCGCTCCGGCAGCAAGTATTTGCGATGTCCGTGTTCCAAGGCCAAAATGGCAAATTCGATATGTCTAGATTTAAGCAGGTATTGGCCGACAATAACCTTACCCCGGCCATGTTCATGGCTGACATGACGCAAAGCATCAATGCGGACCAAATGGTCCAGGCGATCTCAGCTGGCGCGGGTGCACCCGAGCCCCTGATCACGCTTCTTTACAATTATCTGGGCCAAACCAGGCAAGTAGCCTACGTTCAGCTTCCTTTTGCCGCCGTCCGCCCCCCTTCACCGCCATCCACACGGGTTTTGCGGCGATTCTGGCGCAACCACCCTGAAAACTATTCGACGCCAGAGCGCAGGGCATTCCAAGCAGTAATCCTGTCCGCGGCCCTGCTCGCATCGCGTGAGACAGTGAGCGCCGCGGACATTAAAGCCTTCTACACGGCGCACAAGCGCGAATTCACCGCAACGGCGCGCCGGACAGTCGAGATCATTACGGCCGAAAACAAGGAAAGCGCCCACGCAATCGCGACTCAATGGCGGAGTGGCGCAAGCTGGACGCAGATGAAAGCGGCTGCCAAGAAAGTCAGTGCAACCGCGCTCACGTTGAAGAACACGACGACTGCAGACCTGCCTTCCGGTCGACTTGCCAAGGCGGTCTTTGCCGCGAAAGCGGGCGAGATCGTCGGCCCCGTGACGGGGGCCATCGGCACCTATGTATTCAAGGTTACGGCAGACACAGGAAGCGGCGTGAAGCCGCTCTCTATAGTTGCGGATAAGATCAAGGCGCGGCTACAGTTGCGCAAAGCAAAGGCGCGCGTCGATGCAGATCTGCCAAAGCTAGAGGATGCGCTGGCCGCCAATACACCGCTGGACGCGCTGCCGTCCAATCTTGGCACAGTAACCGTTACCGCAACAGCAGATGCAACAGGTGTCGGATCCGACGGGAAGCCGGTCACTATCCCGGGCCCTGTTGCCCTGAGAAAAGCAGTTCTGAAGGCTGCCTTCACAACCAGCCCTGGCGTCCGGCCACAAGCGAAGTCAGCACCCGGGACCGCCTATTTCGCAATTGCCGTAGACAAAATCATCAAGCCACATCTGAAACCGTACCATACTGTGAAAGCCGCAGTGCTGTCCGACTGGACCGATCATCAAATTGAGCGCCAGCAGGAAACGGCGGCAGCTCGTTTATTGACATTGATCAAATCCGGCGCCTCGATCGTACGAGCCGCGGGTACTATTGGCTACGCCGTCAGGACAAGCGGATTAATTTCCCGGAATCCACCTGGAACCAACGGCATTCCGACAAAAGCTCTTCCGATCCTTTTCGGCTTGAAAGTCGGCGAGCCCACAATGGTGGAAACAAGAGAAGGGTTTGTTGTGGCCACAGTGACAAAGATCGTAAACCCGGCCCCCGATGCGGACCCGAACACCAGGCAGCGCTTGACGAGTGCGCTGGGGAAGGTGATGCAAACCGCGGTATTGCAAAGTTTCGCAAGCGGCCTGCGCGATCGGTACCATGTAAAGGTTAACCCCACCGTGTTGCACCGGCTTAGCTCCTAACGAAAAGCCTTCGCCGGAAAAGGATCAAACATCATGGATGTCATCGCCGCGCCGGACCAATCAACTGACTTCGACAAGGCTTTTATGGCCGGTCGTGGCGGATTGGTCTGGCGCCGCATGACCGCCGATCTTATCACACCCGTTGCTGCCTTCCTTAAACTTGCTCATGGGCGCCGACACTCCTTTCTGCTCGAAAGCGTCGAAGGTGGCGCAGCACGCGGCCGGTATTCTGTAATTGGCCTATTACCCGACCTCATTTGGCGCTGCGAAGGCGGCGCGGTCAGCACGAGCCGTGATGGCGAGACCTATACGCCCGACCCGCTGCCGGCCTTCGAAAGCCTGCGCAAGCACATCGCGGCGACCCAACTTGATCTCCCTGAGCACTTGCCTCCGATGACCGGCGGACTTGTCGGTTTTCTGGGCTACGATATGGTTCGGCTAATGGAGCGCCTCCCGGCGAGTAAGCCGGAAGTACTTGGCATTCCGGACGCCGAACTGATGCGTCCAAGTCTGTTTGCAATTTTTGATTCAGTCAAAGACGAAATTACACTCGCGGCTCCCGCGTATCCAGACCACGGCATTTCGGCCGTCACCGCGCGCGCCGCTGCCACCCAAAGAATCGATGATGCCATCGTAGCGCTCGATCGCCCGACCCCGCAGCTGAGTGGGAGGCCAGAATCGGTGGGCATCCCGCAGTCAAACATGACCGAGCAGCAGTTCAAGGCGATGGTATTGCGCGGGAAGGAATACATCGCGGCCGGCGATGTTTTTCAGGTCGTGCCAAGCCAACGATTCGCGTTGAAATTTTCGCTGCCACCCTTTGCGCTTTATCGGAGCTTGCGCCGCATCAATCCCGCGCCATTCCTGTTCTTTCTCGACTTCGGGAACTTTCAGGTCGTAGGATCCAGTCCGGAAATCCTAGTCCGTCTGCGTGACAATACCGTTACAATTCGCCCACTTGCCGGCACCCGCAGGCGCGGGACAAATCGAAGCGAAGATCAAGCACTAGAAGCCGAGCTTCTGGAAGATCCGAAAGAGCGCGCTGAACACCTGATGCTACTCGATCTCGCCCGGAACGATGTCGGACGAGTAGCTGAAATTGGGTCGATCCGTGTAACAGAGAGCTTTGCAGTCGAACGATTTTCACACGTCATGCATATATCATCGAACGTTGAAGGCACGATACGCAACGATTCCGATGCCCTGGACGCGCTGATCGCAGGATTCCCCGCAGGCACATTATCCGGCGCGCCAAAAGTTCGTGCCATGGAAATCATCGAGGAGCTGGAGCCGTCCCGCCGGGGCCTCTATGGCGGTTGCATCGGCTATTTTGCTGCAAACGGCACCATGGACACCTGTATAGGGCTACGCACTGCTCTCGTTAAAGACTCCACGCTGTATGTTCAGGCAGGCGTCGGAGTCGTGTCCGATTCGGACCCCGAAGCAGAACTCGCCGAAAGCGTCCAGAAGGCACGTGCCCTGTTCCGCGCCGCAGAGGATGCATTGAACTACATTACGACGGATGTCGTTGAACCATGATCCTGCTGATCGACAATTATGACAGTTTTACATTTAACCTGGTGCATTTTTTAGGGGATCTTGGCGCCAACTGCCTCGTGCGCCGAAACGATTCGCTAACGCCTGAGGACGTCCTAGCCATGGGACCGGAAGCAATCGTGTTATCGCCGGGCCCCTGCACACCGAACGAGGCAGGAATCTGCCTTGATTTGATACGCGCAGCCGCAGGCAAAGTGCCGATCCTCGGTGTTTGTCTCGGGCACCAAGCAATCGGGCAGGCGTTCGGAGGCATCATCAAACGAGCGCCCGTACCGATGCATGGTAAGGTATCGCCGATTCGGCATCAAGGAAGTGATATCTTTTCCACCCTACCGGATCCGTTCGATGCAACGCGCTATCATTCCCTCATCATCGAGCGCGAGACATTGCCCCCTGCATTGGTTCCAACGGCGTTTACCGACGACGGCTTGATAATGGGGATACGCCATCGGAACCTGCCAATCTTTGGCGTCCAATTCCACCCCGAGAGTATCGCCACGGCTCATGGCCACACGCTGTTGCGGAACTTCCTCAGCATCGCCCGGGGAAACAATCGGGGGCCGGGCGATGTCCTCACTGATCTAAAGCCTGTCCTTGATCGTCTCGCACGCGGAGAGACCCTCTCGGAAGAGCTTGCAGAGGCCGCTTTCGGTGCAATCATTGACGGTCGGTCGAACGATGCACAAATCGCTGGAGCGCTAATGGCGATGCGAGTCAGGCGGGAAACCATTTCCGAACTTGCTGGCGCCGTGCGGGCACTGCGGGCACGCATGTTCAGCATTCCCGCGCCAGCAGGCGCAATCGACGTCTGCGGCACCGGGGGTGACGGCCTCGGAACGGTAAACATTTCGACAGGCGTAACGTTCGTTCTCGCTGGCCTCGGCGTGCCAGTTGCGAAACACGGCAATCGGGCGTTGTCCTCACGTTCAGGCGCAGCGGACGTCCTAGCGGCGCTTGGCGTAAATGTGGAGGCGCCTTTAGAGCGCCTACCATGGATTTTGCGGGAAGCAGGTTGTGTGTTCCTTTACGCGCCGCGCCACCATGCCGGGCTGCGCCACGCGGCCGCGGCCCGAATTGCGCTTGGCACCCGAACCATTTTCAATCTTCTTGGTCCATTGGTGAATCCGGCCGCCGTCCGACGCCAACTAATCGGCGTCTTTGATCCCGCTTGGTTACGGCCAATCGCCGAAACTCTCGCTCATCTTGATACCGAGCGAGCAATGGTCGTCCATGGTGGGGGGCTTGATGAGCTGACGCTGGCTAGTGAAAGCCATATTGTCATGCTTGATCATGGTAAAATTAGTGAAATGACGATTACCCCTGAAGAGGCTGGCCTTCGGCGAGCACCACTCTCGAGCTTGGTCGGCGGCGACGCCGCCACCAACGCGGCGGCGCTGATGTCTATGCTTCGCGGAGCGCCAGGTGCTTATCGCGACGCCGTACTGTTGAACACTGCGGCTGCGCTGATCGTCGCCGAGCGCGCTGTCACGTTCTCCGAGGGCGTAACACTGGCTGCGAAGAGCATCGACTCCGGAGTGGCACTCAAGGCGCTCGAGCGCTTACGTGCTGCCACCCAGCAGGGGTCCGAAAGCATGGCCGTGCAATGATCAAACCTGCCTCCAGCACGGTGCTGAAAACAGACATTCTAGCCTCAATCTGCGCCGACACACGCGCGGCTCTTACAGAAAAAATGCTGGCGAAAAGCGTTGACGTCGTTCGAGAGGAGGCGATGGCTGCTCCCAAACCTCGTGGCTTCGCGCGCGCTTTGATGGACGCGGCGGCCTCGGGCCGCACGGGGCTTATCGCCGAAATCAAACGGGCATCGCCGTCTTCCGGCCTCATCCGCACCGATTTCGACCCAGCGACTCTTGCCGCAGCCTATCGGGAAGGCGGTGCAGTCTGCCTGTCGGTGCTAACCAACGAAAAATATTTCCGCGGCGAGGCGGCGCACTTGCAGGCCGCTCGGGACGCTGTGAATTTGCCCGTATTGCGAAAGGATTTCATCCTTGATCCGTGGCAAATCTACGAAAGCCGCGCAATCGGTGCCGATTGCATCCTGCTGATTATGGCTGCGCTTACCGATAGCCAAGCACGTGCATTCGAGGAACTGGCAATTAGCCTCGACATGAGTGTCCTTGCTGAGGTCCATGACGACTCGGAACTGGAGCGCGCGCTCGGCCTGCGGACGCGCCTAATTGGCATCAACAATCGCGACCTCAAAACCATGACCACAGATATATCTCTCTCTGAACACCTCGCACCGCAGATTCCTCCGGAACGGTTTGTCGTTTCAGAGAGCGGCATCCGAAGCCATGCTGACCTGGAACGGCTAAAAGCGGCTGGAGTGCAAGGTATCCTCGTTGGTGAAAGTTTGATGCGTGAACCCGATGTCACCAAAGCAACGCGCGCGCTGCTGGGGCTCGACGCGTGAAGCTCACCCACCTAGACCAAAGCGGCGCCGCACACATGGTCGATGTTTCGGCCAAGGTCCCCAGCATCAGGGAAGCCACCGCTGCTTGCAATGTTGTGATGAACGAATCGACGCTGACGGCAATCATCGACGATCAGGCCCAAAAAGGCGACGTACTCGCAGCTGCACGAATTGCGGGGATCATGGCCGCAAAACGAACAGCCGATCTCATTCCTCTCTGCCATCCGCTTCCTCTCACAGCCGTCACGGTGAACCTAGCCGAGGCGCCGGATCTTCCAGGGATCCGCATAAGCGCCACAGTCCGTACGAGCGGGCGCACTGGCGTGGAAATGGAAGCACTAACAGCTGCTTCAATCGCTGCGCTGACCATCTACGACATGTTAAAGGCCGTCGATCGCAGCATGCATGTCGAGAATCTTCGTGTAACAAGGAAGTCCGGCGGAAAGTCGGGCATTTTTGAACAGGCTTGAATCTTGATTTCAATCGACGAAGCAAGAACCCGAATCCTCGCGCGGCTGACGCCTACCGGTGCAGAAATCGTTCCGCTCTCAAGCGGGTTAGGTCGGGTGCTTTTCGCGCCGGCAATTGCGCGCCTAACCTATCCAGCCGCCAACATTTCTGCGATGGATGGTTTCGCCCTTGATGCCGCCGATGCTGTTCCGGGCACCTCCCTCACTGTCATCGGTTCTGCCCCTGCTGGCCGTCCGTTCGAAGGCCGAATCAGTTCAGGCCAAGCAGTCCGCGTCTTTACGGGTAGTGTTATTCCGGATGGAGCTGATGCCGTCCTGATCCAGGAAAACGCCGATTTCGATGAGATTCGATTGATCCCTCACACTACCATCGCCCGAGGTAAAAATATCCGCTCCGCCGGACTCGATTTTCGTGCAGGCGACAATTTGCTATCCTCTGGTACAAGACTATCGGCACGCGACGTCGGCTTGGCCGCTGCGGGGAACTGCCCGTGGTTGAGCGTCTACCGGCGACCGATTGTCGCTCTGCTCGCAACAGGGGACGAAGTGGCAATGCCCGGAGAACCAATTCCGGCCGGTGGACTTACCAACTCCAACACCTTTGCTCTTGCCGCTTTCATCCGGACATGCGGTGGTCTCCCAATCATTCTGCCGACTGCCCGAGACGATCGCGTGGTCATTGCGCAGGCGGTGGAATCCCTGTCCCACGCCGATCTGCTTGTCACCACTGGCGGTGCAAGTGTCGGAGCTCACGACCTCGTTCAGGAAGGACTGGGCATGCACGGCCTCGCCGTCGATTTTTGGAAAATCGCAATGCGACCAGGCAAGCCTCTTATGTTTGGTGCAATGGGCACGCTGCCAGTGCTCGGCCTACCGGGCAATCCGGTGTCGGCCCTAGTCTGCGCCCTTCTGTTCCTGAAACCCGCGATCGAACGCCTCTCAGGGCTTCCGGGGGCTGCGCCGCAAAGCGAATTCGCGCGGTGCACGGTTGCGTTGCCAGAAAACGACCGTCGCAACGATCACCTGCGTGCAAGCCTGGTCCGCGACCCTGACGGCGGTTGGCAGATCACACCATTCGCTCAGCAGGATTCCGCGATGCTGCGCCGCTTCGCCGAAGCTGATGCACTTCTGCTCCGCCCGCCGGGAGCATCCGCCACACCACCAGGCACCATGGTGCAGATGATACGGCTTGCCGACCACGGACTTTGACATTTCGCGCGGAGGGGGAGCGCCTGCTAATCAGCCGACGTCAAGCGGAATTCGATCCTCCGGTTCTGAGCCAATGCTTCCGCTGAGTTGCCTTTCTTGATTGGATGTTCTGCGCCAAAAGCCGCCGCAACAACCCGCTTCTTTGGGACGCCGTCCTGGATCAGGAGATGCAGCACAGCCAGCGCACGTGCCGCCGACAGATCAAAGTTGTTCTTGTATGGGCCTCCCTGGATGGCGTTTTGGTCTGCAAACCCGTCAACACTAATGACCCAATTGAGATGCGGCGGGATTTTCCTGGAGATGTCTACGATTGCGTTGGCAACATCATCTATTTTCTGCTGCCCTTCGGGAGACAGTTGAGCCGAGTCTGACGGAAACAAGACATCGCTCTCGAACACAAAGCGATCGCCGACAATTCTGATATTTTTCTCCCCGGCGAGCGCCTTTCGCAAGTCTCCGAAGAACTCCGAACGATACAGCTGGAGCTGTTGCACCTGCCGTGCAAGTGCCTCATTCAATCTCTGGCCAAGATTAACAATCTGGACGTGTTCGGCCTTGTCTTTTTGCCTTGCCGCGTCCAGCGCCACGGCTAGGCTAGCCAATTGCATGCGCAGAGCCGCGATCTGCTCGTTCAACGTCTGTACCTGAGATAGCGCTGCCTCGTTCAGCTTCTCCTGCCCGGAGACTTCTGACTGGCTTGCGGCGAGCGACGCGCTCAGCCTAGCACGCTCCGCCGCCGCCTGCTGCAAATTCGCCTTCAACTCGGCAAGCTCGCCCTCCAGTGACACATCCTTTGTCTTTTCCATGGACAAGACGCTCGAGAGTTGGGCGATCTGCCCGCGTAGCGACGCGATCGTCTTGTCGCTGCCGGACAGCGCCACCGACAAAAATGCTTCCGCAAGCACAAAGACCAGAAGAACGAAAATCGTCACCATGAGGAGTGTCGACAAGGCATCGACATATCCTGGCCATATTTCCAGCCCGTTGCTGCCTCGGCGGCGCGAGAGTAGAGACACCCGTTTAGCCTCGCGCCTCGTCAAGTCTGGCGGCAACCGTCCGCGTCAGGATCTTCAAATCTTGCCGAAGATCGGCTAGCACCTGTGTACGTCCCTGGTCCATTTCAGCGAGCAAGCGCCCGAGCTGCAACTCGATATTGCGCAGATGCGCCGCGATAATCTCGCTGCCGGGGTCGCGGGCGTTGGCCTGCTCAGCCAGTTTCGTTAGAGTCAACTGCCCCTCCCCAACCTTCAACATGATACGGTGAGAATTGTGGATCGCGTCAGTAAGCGTCATGACTTGTTCCATCAGCTTTTGCGTCGTCTGCGCAGTTGCCGACCGCCCCTCTTCGCCACGTGCTAACACCCGTTGCAGTGCTTCGAGATTTTCCGCGCTCTGTTCAAGAAGGGCATGGACGTACGCCGGCATCGTTCCCTCCCCCTCAGCACCGAGCAGACCGGATGACACGCGTGTCAACCCCGCCAGCCATTCCTCCAGTTCGTTGAAGAAGCGGCTCATAGCCTGACCTGCTGTCAGATCAAGAAAGCCAAGGATCAGCGCCCCCGACAAGCCAAACAACGATGCCGCAAAGGCCGTCCCCATGCCGGCCAATGGGCCCGCGAGCCCTGCCTTGAGTTGGTCGAACATCGCATTGACATTGCCACCCGCGAGATTCATCCCGTGAATCACGGCGGCAACAGCGTGAACTGTCTTGAGCAGACCCCAAAATGTCCCCAGCAGTCCAAGGAAGATCAGTACACCGGTGGTGTAACGAGAGAGTTCGCGACTTTCATCGAGTCGGCTAGCAATGCCATCAAGCATCGTCCGCATGCCTGTTACGGACAGACTGAAACGGCGGCCGTCCTCATTGCGAGCCCCCAACATGCGCGCCATCGGCAGCAAAAGCTTTGGCTTGGTACCTTGCTCGATCGATGCTCGCGATCTTTGGAACCGTTCGACCCATTCAACTTCCGGTCTGAGCCGCAGAACTTGCCTGAGATTCCAGAAGACACCGAACAATTCCACGAAAATGATGACAGAATTGACAACCGGGTTGGCAAAGAAAAACTCGTATAGTTCTGGCGATATGGCGGCGGCAAGCGCATACACCACAACCAGAAAAACAATCATTCGGATCAGGTAGCTGTTTGGTCTGGTCATGATCTTCGATGGCCTACGGAATGATGGATAATGTCGCGAAATTGGTCGCCATACCTGGTGGGTCTCCCAAGGCTTGCACGATGATACGGTCATGCGCAATCCCGCCATCGTGTAAAATGGTGCCAACCGCCTGCCCTCGTGCCAAGGACAGGCGGTGAGAAGCTAAATTATGGCCGGGCCGGGCCGGCGCCGTTGCCACAATCAGGAACCGGTCTGGGCCACCCTTGAATGCGGCGGCAATCTGGCGGATGCTCCGCGCTGCGGCAGATTGCAGCCGAGCGCTTGTGCCATCAAATAGAACTACCAAGGGCGCGGCGAAAACGACGGGCAAACCGGCCTCTGGCAAACTTGGAACGCGCATTTTCTTGGTCACATGGCGCGCCTCCGCCGGATGCGATTGGATCGGAGGTGGCAAAGGCACGCCTCGTCGCCCGCCCGCAACGACATGTTTTGGCACAGTGATCGTGCGGTGCGCTCTGGCATCAGGTAACGGCATTGTTGGTGTGTTTGGCCGCCCCAACTGCAGCAGTGCTTCGGGGTTTACCGTAACCGCCGCCTGCTGCACTGCGGTCACGCCTGCCGATGCGGTGCCTGGAACGAATTGAATCGCAAGCATCGTGGCCTGGGCGATTCCAACGATCGCGCTGCACCTCATGGGTCGGACGTTTACCCGATTCTCACCCGTTCACTCAATGCGGTGCGGTCGTAACATGTGGATCGCCAGACGTCGCGCGGGTCATTTCGGCCGCGGCCGCAACGCGCTCCAGAAGGCGCGGGTGCAAATACGGATTTGCCGCGACGATATTTGACTCAACCTGTTCCTGCCCGGCAGGATCGGTCACGTAGCCGCCAGCTTCCCGAACCATTAAAGCCCCGGCCGCAAGATCCCATTTATTTAGACCAAACTCCCAAAATCCGTCGAATCGGCCGGCAGCAACCCACGCCAAATCAAGCGACGCTGCGCCAAAACGTCGAATACCCGCAATCTCCGGCATTAAACCGCCGAGAATTCGGGCAAATGCCAACCGATTACGTGGCGTGGTCCGGGCAAAGGGAATGCCGGTAGCGAACAGTGCCGACGACCACTCCCGACGTGCTGAAACACGTAAACGACGGTCGTTCAAAAATGCGCCCACTCCTTTTTCCGCCCAGTAGAGCTCTGCCAGCGCAGGTGCGTAGACGACACCGGCAACGATCTCCGATCCCCCGTCTACAAGGCGCTTCTCAAGAGCGATCGAAATGGCCCAGTTGGGAATGCCGTGAAGGAAATTGGTTGTACCGTCGAGCGGATCGACGATCCAGCGCCAGGTCCAGTTTGTCGATCCGCCAGTTCCGCTCTCCTCCATCAGAAAGCCGTAACCAGGCCGTGCCCTATCCAAGTCATCACGTATGCTCTGCTCTGAGCGCAAATCGGCTTGGCTGACAAAATCAGAAGGTCCTTTTACCGAAACCTGCAACTGTTCAACTTCATTGAAATCACGGACCAGTCGTTTTGCCGCTTTTTGAGCGGCAGCGACCATGATCGTCATATGCGCAGACTGTCGTGGTACCATCGGAAGACTCCGGACCTCGTTCACACTGCTCTTGCGTCAGCCTTTGGCCCGCTCGACGTAGCTAGCGTCCTCCGTACGAACTACAACCCGCTCACCAGCTTCCACAAAGGGTGGCACCATTGTTTTCACGCCGTTCGCTAGTCTGGCGGGCTTGTATGAGGAGGAAGCGGTCTGCCCTTTTACCACGGGATCAGCCTCGATGATTTCAAGCGTGACCGTGGCAGGCAAATGCAAGGCCACTGGCTCGCCTTCAACGAGATCGACCGTAAGCGGCATGTTGTCCTGCAAAAATGGCGCCTGCTCGCCTAACAGCTCCGATGGCACGATGAACTGCTCGAATGTCTCGGCCTCCATCAGAACCAAATGATCACCATCGGTGTATGAATAAATATAATCCTTATTGTCGGTCATTAGGCGCTCGACAGTATCCGCCGTGCGCCAACGCTCGTTGGTCTTGTTACCGGTCTTGAGGTCGCGCATCTCAACCTGAATAAAAGCGCCTCCTTTGCCGGGAGTAATGATTTGGTGTTTGAGGACGGTCCAGCGCCTGCCGTCATGCTCAATGACCTGCCCAGGGCGGATCAAATTCGCCTGCTGCTTCATATGATAAACTACCTGATCCCGTGGTAAGATCCGGCGGCATACTCCGAGCCATGCCCGAGGGCAAGGCACAGTGGTGGACGTCGGACGCGGCCCCGCCTCGGAGCCGCGCGCCACAATGTGATTATGAATACGCTATATTGTGATTATGAATACCAGATCAGTCCGGCCTGAGGGGTGGCAAAACGTCATATTCCGTTTATTGTAATGTCCATGGAGAGTCCTCTCACGCAGAACTACGCGGCAGATACAGGGATCGTCACGAAACCGGGGGGCGCTGGTGCGTGGCTGCACCGCTACGCCAACCCGGGCCGATTCCAACGTTTGGTGACACCGATTTTGCCTTGGCTTGCCGGTTTTGCTCTGCTGGTTACCATAACGGGTCTGATTTGGGGCTTCTTTTTCTCACCCCCTGACTGGCAACAAGGCATCGCCTCGCGAATTATGTATGTCCATGTTCCTTCTGCATGGGTCGCGATGAATGGCTACGCTCTTCTGGCAATTTGTTCCTTGCTATCGATCGTGTGGCGGCACCCGCTGGCAGATCTGGCAGCTCAGGAAATCAGCCCGATCGGCGCTGGATTTGCAGCTCTCTGTCTGATCACCGGGTCGCTTTGGGGGAGGCCCGATTGGGGTACGTACTGGGTCTGGGACGCCCGACTGACGTCCGTGCTGATCTTGTTTTTCCTCTATCTAGGCCACGCCACCCTGATCCGCGCATTTGATAACCCCCAGCACGGTTACCGCGCGGCAGCAATTCTCGGGCTGGTTGGCGTCATCAATCTGCCAATCATTGTTTTCTCAGTCTACTGGTGGAATACCCTGCATCAGGGCAATACAATTTCCCTGACTGGACCATCAAAGATATATATTACGATGCTCTGGCCGCTGTTAGTCAGCACGATCGGCTTCTATGCAACCTTTTTTGCCGTGATCCTGGCCCGGATATCGAGCGCGATCATGGAGCAAAGAACCCGTGTTTTGCTGCTTACCTCCGCTGAAAACAGCGGCACCGTCGCGTTGGACACACCGTCATGATCAAAGACCTGATGCCGTTTGTCGCCGGCAGTTACGGTGCGACAGTCATCGTTCTTGGAACCTTCGCGTTGTTGACCCTGCTGCGCTACCGGTCTGCGCGACGACTCTTAGCCGCAGCACAGGCCTCTCGCGGCAAACGTCGATAGGGGAATGCCCAATGATGTCCCGCAAACAGCGCCGGCTCTGGATCGTAGCCGCATGCGGTATCGGTCTGTCGACAGGAGTCGGGCTAATGCTCTTTGCGTTCAGCTCGAGCCTGTCGTATTTTTTGTCGCCACGCCAGGTGCTACTCAAACATCCTGCACCCGGCGATATCTTCCGCTTAGGCGGCATTGTGCAGGTAGGTACCGTCGTGAAGGGGCAGCGTGACGACAAGCCATACACGTCGTTTCGGATCACTGATGGTCAGGCTTCGATTCCGGTTGTCTACACTGGCATTCTTCCCGACCTGTTCCGCCAGGGCCAAGGAGTTGTGACTATTGGCTCGATGGCACCGGGCGAACATGAGTTCATCGCCGATACTGTCCTTGCCAAACACGGAGCCAGCTACATGCCTGCCGATGTCGAACAGGCCCTGAAAAAGGCAGGTAAATGGAATCCCAAATTTGGCCCACCTCCCAATGCCGCAACTTGGAATGATAAAACACCGCAGCAAATCGAGGCCGAAAACCAAGGGAGCCAACCCCAATGATTCCAACGCTTGGACATTTTGCCCTTGCCCTCGCGTTTGCGATCGCGGTGGCGCAAGCCGTGATCGGCTTGTTTGGACCAAAATTTCGCGACGCTACGGTTATGCGGGCCGCCCCTGCTCTCGCGATAGGTCAGTTTGTCAGTCTTGTCATCAGCTTTGCAGCGCTGGTCTGGGCTGGCGTGGTTTCAGATTTTACCGTGCGCAATGTGGCCCAGTTCTCAAGTAGCACCACACCATTATTATATCGCATTACTGGCACCTGGGGCAATCACGACGGCTCCATGCTTCTCTGGTGTTTGATCCTGTCCCTTTGCAGCGCCGTTGTCGCCGGTTTTGGGCGCACCATCCCGACCAGCCTGCGCGCGCGAGTTCTTGGCGTGCTGGGTCTGGTGTCTGCGGGATTTTTGCTGTTTACCGTCACTGTTTCAAATCCATTTCAACGCATTTGGCCGCCTCCCATGCAAGGGGCAGGTGTCAACCCGATTCTTCAAGACCCGGGGTTGGCGGTGCACCCGCCCATTCTCTACGCGGGTTACGTAGGTTTCTCGATTGCCTTCGCTTTTGCGGTTGCCGCCCTGATTGAGGGCCGCGTCGATGCTGCCTGGGGACGGTGGGTGCGCCCATGGACGATCGTTTCGTGGGCTTTTCTTACTGCCGGCATAACCTTTGGCTCCCTCTGGTCTTACTATACTCTCGGCTGGGGGGGTTTTTGGTTCTGGGATCCCGTCGAGAATGTCGCACTGCTCCCTTGGCTTACTGGAACAGCACTTATTCACTCTGCAATTGTCGTTGAAAAGCGCGAAGCGCTAAAAACCTGGTCGGTACTTCTCGCCATCGCAACATTCTCCCTCAGCCTTTCCGGCACCTTTCTGGTCCGTTCAGGTCTGCTCAATTCCGTTCACTCTTTCGCGGTGTCACCCAACCAAGGATTGTTTATTTTGGTTCTTCTTGGCCTCACTGTTGGAGGATCCCTGCTGCTGTTCGTAATCCGGGCGCCAACGCTCGGTGCGTCCGGCGTTTTTGCGCCAGTTTCACGCGAGGGGGCTTTAATCGTCAACAACATATTCCTCTGCATGATCGCTGCGGTCGTCTTCACGGGCACGATGTATCCACCATTTGTGGATCTCTTGCTCGGGGTTCAGCTTTCGGTTGGCGCGCCATTTTATGATCAAGCAGCCCTGCCTTTGACGGCACCGCTAATCGTTGCGATGGCAATTGGACCAATGCTGCCATGGAAACGTGCAGCGCTCGGGCCGGCTCTGGTCAAACTGTGGTACAGCGGAGTCATTGCGTTAGTTATTCTTGCCGTTTTTATGTTCCGCGGCCACGTGGTTGCCGCTCTCGGTCTCGCCGGTGCGCTTTGGGTCATTTTTGGAGCTCTCGCGGATCTGAGCGAACGTATCCAGCTGTTCCGCATTCCAATCACGCGATCAATCAGGCGCTTTTTCAGCATGCCTCGCGCGTCCCTAGGTGCCGCATGCGGCCATCTTGGATTCGGAATTACCGTTCTCGGCATCGCGGGGATGACCCTGCAAATCCACACGATTACGGTTCTGCGCCCAGGCCAAGGTGTTACTCTCGGCGGATATCGCTGGACACTTGAGCGCATCTACAACGCTCCAGGTCCCGACTATGCGGCCCGGGTCGCGCTCATCGACGTCACCCGTCATGGCAAGCATGTCATGACGATGCGGCCCGAACGCCGCTTTTTTTTAGCCCAACACGTCACGACAGAACACGCGGCGATCCGTACTAACGGCCTGTGGAATATGTTCGCTACCTTTGCGAACGAAGACACCAGCGGAGGGGCTGAGTTTCGCTTCAATGTGCATCCCCTTGCTCCGGAAATCTGGCTGGGTGGTCTGGTTATGGCACTTGGTGGCGGGCTTTCATTGAGTGACCGCCGTTTCCGAATTGGCGTACCGGCCCGGCGTAGCCTGCGTAAGCCGCAGCACACGGTCGAAGCCTGAAACCTGGTCATGGGACATCCATTGCTGAGGCGTCGCCTATTACTTTCGCTCCCGCTCGCTGCCGCCACTGCCGGCGGGCTTGGATTTTACATTCTGCTCGAACGGGCACGCCAAGGCACGTATAATCCGCAGACCTTTAGCAATCCGTTAGTAGGCCACCGCGTTCCTGACTTCAGACTTGTCGGCATCGATGGTAAGCACGGCTTCGGTTCCAGCCAGTTGATAGCTTCTAAAAAACCAATCCTCCTCAATTTCTTCGCGTCTTGGTGCGTTCCCTGCGCCGGAGAAGCGCCTTATCTTGATGTGATTTCAAAATCCGGCGTCGACATCTGGGGCATCGCCTATCAGGATAAAGCGAAGGCGCTTGCCTTCTATCTGGCCAAATATGGCGACCCGTATACGCGCCTTGCAACTGACCCGACGGGGCGTACCGCGATCAATTTCGGCGTGTACGGGGTTCCCGAAAGTTTCCTGATTGCGCCTGGCGGGATCGTCCGTTGGCATATAGCCGGACCGCTAGTTCCGCCTATAATTAACGAACAACTACGGCCTGAACTGCAAAAAATCGCATGACCCGAACGTTTCTATGGGCGCTTGCGCTGTTCGGATTGATGTTCAGCCTGTCGGCGGGCATGTCGATTGCCAGTGCAAACAACACTCCAACCACGATCACGAGGGATGGAGTAACTCTAACAATGAGCCAAGAGCGTCGAGCCGAAGTGATCGGCAACCAGCTGCGCTGCCTGGTTTGTCAAAATGAAACAGTAGAAAATTCTCAGGCGGGTCTGGCCCGGCAGTTCCGCGGTATCATACGACGACGCGTGGTCAAGGGTTGGAGCAACCGACAGGTCATTCGTTACATGGTTCATCGGTACGGTATTTTTATTCTTCTCAAACCTCCATTGATCCCCATGACCGTCCTCCTCTGGTTCTCCCCGGTGATTGCGCTGGTAGTTGGGGCGACGGTGATCCTCGCGGGTCGACGACGACGTATGAAACCGGTGCCTGAACTTGAGCCCGACGAACAGAAACGCCTAAAGGAACTGTTAAATTGATCGTGGGACTGATATTGGGCGGCACCGCCGTTACCTTGCTGGCATTGGTTCCGTTGCTCGTGGTGTGGCTGCGGCCGGGAGAAATTCGCTATCGCCGTGAGACCGCGATGGCTGTGCATCGAGCGCAACTTGAGGAACTTGACCACGACCACGCAGAGGATCGCATCCCGGATGCCGAATATGAAGGTGCCCGACTTGAAATAGCGCGGCGGTTGCTCGCTGCCGATCAATTGGCAGAACCTGACGCCGATCATCGCGGCCGCCTTCTGTTGATTGCGACATTTATAGCGGTGCCTCTTGTTAGCGTCATTCTCTTTCTCCCCGGAAGCCTGCCGCTGATTCCTTCCGAACCACATGCCGTGTTCAAGCGCCAAGTCGAGATGGCTGCGCGACGGGATGACGCGCTAATTTCGAAACTCGAAGCCAAATTGGCGACGATGAACCCTAGGACCGAGGAGGCGCGCGAAGGCTACATTCTGCTTGGTCAAGCACTTGCGGAACGACAGGATCCAGCAGGCGCCGCGAAAGCCTGGCGGATAGCGTTGCAAACGCGTTTCGATCCGACTCTTGCGGCTGAAACAGCCGAAGCCGAAAGCGAAGCGGCTGGTCATGTCACGCCAAATGCCGTGACCCTATTTGAGCAAGCGCTGGCCCACGCGCCGCAGAATGCGCCGTGGCGCGGGCTGGCCGAACAACGGCTGCGCGAGGCAGCACTTAGCTTACCAAAAAATGCTCCAGCCCAATCCGCCTCTGGGCCGTGAAAAGCACTGGGTTTCCTCATGCTGCGATAGCCGACTCCGAGCAATGGCGATCGGGAAAGCCCGGCCATACCCAGCAAGCGGCCGTTCGCCCCGCAGTCAGTCATCCGGGCGAGTAAGGCGGTGGATCCGCTCCTCTGGCGCCCTGGAATATGGGGGCAGTGCATCGATTTCCAATCAAAACAGGCTGATGATGCCAGGCGTCCGCCGCGATCAGATCG
>JAJZBH010000007.1 GCA_021799015.1 Pseudomonadota bacterium
AGCGCCGGCCACGACATGCCGCCGGCAACAAGATGGACCTGAAAAGCACGGACCTCCTCCAGGCCGAGCTTCTCCGGCGAGCGGCTGAAAAAGCGGCCGAACTTGGCGACCGCATGCACGTATGATCATTGGGTCGCAGGCGATAGATGCGGACCGTCATGTCCTCGATCATGCGGCGGCGCAGAGGGCTCATCTCGGTCATCGGGGGCCTCCCGTCCAGGGTTGGGGTGAAAGCACCCAAATCCTGGCAGACTACCGCCAGACCACGTAGAAAAGCCGCTTCCCCAGACGTAACTACCGCGTCAGCGGTTTAGTTCAATCCCACGCGAGTCAGAAACCAGGGCAGGTGGTATGACTGGGCTATCCTCATTCAATTCTGGACCGGAACCACATTGGACGCATCATGGGAGGCTGCCATTTCTGGCAGTGCTGGCAGTGTATGCATGGCATCCCAGGCGCGCTTGGCGGCCCAAGCAATTATCAGGGGGGTTGGTGCGATATGCAAAAGGCCAGTTACAAAAGGGCTGTAACCAGGCCAAGCGAATAGCAACACATCCGTCGCCTCGAGACGGCGACGCTGCCACGCCAGGGCTGCGATCATGAACGTGTACCCTGCTAGATCGTGCGTGAACGCGTAGGGCGTCAGGAATGATCCCAGAAAAACCGTGAGGGCGATACGAGCAAGCGGATTTACCACGGGTTTGCGCCATGCCTGAAACACCACGGCAACGGCGCCGCAGGCAGCAACGGCCTGTGCGACGAGGCTAACAACGAGAGGAACATGCTCCTCACGCAGCATCCAAAATACGGAGATGAAGAAATTCGTATACCGGCCGTGTCCGGTTTTGCTGATAATTTGCGGGACATGCACCGTCAGGAGATTATCAGCGGTGCTGGCACCGTGTTTCCAGTAGGCGGCCCACATTTCTGGCCCGAACAGCAGCGAGGCCAATGCACCCATGATGAGGACTGTGAGCATACCTGCCATGATTGGCCGATAGCGCTGGCGCGCCAGCATTGCGAAGGGAACAACCAAGCCGTCCTGGGGCTTGATTGCGGCAAGCGCCGCAAGAATGCCGGAGCGCATCGGTGCTGCTTCCAGGCGGAGCAGGGCGGCGATCGAAAGCGCACAGGCAAGGAGGCTGATCTGGCCGATGGCGATGCCAAAAACGACAGCGGGACCTAGACACCCCGTAACGATGATGGGCCACGGCAACCCGGCGCGCCGAAGAATCAGGACGGCAGAGCCCATGATTGCCGAGGTCCAGAGGAGAAACCCGGGCCAGTATCCTACCCACGCAAGTGGTCGCGTTAGCAGCATCGTGAGAGGCGGATAGACGAATGGGTCGCCGAACACATGGCCAGGAGAATGGGCACCTTCCCACGCCGCGAAAGCATGCTGAACATAGACACTGCTAGCCGCACCGCCGGCACTGATGTGCCCGACTGCCCAGAACATGAGGTAATCGTCGGGACTATAGGGGCGTGGCCCATGCGCTCCTGCATGGCGCAGAATCTTCGGGAGATGAGCAAGCCAAACCAGGGCCGGTTCGAGCGTACCGAATGAAAACAACCAGAAGATGCCCAGGACAACAAAGGGCAGCGCGGTACTGACTGGAATGTCCGATTTCAGAAATGAAATTTTCCCTGCCAATCTATTATCCTCCGTGACGCCCCAGTCGATCTTAAGGAAATGCAGGGATAAGTGCTATGGGCAACCAAAACTCTTGCACTGGCAGTGGGGTTGGCAATGGTAAAATCGAGCGCAGCGTTGACTCCGGCATAAACAGGCGACGAAAAATACGTTCGCCCACTCGAGTAGAGATGCTACCGGGATGAGAGGCGCTCCCATGGGAATTCCCGTGCTGGCCGCCGACGGACACCGGTTCGCTGCAGATGTCGTCACATAGCTCGAACTGATCACCCGACCGCGTGGGCCAAGGGCCAAGCGGCGGTATCGACGGCGTACGGGGACGCCAATTACGATACAAAAAGATCGCTGTATCTGATGGCCATTGTCGATCGTCGGTTTCCCTTGATCCGAAGAAATTGCCCTTGTGTAACGGACGCCCGTTCTTGATGCTAGGGTGATGCTTGTTTTAGACGAAGCGTTGCAAGTCCCGCAGCAATCGTGTCGCAAGGTTCGCAGGCGCAGCTCGTTCGAGGGCAATTGCGGGAACACTACCGATACGCTGCTTGCCAATCATGGCGCAGATCGTTCCCACAATGGCACCGCGTCGTATTCCTGATCGGGGTTGCTTTGTTAGGTTGACGCGAAGTCTGACATCAAACCCAGCGTTTTTCGCAATCGTCGTGACAAGCCGTTGGTTAGCACCAACTGGAATCATTCTAGGGATCCAGTCGCGATTCTTTAATAGGCCTAATTGCACACCAGTCGGGATAACCGTTGAATCGGTATAAAAATCATAACCATAACTCAATAGAGCCTCTATAGCGCCGGCGGCATTGTGCCAGCTTGGGGCGCCCATGACCACGGCGATCAACCGGCGCCCCTTGCGAATGGCGGATGCGTCGATGCAGTGTCCTGACTCTTTTGTTAGTCCTGTCGCAAGGCCGTCCACAGTTGGATCCGTGAAAAGAACAGGGTTCCAGTTTCGTTGGCGGATACGATCAAATGTGTAGGTTTTCTGCTCCGAGATGGTGAGAAGTTGCGGGTATTGTTCGATGATATCACGAGAGAGAATCCCGATATCTCGCGCGGTCGTATATAGACCAGGCTTCGGAAGGCCATCGACGTCGGTATAATGGGTGTTTCTTAGGTGAAGTTGCACGGCTGTCGCATTCATCATATTGACGAAAGCCCCACGCGTTCCAGCAACCGCTTGGGCCAATGCGACGGCTGCATCGTTGCCGGCATCGATAATCAGGCCATGAAGAAGCTGGTTGACGGAGACACGCATTGACGGCGCAATGAACATTCGCGATCCGGGTGTATGCCAGGCTGTTGTGCTCACGGGGACGGTTTGGTCCAGTTGCAACTGATGTCGGGCAATCGCCTGATAGGTGAGATACGCGGTCATCAGTTTGGCAAGGCTCGCTGGCTGCGATCGCAGGTTCGGAGATTTTTCTGCAATAATCGCGCCAGTTTTTGCGTCCAGCAGGATATAGCTCCGGATATCAGGCAGCTTCGGCGGAGACGGCACATTGGCAAAGATGATCGGTGCTCGGCTGGCGTGCAGACCGAGAGGTGAACATGAGGTATGCGAACTGTCCGGCGCAGGCTGCGCCGCATTCTGAATACTCGACATATCGTTTGCATGAGCCAACCCAGGACCTAGTGGCAGCCCGGCGGCTACGAGTACCACGATAACAAGCACGGAGTGCCAGCGCGGTGTGGGTTGTTTCGCTGATCGGCTCCGGATCGGTGTTTCCCGATGGTCGGTCATTCACATTCTCCGAATACATACGCGGCATTGAAATGCCTGCGAGATGGCCCATGATACTGTTTCTTACTTCTTATCTCGGCCGCGATGAGCGAGAACAGATTGAGTGACGATGGTGGACCGTAGAGGAAGTTTTTCACGACAAACCCGAATGAGCGACCCTGTTGTTTTGCTCGACACCCTGTCGTCTATTCTCGCGGTCAAGCGCGACAGCTTGCTGCGAGGGAGGCCATGTACCATCGATAAGCGGAAGTTGGTTCGGCAGGGCCATTTTGACGCGACGAAGGGCCATGAGCGCAGCATAGCGGCTGGGATGATGCGGCGGTTTTTTGTGTGCCAGGATGTAGGCGTAACGAAAGGCGCCACGAGGAAAAGGGTTCTTTGGACCGAGGGCTAGCTGGCCAGGCGGTACTGCGGGTGTTAGGGGAATGGTAAAATGCTTGTTCTCCTGCGTGAGAGCTTGCCCAGACAGAGGGTAGACACCGAGCATTGGCCCGATCTGCTTGATGATCTGGCCGACGGCGGGTGCGGAGACAAATCCCCCCGTCGTGAAGCCGAACGAAAATTTTTGCATGCGCTTTGTTGGCTTTGGGTGGATAACCAGAACGTATACGAGATATTTTGGATCTGGCGCTGGGAATATCGAAATAAATGAAGCGTTGTTCAGATTGTTGTAATAGCCGCCTTTTGGATCGACAACCTGGGCTGTGCCTGTCTTTCCGGCGACAAGATAGCCATGAACACGCGCGTAGGTGCCTGTTCCGGATAGGACAACCGCACGCATCAGCCGACGCATGACGGCCGACACAGCCTCTGTCATAACGCGTATTCCGCGGCGAGGAGGCTGACCCGGAGTGCGTGCCATGAGCGTTGGCTTATATAGTATACCGCCGTTCACAGCCGCGACCACAGCATTGGCCAGCACGATTGGCGGCATTGCGATACCGACCCCATAACTGACGGACATCGTCGTTAGAAGGTGCCAGTCCTGCCGCGCGTGCCATAACCCAGGCTGAACGCCCGGCATCTGGATTGCAGAGGGTTCAAAAAAACCCATTTTGCGCAACCACGCGCGCTGGACTTTGGGGCCCAGGGCTGCGGCGATGCGGGACGTGCCGATACACGATGAATAGGCGAGAACGGCTGGAAGGGCAAGCCACCGATGGACCGGCTCATAATCATGGATGGTAAAACCATCCACCGTTAGTGGGTGAGTCGTGTTAACCTTGTCCCAATAGTGAAACATTCCTGATTGAAGCGCCATGGACATCGTCATCAGCTTCATGACGCTGCCGGGCTCGTAGTCGCCGGAAATGCAGCGATCGAAGAGTGCCATGCGTGGTGCACTGTGAAAATTGTTTGCATTATAGTCGGGAAGACTAACCATAGCGAGGATACGCCCGGACATGCTCTCTACGATCCCGCATGCTCCCCTCGCGTCGTACTCGTGAACCACTTTCGCGAGGGCGTCGTGAACGACAGTTTCGACACCGAGACGAATTGACAGGCGCAACGGTTCGCGAGGATGATCGATCAGGCGCTTGTTGAAATAGGCTTCAACGCCGGCAACACCGCGCCCGCCGGGCGTGACACCTCCGAGGATATGAGCGGCGATGCGGCCGGCCGGGTAGTGACGGATCCATTCAGGTTGAAAGTAAAGACCCGGAATTCCCAGCCTGTTGACGGCAAGCTCCTGCGCCGATGTAAGGCGCCGATCAAGATATGCGAAACTTGCCTTATGGAGGCGGAGGCGATTAAGTACGGTCTGTTTGTTGAGGTCCGGAAGCACCTGCTTCAGGCGATTGGCGACGCGCTGTGCGTGCCGGATTTGTGCCGGATCCGCGTACAATGCAACGCCAGGCAGCGATACCGCGAGGAGCTGGCCATTGCGGGCTTCGATTGGTGCGCGGTCAGGTGGCGCAATTTCCATGCGGAAATTGGGTCGGTTTGCAGCGAGAACAAGTGGGTTTGGCTTGATCGGTTCAAGAACCGTGGCATCGACGAGCTTGGCCGCAAGAACCGCGTAGGCAAACACAAAGCAGCCTGCACCCAAAATAATCCGGTAACGGAATTGCCGTTGCCAGATAACATGCACCGCGCACTTCGTCGCCGGGTCCGGTAGATGGGTGTCGCCGAGGGAAGGCGGAGAGCGGTGCCTGGCAGTGCGTCGCAGCCATGCCAACGGCGCGTTCATATCACCCGTTGCAGGCGAGGCCGCTTAAATATATGCGCGGCAACCCAGATGTCATTGTGACGGTTCCGCCGCAGGGGAAACACCTTTTGCATTGCGCCTCAGAACGACGGCGCCTCGGTGATCGCCGTTAACAGATGAACTTAAAAAAAACCGGATTGCGTAGATGACCGCTTTGTTGGGCAAGTTTCAGAGATTTGCAATCGCGTGTCGGCGGGCCAGGAACCATGCATCAACTGCGGATTTCATTGATGCGGCAAGGCGCAGTCGAAATTCATTCGTCCGAAGGGCTGCCTCATCCTGCGGGTTGGAGAGGAACGCCGTTTCCACCAGAACGCTGGGAATAGCTGATGACTGCAGTACGGCGAATGTCGCATGACGCGCCGGATTTGGCAGCATATCGACATTTCGGCTAAGCGAGTCCACGAAATTTCTCTGAAGGGAAAGAGATTCGACCTTTGTGCTGTGTTTCATCAGAGAAAAAAGGATACGTGCAACTTGCGGCGAAACGCCCTGGAAGCTTCGATTGGAGATGCGCTCGACACTATTCTCGTCGCGTGCGATTTCAGCTGCAAGCGGATCCGAAGGATCGTTAGAAAACGTGAAAACCGATGCTCCTCGCACTGTTGTGTTCGGTGCAACAGAGTTTGCGTGAATTGAAACCATCATGTTTGCATGATGGTTTTCCGCGAAATCAACACGCGCCGGAAGAGGAATGAAGACATCGCTTGATCGGGTCATCATCACGTCGTATCCGCCGCGCTCGAGTGCGTGGCGAAGATCCCACGCCGTTGCAAGGGCGATATCCTTCTCATAGAGACTACCTGCCCCTATGCAACCAGGATCCCTGCCGCCGTGGCCGGGATCGATCACTACGAGGCGCCTGCTCCGAAGTTCTGCTTCTGCACCCTGGCTAATTGGGGCCGTCCGTGGCAGGCGGCCTGCCGCGCGGGCAAGCCCTACCTGCATCCAGACAGGAAGTGCGATGCTGGCTCTTATGCCCGCATCAAGAAGAAAACGCCTGGAGAATGTCATTTTGCCACCTCATCGGATCCGAATTTCATGCTGCGTGTTGCGAACGTGCAGGACGAAAACTGCGTAAATTGATTCCAGTGGACACTCTATAACGGGTTTTTCTGAAGAAAACCAATCAACAATTTGATATTAATAAATTTCTAATATTTTTCACGTGTCGGTGAATTAAATTCTTGAAAAACAGGTTTGGGGATTGCCGAAGAAGGTCGTGTCATCGATGGGGTCCTGCCGGTCAAAACTGGCCATTTTGAATGTTATTATTTACGACAGTTCGTGGAGCAGATATTGCTCTTTAAAACAAGAAAGTCGTGCGTTAGCGCAAAAGAACAGCCCAGAATAAGAAGATAATAAGAATGCTTGATGAAATTGTTGATCAGATGCCGTTGGTGTATTGTGTATCCGCCGTGATGGGAGGATCGAATGTTGGCTGCTGTGACAATGCGGCTTCAAACATGGCGCGGGCAACTTTTACTGGTGCGAGCAGCGTGCCATGCTCGATCACGACGGCGGCTGCGAAACGGGGGCGCTCGAGAGGCGCATAGCCGATGAACAGGGCGTTCGGCCGATCCTTCCAAGGAAGCTTCGAATCGTTATAGTTGCTCGCCTCCATCGCGGCACTTTCGCCGATGACCTGAGCAGTGCCGGTCTTGCCCGCCATTTGGACTTCGGGCAGTTCGAGCCGTCCACCCCAAGCCGTCCCAAGCGGCGTATTCACGACTTCGGCCATTCCTTGGCGCACCAAGGCAAGATGCCGATCTGACAGTTCGAGCGGCTCGCCGCGGCGCGAGCGTTTGTCGGTCTCGTCGATGGCCCGGATGAGGCGAGGATGGATCGCGTAGCCAGTTGCGATGCGCGCAGCCATGATTGTCAGGGCGAGGGGGGTAAACACAGTGTAGCCTTGCCCGATTCCCTGCACTGCCGTGTCACCTTCGGTCCAGACGATATGGCGTTCGCGGGCCCAACGCCGAGTAGGCAAGAACCCCGCGGCAACAGCTGGGAGGGCGATCCTTGGCTTTCCGGTCAAGCCGAGGCGCTTGCCCATCGTCGCCATGCGATCGATCCCTGTTAACAGCGCGACATGGTAGAAGAAGACGTCGCAGCTCTGCTGAAGGGCGGACGTAACATCCATCCAGCCGTGGCCGCTGCGTAGCCAGCAATAAAACATCCTGTTGCCGATCTTCATGTGGCCAGGGCAGAAAAAACGGGTTTTTTCGTTGATTGCTCCGCATCGGAGGGCAGCCAAAGACACGGTTGGCTTGAAGGACGAGCCGGGCGCGTAAAGCCCTTGGGTGGAGCGATCGGTGAGGGGATGATGGGCGTGTTGCGCCGTCCACTTCTTCCACACCGCCTCGGGGACGCCCGAGTCAAACCAGGTCGGATCAAAGGAAGGCGTGCTCGCCATGGCCAAAACGTCACCGGTTCGGGCATTCATGAGGACTGCGGCTCCCGGCCGGCGATCCAGGGCAGCATTCGCCGCCTGCTGCAGTTGAGTGTCGATTGTAAGCTGGACCGTTTGGCCTTGACGCGGTGACGTTCTGTTGATCACACGCACGATCGAGCCACCGGCGTCGACCTCATCTTCGACCACGCCGGGTGAGCCCAGAAGAACCGCATTTGCGGTTTGCTCAACACCGCTTCCACCGATGCGGGCGCCCGGCAAGGCGAGGATGGGATCTCGCGCCACCTGCTGTTGGTCAGGCCGGATCACATAGCCCACCGTATGAGCGGTGTGCGGGCCAAGCGGGTAGGTTCGAACGAAGCCACGATCAATAATCACTCCCGGTAGATCCGGCCTGTGGACTTCAAGATCGGCCATCTCCTGCCAGTCGAGATCGTTCTTTACGAGAACGGGTAGGTAGTGTGTTGGGCCGACCAGCAGTGCACGAAGTCTGGCTTGGTCATCTGTCCCGAGCTTTAATATTGATTCTATCCTAGAGATTGTCCTCCCGGGGTCGGGTGATGCTGTCATCAGGAACAGCGCACGCCACTGTTGGCGGTTTCCGGCAAGCACGATGCCATTCCGATCCGTGATCAGACCGCGCTCGGGAGCGATCAGCCGCTCGCTGATCGCGTTGTTGCGGGCGAGGCGGCGGTAGCGACGGTGATCCAGCACCTGCATCTCGTACAAGCGGCCCATCAGCGTGCCGAAAGCCAGCAGTTGTACACCGCCGACGAACAGGGCACGGCGGGTGAATACCAGGTGCTGTTTTTTGCGTTTCATTGACGGCGGTCTGCCGCAGAATGCGTTGGCATCCAAGACACAATTTGCTGAGGGGGCTTGAGTGCATGTGGTCGACCGGAACGTAACCTGCGTCGCGTCGGATCGGGGGGCGATCGGGTTAGGGCTGCGGGATTTACGCGTCTGGAGATTCTCGTTCGCGCTTTACACCGGCCATCACCCCAGAGGCCGCAACAGTGCAATGGCCGCTCGCTCGACAGATACTCCGACGAATTATTGATGGCGTGTGGGCAGGTCTATAGAAGCTTGAAAAATACGACCGCCACCAAGCACATCACTGAAAGTCGCACCAATTTCTGATAGAATTTTGGCTTCCGGGTAAAGATCTTTCGTTTCGGTGGAAGAGGTGTGTTCACGATTAGCCCGTCCGTGGATGAATTGGAGCTGTCGTCCCCGTTATGACGGGGCTTACAACTAGGAATTGTATACCGTCAACCAAATTCTGGAATTAAGTCGAAATTTTTGTTAAATTTGATCAAAAGTCTCGATATCAAAGATTTTTAACCCTTTGGTGGGATATTTTTAAGTTTAGCTACCATGTCATTAGGCTGAGTATGGGCGGTATTCCTGGTCAGTGCTTGGTTGCTCCGTCCCGGTTTCGAGTTTATGCGCATCTCGGGCAGCGATCCACGATCGGCGGCTTGCTGATAGGTCGTAGAAATCGCAGCCACGCGATTCAGGGCGCGGGAACTACACCGTCAGCCGTTGGAGCGCGGTTAATTACCTTTGATGGAAGCATTCAACAGGAGTGCGAACTTGTTTAGAGCCTATTCGCAGCGACCAAACACGGTCAGGTGCCGTAGATTCCGTGCCGCGCTACAAGGTTGCATTCCCTTTGTGGCTTCGCTTTTGCTGTCCGGTTGCGGCGTTCCGCAAATGCTTTTGGGAAGCAACAGTAGCGCCGCCAGTCTTGGGGAACCAGCAGTGCATCGAGCTGCTTTCGGCTATGCCGTTGCGCCGGTCCCCGAGGCTGCGACGGCAGCAAAAAAAATTCTCAATGAAGGTGGCAACGCGGTTGACGCGGCAACCGCGGCAGGGTTCGCACTTGCGGTCACGCTGCCTTCCAGGGCGGGTCTGGGCGGGGGCGGTGCGTGCCTCATCGACTTGCCAAAAAATGATGGAGGCACGGGATCCCCGCTTTCGATAATGTTCATGCCGCAGGCAGGATCCGGTTCTGGCGCTCGGCCTGCTGCAGTACCGATGCTCGCCCGTGGCCTGATCGCCATGCAGGCCCGATACGGTCGCTTATCTCTTGCACAGGACCTGGCACCGGCTGAAGTCATGGCCGCTGCGGGTGTTCCTGTGTCCCGACAGCTTGCTGATGATCTGGACACCGTCGGTAATGCTTTTCTTGAAGATCCTGACGCCAGGGGAAGCTTCGCATCCCGGGGGGGGCAGGTCCTTCGCGTGGGGGAACCATTGATCCAACCGGATCTTGCGACAGTTCTGAGCCGGCTTCAGACAAATGGCCTGCTGGGTTTCTATCAGGGCCGCCTTGCACGGCACATCGTTGAAGCAACTGACCAGGCGGGCGGCGGTCTCACCCTTGCGGATCTCAAAAAGGCAAAGGCGGCTTACATGCAGCCCGTTACCATCCGGGAACTGGGGTACGATTTGGCCTTTCTTCCGCCTCCCGCGGCAGGCGGTGTTGGCGCCGCGGCCGCGATCGAGACGCTCGCGCATGACCCCAGGCGAGCGATGGTTGCGGCAAACCGGGCTCTTGCTGTCGCTTTGGCGGCGCGTGATGGGGAGGAGCCGGCAGAACTGCTGGCCAAAAGGATCGCGGCAGTCTCGAGCGCACCGCCAATGCCCGCCTCAGCATCATTCGCCGTTCTCGACGGCAAGGGCGGCGCGGTTGGTTGCGTCACAACGATGGACAATCTATTTGGTACTGGGCGAATTGCACGAGGGACGGGCATTGTCCTGGCGGCCTCGCCGGCGCGGATCAAGCCACCTCTTCTCACGGCAGGATTGGCAACGCGTAAGGGAAAATTCCGTGCTATCGCTGTTGGTTCAGGGCAAGGTGGTGCCCCGTTCGCAGTCGGCGACGCCCTGTTCCACACGATTCAGTCTCCAAGGCCGATGACTGCCAGCCGGGCATTGTCGGGGCAAGCCGACGTGATCGCCTGCTCTGGGTTGATGCCGGGGAGACCAGGAAGTTGCGGTGCGGTAGCAGATCCCAAGGGATTCGGCGTGGCTGTCGGCGGCAACTGATGACGTTAAAGGTCGGAGCTGGTGCCTGCGTCAAACCGTTCATGGTCATGGACGTCATCGCGGCGGCAAATCAGCTGACAGCTACCGCTAAAGCTGACGAGCCCCGCGTCATCCACATGGAAGTCGGTCAGCCGAGCGGCGGGGCACCAGAACCCGCACGTCACGCCGCCGCCTGCGCACTGGCCGCAGCAGAGTCTCTGGGGTACACTGAAACCTTGGGGCTAATGGCTCTTCGCTCCCGCATCGCCGAGCACTATCAGGAGTGGTATAGGCTGTCTCTGCCATCATCTCGAGTGGCTGTCGTCGCAGGAGCTTCGGCAGGGTTCCCGCTTGCGTTTCTTGCGGCGTTCCATCACGGCGACACGATTGCGCTGGCGACCCCCTGTTATCCTCCCTATCTGAACGTGATGGAAGCGCTTGGTCTCAAGCCTCTCATTCTGGAGGCGGACGAGACGACGGGCTTCCAGCCGACGGTTGAGAGGCTCGCGGCCCTGCCCGTGAAGCCTGACGGATTGCTGATTGCTTCACCGGCGAATCCGACAGGTTCGATGCTCCGCCCTGACGATCTCGCTGCGTTGGCGGTTTACTGCGAACATACCGGAATCCGTCTGATCAGTGATGAGATCTATCATGGATTAACCTATGGTCAGAGAGCTGTCACTGCGGCAAGCTTCAGTCGATCGGCCATCGTTATCAATTCGTTCTCGAAATATTTTTCGATGACCGGCTGGAGGATTGGATGGATGATCGTGCCAGAAGATCTTGTTCGTACGGTTGAATGCCTCGCACAAAACCTGTTTATTTGCGCTCCTCATGTCTCTCAAGTTGCAGCCTTGGCAGCATTTGAGGCTCATTCTGAACTCGCCGCTCGACGTGATGGCTACGCGCGGTCGCGTGGGATTCTTCTCGATGCATTGCCTCGTGCCGGCTATCGGAAACTTTCGCCTGCAGACGGGGCGTTCTACATTTACGCCGACGCTTCCCACACAGGGATGGATAGCACGGAAGTATGTGCGAAGATGCTGACGGAGCAGAGGATTGCCATAACACCCGGGCATGATTTCGATCGAGGGAGAGGGGCCAGTTTTGTGCGCTTTTCATACTGCGCGGCCGAAGCCGACGTGGCCGAGGCGGTGCGCAGACTGACGGCCGGCCTGGTTTGAGCGATGTCCTGCTGAAGCGGAGGTACGCGCATGCAGGTGCCAATTGTCGGTTCTTATCAGCGCTCGAAGGCCTTAAATGTTTGAAGGCGCGCGTCGTTTCGTGAAAGTCGTTTCATGAAAATGGATCTTAGCGATTCTACGAGTTGCCGTGCGCTGCTCATTCCGTGCGCTGCTCATTGCTTTGGGCGATGGGGTGAAGCAGTTGCAGCCAGATGAGGTGCTCCGTATTCGAGGCCTGAAGGTGCAATGAGCCTCCTTAAGTAGGCGGAATCTCGCCAATATGAATGCAATTTCAACGTTTCCATATTTCTAGTCCGAACTGACCCGTTGGCGCAGATAGCCCGGGCCTACGCCCACTCCTTGGTGGGAACAGAGAGAATGCAGACCCGATCCTCAACAATCAGATTCAATACGTCGGAAATGTTGACCGGTGAGACCGGCAGGTTCCACGGTAACGCCGGCAGATGAACTCCCTAGCGGCCATGTTTATGTCGGCTTGCTGACTTCGCGGCAGCCGCCTTGGCGGTTGACCCTCGTGCGCCGGGCCGCCATAACGGTACGTGGAAAAAATGGTGAACCAAAATTTCTGTTGGGATTCTGTGGAAACGACCAAAGACGGCGACTTCTTCGTGAACTGGACGTGGAAAAGGCTATTGGGTTGCGTGCCGACGAGCTGAGTATCAGGGGGCATGTCAGCCATTGCAACGCGGAATGTTTTTCAGCGCCCCATGACATCAGGGAAGCGCGGCAGCATGACAAAATGTGGTGCTGAGTTGAAAGGCCGGCGCCTGGAACACAGAGACGCGACGGACAGAGCACCCCAGAACGCGCCTCGCCCTCAGTCCATTTACTACGTACATCCAGCGATGGTCGGCTCACGCGGCACGTGGCAAAAGCTGTTGATGCATGCAGCCGGCCTTGGTTTTGACGCTGTACTTTTGGCGTTACCAGAGGTTGGAGTGGTTCGGCATCCTGCTGGTGAGGCAGGTTCTGACCGGCATAATCCGACCAAGGACGGCACGGCTGCATTAGCGGCCATTGAAACCTTTGCACGCCGGACGCACGCAGCCGGGATGACGCCGCTGCTCGACCTTGAACTCCGGACCCTGCATCCGGCTGCAGAATCCATCACCGATCACTCGCTGCTGAGCGAGGTGATGGCTGATTCGGCGCATTTTCGCTTTCTGGATCCAGAAGGACCGCTCGCTGGATGGTGGGATAACTGGATCGCGGCCGTGCAAGCCGCGGGCATCGAAGGCTTCCGCTGTGTTGATGCCCACGAGTTTTCTGCGCGTGTCTGGCGGCGTCTGACGACATCCGCGCAGATGCGTGATCCCCGCGTAAGTTTTGTCGCCTCCACTTGGGGCGCAACGCCATCGGCAGTCGCTTCGTTGATGGACGCAGGCTTTGCCTTGACTGTTTCTTCCTCCTGCTTCTGGGATTTCCGGGCCCCTTGGATTGACGAAGACCATGATCGGATCGCTGCCGTGGCGCCCGCGATCGCGATGGCCATGGCGCCAACACGCGATGCGACACTCGACTGGGATGATCCTCGTTGCGCTGCCGAATGGCGCCGCGCCTTGCGGTTTGCCGGAAGCCTTGGCCACGGATGGATATTGCCGATGGGCGTTGAATTCGGCCGCTTGACCGATTTCTCTAGACTTTCCACGTCGCTGACCGATGTCGTCGGACTCATCGGGAATGCAACTGGATGCCTTTTCGGTGATGTCGCAGCGATCAATGCTTCACGCCAGAAATACGCAGCTCTGTACGTGGGCCCCCTGCGAAGGCTATCTGCGCCTTGGGCTGATGTGGCTATATTTTCGCGTGGCACTCAGCAACAGCCAGGGGCCATCATCGCGATCAATGCCAGTGCTGACCGGACAGTTGAATTTGATCCGGTCTTAATGCTTCGCGGCTGTGATAACGGCGGAAGCCTTATGCTGCTGGATACTCGTGGCAATGCCGTTTCTTCCGATCATCCCGGCGAGACCGAGATATCACTACTCGCTAACCGACGCACGTTGGAGGCGGCGGAAACTCTGGTCGTCCGCCCGGTTCTCTTGGCCCCGCACACACAACGGTCAGCATCCCGCAATGTCGAAACGGCGCTGAGTGTTCCAAGGATCGCTATTGAGCACGTCACACCAGCCGTTTCTGGCGGCTCCTTTACGGTCAAACGCATCGTCGGAGAACGTGTCGATGTGGAAGCCGATCTCATCTGTGACGGCCATGATCGGCTCGCTGCTGATCTCCTGTTCCGGGTGGAGGATGAAACCGCATGGCAGCGCTCAGAGATGCACCCGCTCGGCAATGACCGCTGGCGGGGGCAATTCCCTCTCACGGGGCTCGGCCGCCATATCTTTGCGATTGAGGTGTGGCATGATCGTTTCGGAAGCTTTGTGGAGGAAATCGGTAAGAAGTACGAGGCCGGCGTAGATATTACTCTGGAACTTGCTGAGGGTCTGGCATTGTGCGCGGCCGCAGCCACGCGCGCAGATGGACAAGGCGGGATTTTCCTGAAGAGGCTGGTCGAAGATCTTGAACAAATGAACGACCAGGGGAAACGGGAACGTCTTCTGGATCCGGCCACGATCGCGGCCATGAGGTCTCATGAAGAGCGCCGTTTCCTGTCAAGGCTCGAGTCTCCCGCAGGAGTGGATGCCGATCGACCAGCCGCCTCGTTTGCAAATTGGTACGAGGTGTTCCCACGGAGTCAGAGCTTTGACGAAAGCCGGCATGGCAATTTTCAGGACGTAATCGCCCAACTGCCAAGGATTCAGGCGATGGGTTTCGATGTGCTGTATTTTCCCCCGATTCATCCCATTGGTCGGACGAACCGTAAAGGACCGAATAATACGTTGAAAGCCGGGCCCAAAGATCCGGGCAGCCCATATGCTATTGGCGCCGAGGAAGGCGGGCACGATGCGTTGCATCCGGAGCTGGGCACACTTGAGGATTTTCGGGAACTTCTCGATGCTGCAGCGCAATATGGCATCGAGATCGCGCTCGACTTTGCCATTCAATGTTCCCCGGACCATCCATGGCTCCGGGAGCACCCGGAGTGGTTCAATTGGAGGCCCGATGGGTCGATCAAACACGCGGAGAACCCGCCAAAAAAATACGAAGATATTGTAAACGTCGATTTCTATGCTGACGGTTCGAAACCATCCCTCTGGACGGCCTTGCGAGATATTGTGTGGTTCTGGGCAGGGCAGGGGGTTCGCACGTTCCGGGTCGACAATCCGCATACCAAGCCGCTTCCATTTTGGGAGTGGCTGATCGTCGAGGTTCGCAGGCGCTATCCTGGAACCATTTTTCTTGCAGAGGCCTTTACCCGGCCGAAGCTAATGTACCGGCTTGCAAAAATCGGGTTTTCGCAATCCTACACTTACTTTACCTGGCGTAATTCGGCCGCAGAGCTCCGCGAGTACATCGAAGAATTGGTGAGAGAGCCGGTTCGAGAGTTCTTCCGCCCCCATTTTTTTGTTAATACACCTGACATTAATCCGCTTTTTCTGCAAAAGTCAGGACGCGCCGGGTTTTTGATCAGGGCGGCATTGGCTGCAACGTTATCCGGTCTTTGGGGTATCTACAACGGTTTCGAGCTTTGTGAAGCAGATGCTGTCCCGGACCGCGAGGAATATCGTGACTCCGAAAAATATCAGTTGCGCCGTTGGGATCTCGATAGACCCGGCAACATTATTCAGGAGATCACCGCGCTCAATCAGATCAGAAGACGCAATCCCGCACTTCAGGATCACCGCGGCGTCGTCTTTGTGAATGTCGACGACCCCGATCTCCTGTTTTACAGGCGGTCGAACGCGGATGGAAGCAACATCCTTCTTGTTGTCGTTAGTATGGCTATCGACCGCACGATTGAGGCAGAGATTGATCTGCCACTTTGGGAACTCGGATTACGGGATGACGATATTTTGCATGCTGAAGATCTGATGCGTGGTGTCGCATTCACCTGGTACGGGAGGCGCCAGCACGTGCGCCTTGATCCTGCTGAACTTCCTTTTTGCATCTGGCGCGTTCGGAAATGACCAAAGATCAGGATAAGCTGCGGCAATCCACCAGGCGTGACAGGAGTGCCAGAAAATCGCAGTGCCAAGATGCCCTGTGGTACAAGGATGCGATCATCTATCAACTGCACATCAAGTCGTTTTTTGATAGTAATAACGACGGAATTGGAGATTTCTCCGGGCTGCTGGAAAAGCTCGATTATATTGCTGATCTTGGCGTCACTGCGGTCTGGATGTTGCCTTTCTATCCGTCGCCGCGCCGTGATGATGGCTATGATATCAGCGAGTATCGGAACGTGCATCCCGAGTACGGAACGCTGCGCGACTTTAAGCGTCTTGTTGAAGCGGCCCATGCGCGTGGTCTCAAGGTGATAACGGAACTGGTTGTCAATCACACGTCTGATCAACATAAGTGGTTTCAACGTGCGCGGCGCGCTAAACCCGGATCCAGGGCACGGGAATACTACGTCTGGTCCGATAATGACCAAAAATATAGCGGCACAAGAATCATCTTTGTTGACACAGAAAAATCGAACTGGTCTTGGGATCATGAAGCGAATGCCTATTACTGGCATCGATTCTATAGCCATCAACCAGACCTTAATTTCGACAATCCTCGTGTTGTTGAAGATGTTTTGGCAGTGATGCGTTTTTGGACCGATCTTGGTGTGGATGGCATGCGGCTCGATGCCGTGCCATATTTGGTCGAGCGTGAAGGGACGAACAATGAAAACCTGCCGGAGACGCATGCGATATTGAAGCGTATTCGTGCGGAACTTGAACGTCACGCGCCTGGTCGGATGTTGCTTGCCGAAGCAAATCAGTGGCCTGAGGATGCTCAGCAGTATTTTGGCGATGGCGATGAATGCCACATGTCATTCCATTTTCCGTTGATGCCCAGAATGTACATGGCCATCGCCCAGGAAGATCGATTCCCGATTTCGGATATCATGAGGCAAACCCCCGATATTCCGCATGCCTGCCAGTGGGCGATTTTTCTGCGCAACCACGATGAACTGACGCTCGAGATGGTAACGGATGCTGAGCGCGATTATTTGTGGCAAGTTTATGCGGCGGACCGCCGCGCACGACTGAATCTGGGCATCCGACGGCGATTGGCGCCTTTGCTGGAACATGATCGTCGCCGTATCGAATTGATGAATGGCCTGCTGCTATCTATGCCCGGAACGCCAGTTATCTACTACGGTGATGAACTGGGAATGGGCGATAATCTTCATCTGGGGGACCGGGACGGCGTCCGTACGCCGATGCAATGGTCTCCCGACCGTAACGGCGGATTTTCTCGGGCTGACCCGGCAAGCCTCGTCTTGCCGGCAATCATGGATCCGCTGTATGGTTATCAAGCCGTTAACGTCGAAGCACAATCGGCAGATCCGCACTCGCTCTTGAACTGGACGCGCAGGATGCTGGCAGTGCGCCGCCAATACAAGGCGTTCGGCCGCGGAAGTTTCCGCTTTCTTTATCCAGGCAATCGAAAAATCCTTGCCTATGTCAGAGAGAATCAAGGCGGCGAAGGGCCAAGCGAAACGGTTTTGTGTGTCTTCAATCTTGCACGTACTGCGCAAGCAGTTGAACTGGATTTGAGCTGGGCCGCGGGGCATGTACCCGTGGACATGTTAGGAGGCTCTGCGTTTCCGAGAGTTGGCGAGTTGCCCTATATGCTCACGCTTCCGCCGTATGCGTTTTACTGGTTCTCGATTACGGAAGAAGCCGCCCTGCCGAGCTGGGTAATTGAACCTTCGGAAGCACTGCCTGAATATGCGACACTGGTGATCCGTGACGGTATTAGAGAGTGCGTCGACATGCCGGCGCGCCGCATTCTGGAACGTGAGAGTCTGCCAGACTATCTGAAGCGCCGTCGGTGGTTTGGGCGTAAAGACCGTACGATCCATTCGGTCCGCTTTGTCGGCTCCGAGGTGGTACGAAGCCGGGCTGGAGAAATCGTTTTATCTGAAGTCGCGGTCGATGTTGATGCGGGCGAGGACGTTTATCAGCTCCCCCTGGCGATTGTTTGGGATGACGAGCATCCGTCGTTGCAGGCACAGCAGCTTGCGCTTGCGAGGGTTCGGCGACACCATCGTGTCGGCATTTTAACGGACGCATTTGTGATCGACACGCTCCCGTTAGCCGTTCTGCGTGGGCTGGCGGCGCGGCGCGAGATTTTAACGCCCGACGGTGGAACAATACGCTTTATTCCGACGTCGGCGATTGATGCGGTGGACATTCCGGCTGAAGTCGAAATTCGCCGGATTTCCGCCGAGCAGTCGAATAGCTCGATGATTATCGGAGAGCTTGCGATCCTGAAATTGCTGCGCCGTGTCGAGCCCGGAATTCACCCCGAGGTCGAAATGACAGGATTTCTAACGGAAGCTGGTTTCGGAAATACGCCGCCGTTGATAGGCCACATTCAACGTATCGATACAGCGGGAACAGCACACACGTTGGTTATCGTTCAAGGATTTGTCCGGAACCAGGGAGACGCGTGGCAATGGATCGGAGGGGTCCTGGCCAGAGCGGTTGATGAAGTAATGGTCGCCGACCGATCCGACGAAAATGTAGCGGATTTGTTGTCACCAGGTATTGCGTTCGTTGCGGCGATTGGCCGCCGTCTTGCCGAAATGCACGGTATTCTCGCTGCTGCGAAAACACATCCGGAGTTTCAGCCTCGTCAGGCAACGAACGCTGATACCGCGGGATGGGGGACGCATGTGCTTGCGCAACTGGACGCAGCTTGTACTGCGCTCGATCGATCGGTCAATGATGATGCCGAGCTCACCCGAAATGGTTTGGTGCGCCTTAGACACTTGCGCTCGAAAATTCTCCCGACCATCGGCAAGTACGCGAGCGCCGGTATAGGTACGTTAATGATCCGTATTCACGGCGATTTTCATCTTGGGCAGGTGATTGTTTCCCAGGGTGATGCCTTCATCATCGATTTCGAAGGTGAGCCGAACACGCCATTGGCCCTGCGCCGTACGCACGCATCGCCGATACGGGATGTGGCTGGACTCTTGCGGTCGCTTGAGTACGTCGTGGCGGCTGCTGACCACGCGGCCGTTCCGCCGACAGAGCGGGGGGTTGAACGGCGGTCCGCGCTATTGCGTCGGTTTGTGTCCGAATCGCGGTCCGCCTTCCTGGATGCTTATCGTGCAGAGGCTTCGGGAGCGGCGTTTCCATGGTTAACGGAGGCGTCCTTTGACCGGTTACTTGATCTGTTTCTTGTCGAAAAGGCCGCGTACGAGATTTGTTATGAAGCCGCGAATCGTCCCGACTGGATCGCGATTCCGTTGGCCGGTCTTCTTGCCAGCGCTGAAAGATTGCTAGGAGAAGCAGCCAATGTCACGACTTAATCAACATGGGTTGGAGGCGGGCACCGTTAGCGCAATTGCCGAAGCGCGTCACGGAGATCCATTTGCGGTGCTTGGGCCGCATGACACGTTTCAGGGGGTTAGCGTCCGGACAATTCAGCCGGGAGCGCGACGGGTCGTTCTGATCGCATTTGATGGTACGGAGCGTGCGGAGCTTGAGCGGGTCCATCCAAATGGAATATTTGCGGGTTTTTCACCGGATGGACGCGACTACCGGCTCCGGATCTACTGGGATAGCGACGTGCAGGATACGTCTGATCCGTACCGTTTTGGGCCTTTGCTTGGGGAAACCGATATCTACCTTCTGGCAGAAGGGCGTCAGTTACGGCTCGCGGAATGCCTTGGTGCCCAGCCAATGACGATCGATGGTGTTGGAGGCGTTCGCTTTGCGGTATGGGCGCCAAACGCCGCGCGGGTTTCTGTTATTGGCTCGTTCAATGCGTGGGACGGGCGGCGGCACCCGATGCGGGTGCGCCACGACGTTGGTGTCTGGGAATTGTTTGTTCCGGACATTGGGCCAGGTTCCCTTTATCGCTTTGAACTCCTGACTCGGGATGGCCGCGTACTTGATAAGGCCGATCCGCTTGCCAAGCAGGTAGAAGGAGCACCTGCTACGGCGTCGATGGTGCTAGACCCAGAACCATTTGTTTGGCACGACGCGGAATGGTTGGGGCACCGCGGCGACGCTCGCGGAGATCGACCAATCACGATATACGAAGTTCACACGCAGTCGTGGCGCCGCCACCCCGATGGACGGCCCTATCTTTGGCGTGAACTGGGCGAATGTCTAATTCCGTATGTTAAAAATCTCGGCTTTACTCACATCGAATTAATGCCGGTGATGGCGCATCCGTTTGGAGGCTCCTGGGGGTATCAACCACTGTCGCTATTCGCACCGCTACCCGCCCATGGAACGCCCGCGGAATTCGCTGCATTCGTGGATCAATGTCATGTCGCGGGTCTCGGGGTTATTCTCGATTGGGTGCCGGCGCATTTCCCGACCGATGTGCATGGCATGGTGCAGTTCGACGGGACCGCGTTGTACGAGCATGCGGACCCGCGGGAGGGTTTTCATCGCGACTGGAATACGTTGATCTATAACTTTGGGCGTACGGAGGTGCGTAACTTCCTGGTTGCCAGTGCTTTATATTGGCTTGATCGATACCATGCGGATGCAATACGGGTCGATGCGGTGGCCTCGATGCTGTATCGGGATTATTCGCGCGGGGAGGGCGAATGGATTCCCAATCGCTATGGCGGCCGGGAGAATCTGGAAGCGATCAGCTTCCTGAGAGAACTTGCAGGTGTCATTCGGGATTTTGTGCCAGGTGCAATGTTAATCGCGGAAGAGTCGACGGCGTGGCCGGGCGTAACCGCACCAGTCGAACATCGCGGATTAGGGTTTAGCCACAAGTGGAACATGGGCTGGATGCATGACACTCTACGCTACATGCAGCAGGATCCGGTGCATCGCCAATATCATCACGACGACATGACGTTCGGACTTATCTATGCGTTTACGGAACATTTTATTTTGCCGATTTCGCACGACGAAGTGGTGCACGGTAAAGGCTCGCTTTTGGGAAAGATGCCAGGTGATTATTGGCAAACTTTTGCAAATCTGAGAGCCTATCTTGGATTTATGTGGACGCAGCCCGGAAAGAAACTCCTGTTTATGGGACAGGAATTTGGTCAGTTGGGTGAATGGAATCACGATCGGGAGTTGGACTGGTTTCACCTCGGTGATTCAAACCACCGAGGCATTCAGACACTGATCGGCGACCTTAACAGCCTTTACCGGAGAAAAGCTGCGTTATCGTCAACAGATTTTAATTCTTCCGGATTTGGCTGGATCGTCGGTGATGATCGGGCGCAAAGCGTGTTTGCATGGGCACGGTACACCAATCAGCGTCAATCACCCGCCGAGTCAGTTGTGGTCATTTCGAACTTTACGCCGGTTCCGCGGCATAATTATCGGATTGGCGTACCGGCCTCCGGCTCGTGGTTGGAGTGCCTGAATACGGATAGCGAACGTTATGGAGGCTCCGGCGTCGGGAATGGAGCAGCCATCTCGGCTGACGCCACCCAAAGCCATGGGTTCCCTCACTCGGTCGTCGTGTCGCTTCCGCCACTTGCGACGATTGTTCTGGAACGTATTTCTGAGTCAGGCTGAAATAATGACTTTCAGTGCATGTGTCGCGGCCGCACGAGTGAAGGTGTCATACGCGTCCATAACCTGAGCCAAGGCAAAACGGTGCGTAATGAGGAGTGATGGATCAAGTTTCTTTGATTGTACGGTCTGCAGGAGCATCGGGGTCGTTACCGTGTCGACGAGTCGCGTCGTGATCGCCACATTATGAGACCACAGCCGTTCGAGGTGGAGATCAACCTTTGCGCCATGCACACCTATGTTCGCGATGGTGCCACCAGGAGCAACAAGATCCTGGCATAGATGGAAGGTCTCGGGGATACCAACCGCTTCAATGACGGTATCGGCTCCTCGACCGCCGGTGAGAGCCTTTACAACTTCGACCGCCTTTACTGACGTTCTATTGATGACACCAGTCGCGCCAAACTGGCGCGCCATGTCAAGCCGATTGTCGTCGAGATCAATGGCGACGATCTCGGCAGGTGAGTAAAATTGTGCCGTGAGCAGCGCAGCCAGACCGATGGGCCCCGCTCCCACGATGGCAACGACGCTCCCTGGTGCGACTTTACCGTTCAGAACGCCACACTCGAAGCCGGTTGGAAGAATATCACTCAGCATGACCAAGGGTTCGATGTTGGCCGAGTCGGGGATGTGATAAAGGCTGGTATCGGCGTGCGGCACCCGGACAAACTCGGCTTGGGTCCCGTCAATTTCATTCCCCAGCAACCAGCCGCCGGTTGTGCAATGTGAATACATGCCACGGCGGCAATATTCGCATTTTCCGCAGGAAGAAATGCAGGAAATCAGAACTCGGTTACCGGGCTGGAAGTTGGTTACGGCCCCTCCAATGGCCTCGACAACACCAACACCTTCATGACCGAGGATTCGACCTGGTAGACATGTTGGGGCATCTCCTTTGAGGATATGCAAGTCAGTCCCACAGATGGTGGTGTTCAGGATCTTGATGATAGCATCGGTAGGCGCCTGAATCGTTGGCTTTGGGCGTTCTTCAAGCGCTTTTTGCCCGGGGCCGTGATATACTAGTGCTTTCATGGCCGATCTCCCTATAAGAATGCCCTCGGCTGTCCGTCCGCATGTTTGTGCGGCCAACCAGCCAACACGAGCTTCGCATCGTTAATGGGTCTTGGGATGATCCACATTGAGACACATCAATTTAATTCCCTACTCATGCAAATTTGCAGCGCGTGACTGCCGGATTGCCGTGCTGAATCGGGCGCGGTGGCTGTGGCCGCGATTGATCTGCCTCAAGGCAGCGCAGCGTTCGATGGCCTAATTTTTCTGAAAAGTGGTCGGTTCAAGGCGACCTATTTCGCTACCCAGCCTCGGCGAGCGGCCTCAATCGGCCTAACGACGCGTGATCTTGCCTCGGTGGAGGGGCAATCTAAGCAAAGAGGGGTATGACAATGCGCGCGCGGATGTTTTTCGGCTTCGCACTTGCAGTGACATTATGTGGCGCGACAGTTGCGGCGCCGCGCGCCTCAGCCCAGCCGGCTTCGGGGAATTATGGATACAACAGCGTAGGGCCCGGCTACGGGCGGGGGTCCGCTGGCATCTATAATAATGCTCCACCATGGATGATGGGGCCAGGGTACGGTTATGGCCCGGGCGGCATGATGGAAGGGTATGGCCCTGGCTACAACGGCGGGCCAGGGCCATGGATGCGCGGCCCGGGGTATGGTGGTCCGGGCGGCATGATGGGCGGCTATGGTTCGGGGTACGGCGGCGGAGGGCCTGGACCGTGGATGCAGGGACGTGAGAATGGCCCCGGACCAGGATATGGCCCCGGACCAGGATATGGCCCCGGACCAGGATATGGGCCTGGTGGCGGTCCAGGACCTTTCGGGCCGCCAGGGCCGTGAAATATGCCAGTTGATGTATCTCTTTAAATGAAAGGGGCTTCAAGGATGCACAGAAGGACGCTTCGTGGCCTGTTGTTTGCGGCCGGCTTCACAACATTGATTGTGGGAATGACTTCGTCCGCGTCGGCAATTGGAAGATCGCCTTGTGGAGGGCCCTATGGCTGGTCTCCGGGTTGGATGATGGGCTACGGCTACGGGGGTTACCCAGGTTGGGAACGCGGTTGGGGGCCTGGCTGGATGATGAGTCGTTGGTACGGACCCTGGGCTGCAGGACCGGGCATGATGGGATGGGGCTACGGGGGGTACCCAGGTTGGGGGCACGGTTGGGGCCCCGGTTGGATGATGGGCGGTTGGTATGGTCCGTGGGGCGGAAGGTCAGGGCCAACGGAGTGGCGTTATGGCGCGGGGGGCGGCTGGGGAGGTGGGTGGAGCCAAGAGGAGCAGAGTCGAAATCTGAATCTTTCTGTCGCCCAGGTCAAGGAACGTATGGAGAACTGGTTGCGGGCAAGGGGTAATCCAAACATAAAGCTCGGCGCCGTTAAACAGACAGGCCCTGATACGATTAGCGCCGACGTTGTGACAAAGGACAAGGACGGTCTAGTCCAGCAATATGTTATTAATCGCCGTAACGGCTTTGTGACACCCGCGCGGCCGCGACAATCTGGCGAGGCAACCGCTGCAAAGCCGGCAGCGAAACAATAAACGCCAACGACCAAAAGGAGCATCCCCCGCTCAGACGAGGCGCCACGGAAATTGTCGCGCGGTGCCAGGATCGAAGAGGGGAAGAACCGATGAGTTTTGCCGGAGTTTTGTCGCTATCGCGACGGCTGGTCAGTGGCTATGCAGGTTTGCGCTGGAGGCGCCGGCACCTTCGGCTTGAAACTTGGAGTCTTCCAAACCAATAACCGATCAATTCCTTGTTGTGGAATAGATTTTTTTGTCCGGACGGCTCTGGTGTCGGAGGCCCAAGGTAAAGCCATACTTGTAACGGATCAAGGCCGGTGGAGGAGATGTCCAGCTGCCGGAGACAAAGTCAGCGCCCGCAAGGGACACGGAGTATTCCTTCGGAATACGTTATGTCTTACTTGATCTTTGCTTCCCTGAACGCGACGTGCTTGCGTGCAACCGGATCGTATTTGCGCAATTCCAGCTTGCCAGTCTGCGCTTTGGCGTTTTTCTTCGTCACGTAGAAAAAGCCGGTATCGGCCGTTGAAACCAGCTTGATTTGAACAGTGTTCGATTTTGCCATATCATTTCTCCAGAGCCCCCTATGGCTGAGCTACTAAACGGGGTCAAGACCGGTTTTCTATCCGTCGGCACTGACAGACTGCAGGAGTGGGCGGATAAGTGCAGCTTTATAGGCGATCGGATCGTCGATTACGGCTTCGGCGGCTCGAAAATCGTCGTTGGCGCCGATTGCCGCAGGGCAGGCTTCCCGAATTGTGAGCGTCTGCGCCAGCGGCATCGGCGCTCTCGCCATCCTGGCTTCGGTCTCTGCCTTCGCCATCAAGTCGTGCCCGGATTTAAGTGCAGCGAGTTGTTGCGCCAAGGAATCCGGGCCCAAGCTGGTGCAGATCTGTGGAATGACACCGAGTCCCTGCAGTGGCCATCCACGTGGCGCGATCATCCGGCTCCACGTTACAAATAACTGACCACCGCCGGGCATTTCAGCGACATCCTGCACCAGCCCCTTGCCAAGCGTTGAGCTGCCGACAACAACTGCCCGATCATTGTCTGCCAGAGCAGCTGAGAACACTTCGGCCGCGCTCGCCGTGCGGCCATCGACCAGAATCACGACAGGCAAGCCGGGTGCAAGATCCGCACCTTCGGCACGCCAGATCTTGTTCGCGGCCGGATCACGTCCGATCGTACGAATGATGGTTCCATGAGAGAGCAAGGTATCGGCACTGAGTACGGCTTGCCTGAGTACGCCGCCACGGTTGCCGCGTAAATCAATGATAATGCCTTTCGGCGTCGGGTTGTGGGCCATCAGTGCACCAAGCGCGCTCGCAAACTGCGAGCCAGTATCATCGCTGAACTCGGCAACTCGAATTTCTCCAATGCCTCGATGAATCGCCGTGAAAACTGTTTGCTGCGGCACGATCTCGCGAGTCAAAATGAGGCGTTGTGGAAGACTGCGCTGTGGGCGGACAGTGATGCTTACCTTCGTCCCGGGCATTCCAGGCAAAAGCGACTGCAACGCGGCCAAGCCAACCTGGTCGGTCTTTAATTTGCCGATTGCGATGACCTGCATTCCATCAGTTATCCCTGCCTGATCCGCAGGCCCTCCGGGGGCAACACTCCCGACCATGATCTCGTCACCTTTTTGGATCAGTTCTAGGCCCAGGCTGGCCTCGTCCGTTTGTCCGAGTCCGGTGAGAGTGGTTGGAGGTTGGTAGCGTGAGTAAGGATCGAAGTGATTGAATAACTCGTCAAAGAATTCCCGGATTACAGTATTCGTTCCAGCGCGGCGCAATTCTTGCGATGCATCAAAAGCACGCGCTGCAACTCGGGCGCAAGCGGCGCCCCATTGAAGTGCCGCATCTGGCTTCGGTTCGGGAGTCGTGAAAAGCACTTTGGTCGGACCGTAGAGGACGATTTTTCCTTGTTCCTCCTGCACCGTTAGGTTTGGGTCGAGGGCGCTTACGCCAGAAAGGCCCCATAACGCCATTTGTGAAATCGAAGTGGGCTCCAGAATGCGTGGTGCTGTGAAATCGAGTGCAGTTCCCCAGATTTGAGCCGCTTGTACGGTATCGAAATGACGTGACGCTGCATGCGCGGCCCCAGCTGGAGCGAGCACCAGTGTGGTGGCGATACTTAGATAGCGTACCAGGCCAAAGCGCGAGCGGGCACGCATCTGGGTCACCGTCCCCGCCCATGTCGACCACTCTTACGCGATTTGGGCACGGCTGGGCGATTTGGCCGTTTGTGCGCGTCAGGGACCATCTCCGCGCTAGGAACAGCGGTGAAAATCAGGCCACCCGTAGCCGGTGTTGCTTCGATCAAACGAACAATGATCGGATCGGCAAGCCGAAAGACTAACCGAGTTCGCTTTCCGCTCAGTGTCCCGGAGCGTTCATCGTGATACCAGAAGTCATCCGGTAACTGGGCAAACGGTATAAACCCGGACGCGCCTGTATCGGTTAGTGTCACAAACAGACCAAATCGCGTCACGCCTGAAATTTGCCCGGTAAACTCCGAGCCGATCTGATTTTCTAGATATGCAGCAAGATACCGATCGGTCGACTGCCGTTCGGCGTCGGCGGCACGTCGTTCCGTCACGGTGATATGTTCCGCGAGTTCGGTGAATGACCCTGCTGCTTCCGGGGAGAGGCCATCTCGGCCCAGATTTAAACCTGTAATCAGCGCCCGATGCACCAGCAGGTCGGCATAGCGACGGATCGGAGAAGTGAAATGAGCGTAGGACTGAAGGCCTAAACCGAAATGGCCGATCGATTCGGGTGCATATTGTGCCTGCGACTGGCTGCGCAGTATGGCCTCGTTCACCAAGGGTGCAGCCGCCGTTCCGGCAACATGTTTTAGAACCTGATCGAGATCGCGAGGGTGCAGCTGGTCCCCAGGTTTTAGGTTGATCTCGAAAGTCGAGAGAAGATCCCTCAGCGCGTCAAGTTTTTCTGGCGATGGTGGTGCATGCACCCTGTACATGCATGCCAGCTTCAGCCGCTCCAACTCGCCCGCAGCGGCAACGTTGGCAAGGATCATGAACTCTTCGATCAGTCGATGGCTGTCGAGCCGTGGACGGGGTGCCACGGAACTCACTTTTCCGTTTACATCAAGCATGATCTGCCGTTCCGGCAAATTAAGGTCGAGGGTGCCACGCTCGACGCGTGCCTTCGCAAGGAGTTGGTATGCTGCGAAAAGATGGTCAAGCGTACCTACTGGCAGATCGAGACTATCCTGCCGCTGATGGGCAGACTGGGCTTGCTCGTACGTGAGCCGTGCCGCGCTCCGCATCAGGCCGCGGCCAAAAAAATGCCCAATCGAGCGTCCATCTGCGCCGATTCTTATGTCGACGAACAAGCATCCGCGATCTTCACCCGGACGCAGGCTGCACCAGCCGTTCGAAAGCGCTTCAGGTAACATGGGCACTACCCGATCTGGAAAGTAGATCGAGTTACCGCGGTTCCGCGCTTCACAATCAAGTGCGGAACCAGATTTTACATAATGCGCGACATCCGCGATGGCGACGATAATCCGGTATCCCTGACCATTCGGTTCGGCAAAAACTGCATCGTCGAAATCCCGGGCATCGGCACCATCAATCGTCACGAGAGGAACCGTCCGTAAATCAATCCTTGTGCCAAGATGGATTGCTTTTGCTTGAGCTGCTTCATCGAGAACGTCACTCGGAAAATCATGCGGTATTCCGAGACTTGCGATCGCAATCAAACTTATCGAACTTGCGTCATTCATTGTGCCAAGACGTTCAGCGATGCGGGCTGGTTTAGGCCCGTAGCCTGAAGCGGGCAGGGGATAGGCACGAACGATCTCGCCATTTTGCGCCCCTGCGGTGGCATCGGCAGCCACTACCCATTCAGCGCGAACTTTACGGTCGACCGGCTCAATTCGCCCTCCATGCGCTGTCGTGTGGAAGACGCCGATTATGCTGACCGGTCGCAGATCCATTCTCTTGACCGTACTGCCTTCGTAACGGTCTGAGCTGATTCTTCTAAGCTTGGCTATGACACGGGCGCCTGGCGCTAGCGCTGGTTGGCCACGGCGTTCCGGTCGCATGAAGATTATTGGCGCTGGTTTGCCTCGATCCCAGCCGACGGGTCGGGCGAGTGGATCTCCATCCCGGTCCATACCCGTAATTTCGACCACGCATCGCTCAGGAAGCGATTGCACGACCCTTCTCTTGGCTTCGGTCATTGGATGGCCTCCTGAGAGACTCTTCAAGAGCCTCCGTAAGGCGGGTCGTTGTTCTGGCGTCACACCAAACGCGCGACCTACGTCACGTATGGTCATGCGGCCATGCGACTTCGAAAGAAATGTGTGGAGTTCAGCAATGCTGGGCAAACCCTGCACGGGCTTCTTTTCAGACGAGCGCGCTGCACGCTTCGGTTTTACCATCGTTTCTGCTGAATTAAACGCGTAGGCCCGCGTTTGCTGCGATCAAGCGACGTCAGCATCGGTGCGCCTCGCAAAGGGCAAGATTGTCTCAATGCCGGCAACATAATGGCGCAACCGCAACGGAACAATGCGGGTTAAGCAAATCTGACCTCCGTCGGGTCAGGTTTGTTTCGGATGCGGCAAAGCCGTCACACTTGCACCGACACTTTCTTAGGCGGCTTGGTCGCGCGTCAAGGCCTGCTCGATTAGTAGAATGGTTGATCTGACACCATAAAGAGTAATGAACGCACCGAAGCGAGGCCCGTCAGTCTGGCCAAGCAAGACTTGATATAGACAGGAAAACCAGTCGCGCAAGTTGCTGAAATCATGCCGTTTTCCTATATCGTAAAGTAATGTCTGCAGCGTTTCAACATCAGCACCCTCGGGGACGAGACGCAAGCTGTCGGCGAGGTCGTGGAGTGCAGCACGCTCCGAAGCATCCGGTATGCGGTAGCGTTTCGCCGGCTTTATAAAGTCCTGATAGTATTGCACCGCGTGATCGACGAGTTGTGCAAGAAATTGCGAGGTCGTTGGCGAGGCATCGGGACGATAGCTGCGAATGAAGCCCCACAGCACATCCGGCGTTTCGGCATTAACCACCGATGCAAGATTGAGCAGCATGCTGAAGGCAACCGGGCTGCCGCCAGTGGTCGGAACGACACCACCATGAATAAACCATGCTGGATTTTCTTCTGCATTCCCGTGCCCGCTGCGTAACGCTTCAAGACTGGTTAGGTAGTCATCGGTGGCCCGCGGAATAACATCGAAATACAATCGTTTGGCGCGTTGGGGCGCGGCGAACATGAACTGGCCGAGGCTTTCCCGGGGTGCGTAGGTGAGCCATTGTTCGACCGAAAGGCCGTTTCCCTTCGACTTGCTGATTTTCCGGCCATGCTCGTCCAGGAACAGTTCGTATGTGAAGCTCTCCGGGGGTTCAGCGCCGAGAACATGCATGATTGCTGAAGATAGCTTGACGGAGTCGATCAGATCCTTCCCGGACATTTCGTAATCGACGCCGAGCGCAGCCCAGCGCATGGCCCAGTCGGCTTTCCATTGAAGTTTCGCCGCTCCATCGTAGATCGACGTCTCGTAAACCGATCCCGTTTCTGGATCACGCCATCGAACGCTGCCGACATCGACGTCGACATGTTCGATCGGAACCTGCATCACGATGCCGCTCTTGGGATGGATGGGCAGTATCGGAGAGTACGTTGCGCGGCGTTCTGGCCGAAGCGTCGGAAGAATGATGTTCCGAATCCGATCGTGCTGCTCGGCTACTCGTCGCAATGTACTATTGAAGCGGCCCGAGCAGTAATACTCGGTAGCTGACGCAAATTCGTAGTCGAAACCAAAAGAGTCAAGAAATTCACGTAGTTTCGCATTATTGTGGGCGCCAAAACTCGAGTGCGAGTCGAACGGATCGGGCACTCGTGTCAGTGGGTGGCCGATGAACTTATGTAACATTTCCTGGTGCGGAACATTGCTCGGCACTTTACGGAGACCATCCATATCATCAGAAAATGCCAAAAGCTTTGAGGGTTTTCCCGTCAAACGGGTGAAGGCAAGCTGGATCCAGGATGTCCTAGCCACCTCCATGAACGTGCCGATATGCGGCAGCCCTGAAGGGCCATAGCCGGTTTGAAAAAGGGCCTCCGCCTTTCCGGTGCGCTCCAGCCGCGCGGCGACACGAGCAGCTTCACGAAAAGGCCACGAGTTCGGAAGCGAAGCGAAACTCTTGTTCATGGCCTTGCTGTAGGGGCCACATAGCTGCGGGTCAAACCATTGAGTTTGGGCGAGACTGCATGCCGGATATACATGGACCATGGATCCAGGTTCCCGAATGTTGCTGCCCGATTCGCCGGCGCTGGTCACTTCACACGGCACCGCCGCGATTTTGACGGTTGATGGCGAAGTGCTCACGCTCTCGACCGAATCGACGCGTGCATGGCTTCGAGACTCATCGCCCCCCATCGTAGTTCATGCTCCAGCCACGTTGAGGCGGCTGGGCCTGGCGATGAAAACGCTCGACCTTTTGGAATTATTTGTGTTCGTGCTGCCGGCGTCGTCGTGCCCACCAACCCCGAGCGGGCTCGCCGGTGCCCTCGATTTTCCGCTTCCTTCCGGGTTGGAACAAGCAGTTTCGATATTGCCGCGAATAGCGTCAGCGTTGCTCGCCCGGCTGGCGCAGGGCCGAGATCTTGCAATGAACCGTGATGCCGCATCCTTGGCCGCGCTCTTGGGAACTGAAGGGTGGGGATGGGCCCGGAGCGTTGCCGCTGCGCTCGGTGAACCGGCGGCGCGGCCTGATCGGGTTGGCACCCGATTGTGGTCCATCCTTCCCGAATGGGAGGAAGAAGCGCCGCGTCCACCAGCGACTTCATACCCAGTGCCACCTGATGCAGCGCGTGCCCGGCTCTCGGAGCTGCTTGGGCCCGGTGCCGAAACAAGGCCCGCACAATCGGATTACGCGTCGGCAGTAACATCGGCTTTCGCACCGTGCCTGAACGATAGCGCGCCTCATTGCGTGCTCGCAGAGGCGGGTACCGGCACGGGGAAAACGCTCGGTTATCTTGCTCCCGCATCACTCTGGGCGGAACGGAATCAGGGCACTGTATGGGTGTCAACGTACACGCGCCATTTGCAGCGTCAGATCGAGCAGGAACTGGTGCGTCTAGAGCCTGACGCGATACGTCGCCGTGATCGCGTGGTCACGCGGAAAGGGCGTGAAAATTATCTTTGCCTGCTCAATTACGAGGAGGCCGCCAGCAACGCGCGGGGCGACACACTTATTGCGCTCGGCTTAATTGCACGCTGGGCGCTTGTCTCCTTGGAACATGACCTTGCCGGCGGTGATTTGCCTGGCTGGTTTGCCGATCTGTTTGGATCTGGCATTTTGCCGCAGATTGCCGACCGTAGAGGCGAATGCATTCATTCCGCGTGTAACCACTGGCGTCGCTGTACCATTGAACACGTTATTCGCAGGGCGCGCGGCGCAGACTTGGTGATCGCAAATCATGCTTTGGTCATGGCTCAGGCTGTTTGGGGCGGTCTCGACGATAGCACTGTACCGACGCGTTACGTGTTCGACGAA
>JAJZBH010000148.1 GCA_021799015.1 Pseudomonadota bacterium
ACAAGCGGCGGACAACAGCCTAATTTTGAAAGTCTGGTGTTTGAGTCGCTGCGCTTGCCGCTTTTTTGATTTTGGCTCCGCGCCGAATGGCAAATTTTGTAGGGAGAATTGGCGCGGCCAGTACTCGTGTGCCGAAAGAAAACATCGACCTGCTCTGTTCGGCCCGCAGCGGCCCTGTATATTGCGCGAAAGAAAGCCCGTTAGCTCGAATGGCGGTGCCTATGGTGTCGGGTATATGGCGTTCAGAAGCCAAGCGGGAGAAGGCATGAACTTTCGGCTTCTACATTAGCTTCCGCAAAGCCTGTTTCATGCATCGCCACTCCTAAATCGCGCGATCATTCCTCTCCCATTCCCGCTTGCAAGGATTCGCCTGCTCAGATTTTTTGGGGAGGGCGTTTTTCTCAGTGTTGGCATCGCCGCGCCTGCTGGTGCTTTAGGGGAAGGAACCGTGTCGCCTTAGCCGGGTGCTTGGCCTTTGGGACGAATTTGTGGAGGAGCTCTGGCCCGGCAACAGCAGTTACGCCATGATCTTATGTAGTGGCTGGTATGCGTACCCTGTTTATGCTGGTGGAGGATCTTTGGAAGATACGTTTCCGGGGTTATTAGGTTGGAGGATTCGCAGAGCAGATAAGGATGCAGCAGGCCTAGAAGGTGCACGGTTTTCGCGACGCTGCGGAAACGAGACAGGCTTGGTACCGGATTCCACGCTAGGAGCCATGAACGTTTAGCCTAGTACTATCCTTGGCCCATTCTCCCCAAGGCTGCATCCGATCGGCGCCGACCGTTGCAGGTTTCGTCTGTCTGTGGTTGACGGCAGCTCTGAGATAGGCGCTTGCCGGACAAGATTGTCCCGTTCGGTGAAGTGATGAGAACTGCATGGAGGTAAATTGAGATGAACGCGCCGACTTTGACTGACGGATTCCACCTCGTAACAGACGCTCTGAGGCTGAACGGAATCGACACGATTTATGGGGTTGCAGGTATTCCGATTACGGACTTGGCTCGACTGGCTCAGGCTCAGGGGTTTCGGTACATCGGCTTCCGCCACGAACAATCTGCCGGTAATGCGGCGGCGATTGCGGGGTACATTACCCAGAAGCCTGGTGTCTGCCTTACAGTGTCCGCGCCAGGATTCCTAAATGGATTGGTGGCGCTGGCGAATGCTACAACGAACTGTTTCCCAATGATTCTAATCAGCGGCTCGAGCGACCGCGCAATCGTCGATCTCCAGCAAGGTGACTACGAGGAACTCGACCAAATGAATGCCGCGCTGCCGTACGCCAAGGCAGCGTATCGCGTAAACAGGCCTCAAGACATCGGCATCGGCGTTGCGCGAGCAATCCACGCGGCGGTATCTGGTCGGCCAGGTGGCGTTTATCTTGATCTTACTGCGGAAGTGCTTGGAGCGACGCTTGATGCGGCGGTGGGTAAGGAATCCCTGATTAAGGTGGTTGATCCTGCGCCAAGTCAGATCCCGGCCCCGGAATCGATTAAAAGAGCATTGGATCTTTTGGCGTCGGCGCAACGCCCCCTCATTCTTCTTGGAAAAGGGGCCGCCTATGCTCAGGCCGACAAAGAGATTCGTTCGTTTGTCGAGTCCACAGGTATCCCTTTCTTGCCGATGTCGATGGCAAAAGGACTCTTGCCCGACAATCATCACCAGTCGGCAGCTGCCGCCAGATCATTTGCTATTGGTCAGGCTGACGTTGTGATGCTGGTTGGAGCTCGCTTGAACTGGCTTCTCTCACACGGTAAGGGCCCGCTATGGTCGCAAACCACGCGCTTTGTGCAGGTTGATATTTCGCCCACCGAGATCGACAGCAACCGCGCGATCGCAGCGCCGGTTGTGGGTGACATCAAGTCGGCGATGTCGGCCTTCCTGGCAATGCTTAAGCCTGGGCAAATTCGGCCGAATTCTGCCTGGATTGATGCGATTGGCGAGCGCAAAAAGGTTAATATTGAGCGCATGGCTGCACGTCTCAACGCCGATCCAAGTCCAATGAATTTCTCAAGCGCATTGCGTGCGGTTCGGAATGCCCTTACGGACAGACCTGATGTTTACATCGTGAACGAGGGCGCCAACACGCTGGATTTCGGCCGGAACATCATCGATATGTATGAGCCCCGCAAGCGTCTCGATAGTGGAACCTGGGGCGTCATGGGAATTGGCATGGGCTACGCGATCGGCGCGGCTGTCGAGAGTGGCAAGCCCGTTGTTGCTATCGAAGGTGACAGCGCCTTTGGATTCAGCGGAATGGAGATCGAAACGATTTGTCGCTACAAGCTGCCGATTACTACGGTTATCTTCAACAATAACGGCATTTACCGTGGGGATGAGAGTGGCAAGGAGCCTTCACCTACCGGTTTCATTAACGGTGCGCGTTACGACAAAATGATCGATGCTTTTGGCGGCAAAGGATATCATGTAACTGACACCGTGAATCTCCAGAAAGCGGTGAAGGAAAGCATCGAACAAGGAATCCCTTCGCTCATCAACTGTGTCATCGATCCCACCGCAGGCACGGAAAGTGGCCACATTCAGAGTCTAAACCCAAAAAGCGCGCTTACGAACGCCAGCTGACTTGTTCGAATACTTTAAACTAATTGCATGCTGTAACGCGTGACGGATCAACGGAACTCCACAGTATTCGCCGTGAGTGGATAGGAAAGGGGGCTCGTTGGTCCGGGCATGTGATTGCCTGAGGTGTTAAACCACGGACATTGTAACGACAGCATCGGATTCTGACATTCTCACCATAAATGACGGTGAGGCTGTGCCTAGAGTGGATGGTACAGCTGATAACACTAGGCTAGCTGCGTTGGCGTGTCGTTAGAGGATTTGCATGTTTGGGGTGGTCTAGCGCTAGGACGATTTTACCCCTGAACACAGCTCTCATCGGCTTCATCGCTGGTGACTCTATCTGGCGTCCCAAACACCGTAGGCCACCTGGGCCCAACCGCCTCATGTGTGTTGCTTGCCTGAATTAGTGGCTTTCACAAATTCGATAGGCGGATACCGGCCACGATGTTCGGTGTCGCTTCCCCGCGTTATCGCTCGGCAGGTCCTTAACTTTGGTAACGGCCCGTTCGGTGGTTCTCACATCGGTGAGGGTTTCATCAGCCAAATCGCGATGACACAGAGCGTAGGGTGTACATCCCAAGGTTCCCGTCAGCTGGCCTGGTTGACATGAGGTGATCCCTGTTTTTCATCCGGTGATGAGAGGAGAAGCCTAGGTTGGGATGCACTGTATGGTCCAGTTTTCAGAAAGCAGATCAGGCGCCGACCGAGTGCTACGCAAACACCGCCAGCGCGAGCTCGCTGAAAATGAGCGCGGCAGAGCGTGCCCCGCCGATATGGTAACCAGTTGGTTGCCGAAGGCAAGGTTACCAAGGCGGAGAAACTGAGCTACAATTTGTTTCAAAAAATTTTGGGCTGCAGCACGAGAAGGTGCTGCGTTCCGGGCACACGCCGGTTGAGCTGGTTCGACGCAAGGCCGAGGATGCTAGCGGGCGACTGCTCGAGAGCGATAGTCGGACCACTCGGCTGAGCCAGTTCGATCCACCACTGGCGAAAATGTAAAGAAGCTGTTGTCGCAACGGGTGCGTGTATTTCGGGGATGGCGTCACCGAACCGGTGCGGCGCGATTCCTATAGGGCATTCCTAGCATCATGCTGCGCCCGGAAAGCCCTCTGAGGTGCGGCAGGTTCAACAGGCTTGACCAACCCTTACGACGGGCGAGCTCGAAGGTCCGATCAGCCCACGAGTGGGAAGTGCTTTGTCCTACCCCATGACTATTGTGGCATCGGAGTGTTTTGCCCGCCGAAAGCGGCTGGCCGTTCAACCGACGAGGGGGGGGATGTTGTAGCGGCGCAAGCGAGAGCCGCACAGAGGTTGGACAATGGCCTCACCAGAACGCTTTGCCTTTAAGTAAGCCGTAGGGAGGTTCAGCCAACGGTGCAGCCTCATACGTCTATGTAGCACGTTATTGTGCCGGTATGCGGAGGTCGTCAGGAGCGGCCACTGGAACTGGTAGGAAGCGTGCGTAATCGCGAGGCACCACAATCCAGAAACGTGGTAGTGAGCGGTCCCAAGCATTTAGAAGCATCTCGGCGAAGCGGCTTTGCGTTTCGGTTGTATGTTCGTTGATCAGGTCACGTAGATGCTGGGCCCAGTAGGTTTCAGTAACGCGGTACCAAGTGATGGTGTCGGGATTAACGCGCAGCTCGAAATCGTTCGCTTCATCATAAACGAATGCTATTCCGCCTGTGAAACCAGCGCCGAAATTGTTGCCGACGGGGCCGAGGATCACGACGGTACCCCCAGTCATATATTCACACGCATTCGATCCTGCGCCTTCTATGACCGCCACGGCGCCGGAGTTCCGGACCGCGAAGCGTTCGCCGGCCTGGCCGGCGGCGAACAGACGACCAGATGTGGCACCATAGAGCACAGTGTTGCCGATGATCGTATTCTGATTGCTAACAAGAATCGAAGATGGTGCCGGCCGAACCACGATCGTCGCCCCGGACAGGCCTTTGCCAACGTAGTCGTTGGCATCTCCAAACACTTCAAGCTTAAGTCCACGAACGGCGAAGGCACCAAGAGACTGGCCAGCTGACCCACGTAACCGAACAGTAACATGATTTCCTTGGAGGTCCGCGCCGTGGAGATCTCGAACGATTCGGGAGGAGAATCGTGTACCGATGGCGCGGTGTGTGTTGCGGATTCCGTATTGGAGTTGCATTTTTTCGCCGCGCTCAAAAAATGGCTGTGCGTCAGAAATCATCTGTGCGTCAAGTGATTCGGGAACCTCGTTACGGCCAACCCGAGTGCAATACCGAGCGTAAGCGCCGGGATCAGCCTGGGTAAGAATGGCGTTGAGATCGAGGTCATCAAGAATCTCGGAGCCGCGGGAGACCTGTTGCAGTAAATCAGTGCGGCCTATAATGTCCTCAAAACGGCGGAAACCCAACTCAGCAAGAATCATGCGGACATCTTCCGCAATGAAGGAAAACAGATTGATCACCTTTTCGGGTGTGCCGTTAAATTTTGCGCGCAGCTTCTCATCCTGGGTGCACACGCCGACTGGGCACGTGTTCGAGTGGCACTGACGAACCATTATGCAGCCCATCGCCACAAGGGAGGCGGTTCCAACTCCAAACTCTTCGGCACCGAGCATCGCTGCAATAACCACATCACGACCTGTTTTGATGCCACCGTCAGTACGCAGTCGTACAGTATGGCGAAGCCGGTTGAGCATCAGCACCTGATGCGTTTCCGAGACGCCCATTTCCCAAGGCAGTCCGGCGTACTTGATGGAGCTCTGAGGCGAGGCGCCAGTGCCGCCTGAATGGCCGGAGACCAGTATAGTGTCCGCTTTCGCCTTGGCGACACCAGCAGCAATTGTACCGATCCCCGAACGTGAAACTAGTTTTACGCAGACGGTTGCAATCGGATTAATCTGCTTAAGATCGTAGATGAGTTGAGCCAGATCCTCGATTGAGTATATGTCGTGGTGGGGGGGGGGCTAATAA
>JAJZBH010000149.1 GCA_021799015.1 Pseudomonadota bacterium
AGGAAGCATCGTGCTGGCAAAGCCAGACCAGAGATCCAACAACCGCATCCAAGCCTCTGACACTTCTCGGTCGGTTGCCAAGGCTGTCAGTTCGCTTTGCCATAGCGCCACCCAGTCGCGCAAAAACGCGGCCTGTTGCTGATCTGCGGTCTGAGGTGGAGCGTCCTGCTTGTCGGTTGGCTTGGTATGCATTGTCGAGAATCCTGGCATTCATGGGGAGGCGACAAAATCCTACCGCACAAGGGGGGGGGGAGAGTACCAGAGGCCAAGGAGGCATATACCGATTACGACGGGAGGAACAAAGAAACAAGATGGTGCTTCTTGCCTTAGGGGATGCTTGCGGACGAAGATGCAGGGTGGGCGTGGTCCGAGATGGAGCACTGGCCGCAATGACCCGGCGTGTCACATGCCGAGGCGGGCGGCTGGTGCCGCCTACATGCCAGGCGCGCCGTTCTAGCACTGCAAGGCATGCAGGGCGGTGTTCAGTGTTGTGCGCCGGATCGGGATGCGGCGCGGAACGCAACTGCCGCTACTTGCACGGGCACAAGCGATGTACCTACAAGTGATCCAGCTTATCGTGTCCTCATCAAAAAGACCCGCTCTGTCTCACCGTTGCTATGACGCTTGGCGCACCTGGCCCGCCGTCGCTGTGGTCGCCTAGGGACGGAAATGGTGCTCGGACGATTTGCGTGCTGCAGGTGGTTACTATTGATGCCGGCTCGGGGTTCGGTTTTGGGATGGACCAATGGAAGTCTGCGTGTTTTGGGGCTGAATTGTCATTCATGATGATATTTCGTGATCTGAATTTCCTCACACGCCGATGGCAGGGCAGCGGCAATGCGGCCTAGCATGGAGATGCAGGAAGCCATTTCCGAGCGGCTGACAGTCGTCAACTAAATGCTCCCTCGTGCTTGTCGGCTGCACCGCGGTCGTGGTGGCAGCTGGATATGCCGTATTTAGCTATGATTCATGTCTGGCTGGTGGAACTGCGCGGGCGAGGATCGGCCGTTGGTGCACACATGTCTCCTCTAGCACGAGATCTGAAGTCGCAGACTACGACGTTGGCTGGAATTCTGGCAGGGTTTGAACATCCAACGGCGCCGTCTAATCTCTCGCGGCAGGCTGTTTGGCGCAATGGATCCCCACTCCTTGCACAAGGTTTCGTCATCGCGAATTCAACGACGGACATGTCTGCGGCAGGCACAGCCTGCAGTGGCATTGTCGCGGTTATGCATGACCCGAGTGGCCTTCAAATGCCTCATTTTGAGTGCTCTATGGTTCTGCCTGCGCTGAATCGCTGCGAGAAGCCCGTTCACATCGCGACCCGCAAGGGCCAACCGCCTTAGCACCATGGTGTCGATGCAGATTGCAGGCATTTCCTTCCTGGTGCGCTGTGGTCTCTTCCGGCCACGGTTACTCATGTGGCGTATGTGGGGTTACGTTTCGGACCATACGGAATAACAGGATAAACTTCTGCTCGCTTGCAGAAGCGGTCGGTGACGAGTACTAGGGGTCGCCAAGGTTGCTCCAGCCAAGGACGTGCCATGGCCCTCGTTTTTGATGATTCTCCGCGACGCGACGTGGTGGGTACTGTTCCGCACCATCGGACTGGCGTTGACCGCGTGACAGAGGCATTCGCCTTTGATGATATCCTGTTGGTCCCGGAATATTCGGCGGTTCTGCCGACGGAAGTTGACACCACCACGCGGCTCACACGCGCAATTTCGCTCAACATCCCGCTGATTTCAGCGGCAATGGATACCGTCACTGAGGCGAAAATGGCGATTGCCATGGCGCAGCAGGGGGGAATCGGCGTGATCCACAAGAACCTCTCAATTTCCGAACAAGCGGAACAGGTCCGGTTGGTAAAAAAATTTGAAAGTGGAATGGTTGTCAATCCACTCACAATTTATCCGGACCAAACATTAGCTGAAGCCCAAGCCCTAATGGCCGCGCACAGTATTTCCGGCGTTCCTGTCGTCGAACGTAAGACGAACCGCTTGGTTGGTATCTTGACGCATCGCGATGTGCGTTTCGCGACTGATCCAAATTCTCGCGTTTCAGAACTGATGACGCATGAAAATCTTATTACGGCGCCCGCCGACGTCGCTCCCGAAACTGCAAAGCAATTGCTGCATAAGTACCGGATAGAGAAGCTTTTGGTGATTGACGAGGCATTTCGCTGTATTGGTCTGATCACCGTAAAGGATATGGATAAGGCCGAGGCGCATCCACTCGCTAACAAGGACGAACTTGGTCGTTTGCGTGTTGCAGCCGCGACGGGTGTTGGTGAGGACGGCTTTGCTCGCGCTGAAGCACTGATTTCTGCGGGTGCCGATGTCGTCGTTGTTGATACCGCTCATGGCCATTCTGAAGGTGTCCTGCGAGCGGTCGCCCGCGTAAGGGAAATTTCGAACGCGGTGCAAATTATTGCAGGCAATGTCGCCACACCGGAAGGCGCAAGCGCTCTTATTTCGGCTGGGGCAGATGCCATCAAGATCGGGATCGGGCCTGGCAGCATTTGTACAACCCGTGTGGTAGCCGGTGTGGGTGTGCCGCAATTCTCCGCCGTGCTAGAGACAGCAGCGGCATGCCGTGACGCTAACGTTCCTGCCATTGCCGATGGGGGTATCCGGACGTCCGGTGACGTGGTCAAAGCGATTGCAGCCGGAGCGGATTGCGTCATGATTGGTTCGTTGCTGGCCGGAACGGATGAAGCGCCTGGAGAGGTATTTCTGTATCAAGGACGGTCGTACAAATCGTATCGCGGTATGGGCAGCCTCGGTGCCATGGCGCGTGGCTCGGCGGATAGGTATTTCCAGCAGGATATAACGGACGCTCTCAAGCTCGTTCCCGAAGGGATCGAGGGCAGGGTGGCTTACAAGGGAGCAATGGCCGCCGTGGTACATCAGCTCGTCGGCGGATTGCGAGCTGGCATGGGCTATACTGGATCAGCTTCTATCGAAGCCTTGAAAAGCACTACGCGCTTCCGTCGTGCAACCGCCGCGGGCTTGCGAGAAAGCCATGTCCACGATGTTGCGATCACGCGCGAAGCTCCGAATTACCGGCAGGATTAGAGTGTGATGACCTCTGCCGGGCGTTTGCAGGCGGCAATTGAACTGCTTGGCTCGATAGAGATTGACCGGCGTCCGGCCGACGCGGTCGCTAACGAGTTTTTTCGGGCACGCAGGTTCATTGGTGGTGGAGATCGGCGGGAAATCAGCGAGAATGTCTGGTCTGTGATTCGCGCGCGCTACCGCCTCGGCTGGTGGCTTGATCGGGTTGGCGCGGCACCAACGCCGCGCTTGCTTGTTTTTGCGTTGTCGATTCTGAGTGGTTCCAGTGCAAACCGGGTCGCTGTGACTTGCGGCAGCTCGCGATTTGGACCGCCTGCACTTGAAGATGATGAACATCGGGCATTGGCACGACTCGACCAGCATACGCTGAATCATCCAACGATGAGCGATGATGTGCGGCTGGAAATCCCTGATTTTGTGGAGCCTCTTTTACGGGCACATTTTGGTGACAGATTTGACGACGAATGCGTTGCACTGATGCAACAAGCGCCTACAGATCTTCGAGTTAATCTATTGAAAACAACCCGTGCGGCGGCTCTCTCTGCCTTGAAAGAAGAAGGATTTGACGTCAAGCCTACCGAATTAAGCCCTTGGGGGTTAAGACTCTTTGGCCGCCAGAATGTTAGCCAGTCGCGTCTATTTCACGATGGTTGGTTTGAGATGCAGGATGAAGGTAGTCAACTCGTAGCCCTGCTAGCCGGCGCGAAGCCAGGGATGCGTGTTATTGACTATTGTGCCGGCGCGGGCGGTAAGACTTTGGCTCTTGCGATGACCATGAATAATCATGGTCGGATTACCGCGTGCGACGTTTCAGAGCATCGATTGAATGGGGCAATAAAGAGGTTGCGTCGTGCAAATGTTCACAATGTCGAGCGGCATCTACTGGTAACGGGGGACAAATGGTTAAAGCGCCAGGAGAAGAAGTGTGACGTTGTTCTGGTCGATGCGCCGTGTACCGGAACCGGCACGTGGCGGCGGAATCCGGACGCGAGGTTACGGCTCACCACAGTGGATCTTGCGGAACTCGTGGCGAAGCAGGCATCAATTCTCGATTCGGCTCAACGCTTGGTCAGGCCAGGTGGGGCGCTCGTATACGCCACCTGTTCGCTATTGACCGAGGAGGGAGAGGAACAGATTTCCGCGTTTCTGGAACGCTACCCCGAGTTTCAATTGATGAAAATCGGGGAGATGCAGATCGGCTATCTAAACGGAGATGCGTTGCGGCTGACACCCGCGCGTAATAACACGGATGGGTTCTTTTGTTGCCGAATGGAGCGGAAGAAATGATTGTACTTCGCCCGGCGATGCCGGACGACGCACACGGCATTGCCGACGTGCACGTGGCAAGCTGGCGGACGACATATCCTGGCATGGTGCCAGACCATGTTCTTACGGGTTTGTCGGTTCACAGGTTGACCAGCGTCTATAGACGGATGATCCGGTCCGGTGGGGTGGTCCATGTCGCTGTTGATTCTTTGCCGGAGCACATCGAAATAGCTAAAACTGGCCGACGTGTTATCGGCTTTGTCACGGCGCGCCGCGCCCAGACTCTGCTTGCGGATAGCGAGATCGAAACGCTTTATCTGCTCGACGACTACTGCAATCGTGGGTACGGCCGTCTGCTGGTTCAAGCTGCGGCGGGTGATTTGGCCGCAAAAGGTACGAGATCACTTGCGGTCTGGGTGTTGTCAGCCAATCCCTCCCGCTGGTTTTATGCTAGGCTTGGCGGGAGACTCGCTGCTGATGACACGATTTTAGTCGGTGGAGTCGAAACGCGGCGTACGGCGTTCGTATGGAATCCTATCAGCCAGCTTGTTGAATTGTCATAGGATAATAACATGATATTAACATGGCGTTTATGTCAGAGCTAGAATATCAGCGGCCGCGCTTTGAGCTTTCTGGGCGCAGTGAGGCATCCTCGCGGTACGGTTGGCTGCGGTCGCGAGGCCGTTTGTCACGAGATGTTGCACCTTGAAGTGAGAACGTTAACTCGGCATAACGTCGGCCATAATCATCACCGACTGCTTCCTGCGGATTTCCGCGCAAAGTGTTCATCTCGTTTTGACGGTTGACTTTACCACGCTGCGCCAATTCGACGATAGTCCGTCATCATAAAACTGACCTCTTCGCCCTCAGGGCCGGAAGTGATTGGTGCGAGGTTCAGGTACGATTAAACCATACGAGCTTGATATATCCTCGCGAAAGCGGAAGCGGGTACTGCGCAGCGCAAGGCGCGATGTCGCAGGCGCTAACGCAGAGTAGCCGCCGGGATGCCATCATCGGGAGTGCGGTGATGCCCTGACCACCCGCTCCATTTTTTTTGGAAAATCATGTAACCCTATGCACGGGGCGAGCCCCGTGCATTACCTTGATACAGAAATAATAGCTTTGAAATGTGCTTGACAACATCAACACAGTACCTCATTGATTAATATGTTGC
>JAJZBH010000150.1 GCA_021799015.1 Pseudomonadota bacterium
TCGACCAACGCTGTTCGCGGGTAGTGCCAGGGGTCTTTGGCCATTTCTATCCTGTTTTATTGCCATGATAGATAATGATCTATGTTACCGATAAAACCAGGTAATTCAATCGTTCTGCTTTGTGTGTGTCAATCAGCGCTTGTGATTGGTCAGTTTTCAGCAGGGATCAGCGTCAAGATTGTTCACCCAAGATCAGATCAATATTCTGGCAATTCTTACTCTCCTTCGGCGAGTTAGAAGGAGAATCGCCGTGCTCAGCAAGCCCTTTCGCGCGTCCTTGCGCGATCGGCCTTGCGCTGGCGATCAGATGACAGGCCCCGGACGACCCGGTCAGCGGCGCACCCTCGTTGGCGCGCCGACGCTGCACTGGTCTCTTAAGCTACTTTCGGCCACCATGCGGCACTGTACGCGCCTGCTCTCCCGGCTTGCGCGGTCGCTTCGGCGGATACAGTACACCGCATGGCCTGCCGGGTACTACTCGCCCTTGCTTCGCTCTCCCGGCGAGTAGCGATAGGTTTTATAAAGTTACTCCCACTTTCCGTAAGGCATTCTTTACAGCAGCCTCGCATGGTACTTGTTCATCATTTGCTAGCGCATGCTTAAAAGATCGGGCTATTCCCGGACAAAACTTTTCTAACCGGTACATTACTCCTCTGGCATGACGGATGCCAGACAAAAATTTGCGCAACCATGGACTTAGTGACTCACTATCATTGTCCAGGACAAAAACCATACCCTTGAACGACTCTTCAGCTTGATTCTGGTCTCCATTATCGGTAGTTTTTGTTAATTGTCGACGTTGGATTTCAAGGAGATAAACGGATTTTCCGGACGCAATGATTCGAATGACCAGTACGCCGCGTGGGATGCGTTCCTTTATGTCGTAGTAAACCCATCGTTTGGTAGCCGCATCTGTCTCTTTGTCATCTCTATCGTACGGCTTCATTGAAATTAACTTCGGTTCCGGGTTGCTATTAAATCCATTCTCAAATGTGAACCAGTCTACCGACCAAATAGCATCCTTGTAAGTCTTCTTTAAGAATATGGCTGCGTTCCACATGTCGCGTAATATTCCTTTTGATTCTAATGCGACTTGAGCGTAGATTAACGCCTGCCCGACTCCTTTTCCGGTACCATAGGACTCACCAGTAGAAAAAGTTGGTTCATTTACTGCTGCTTCTAGGCCACGCCCACCTTCGCCTTGGCCTTTGCTTTTACTTTCAGATCTCCGGGAAATCACTCGGCGTGGTTCTCCAAGTATCAGAAAATTATCATCCTCGATCTCTAACGTGGGAGATGTTTGGTCTGGTTCGTCGTCATCTGTTAAATCGACTATATCTGGTAGACTTTGTAGCACCCGCAGTGGAGCACTGCGTTCTTCTCCGTTTTGATCTGCGTTATCGGTTATTTCATGACCATTGTTATTGTTTTCTCTGTCACGGAAAATTGTTTTTCCATGAGGATGGCTACCACCAAGGATACGTAATCCAAGAAATGTCTTTCCGTTATCAATAGGCAGTCCTGCAACCATAATTCTTGCCGGACCTTGGAACCATGGGCTTACTTTCAGAAACGCATATTTCTGGTTGGCGCCTATTGCCGTTTCGATTTGTGCATATATATTTTTGGCTGCATGGGTCGCATAAGGATCATAGAGAACGTGAGCAAGGAACACTACGTCATCATTGTGCATTTTCCTTGAAAGTTTCACCGCCCAGGTATTCTGCGGTGTCGGTTCTTCAATAGGTTTAAAAATGCCCTTTTTAGCATCTTCCCACAGATATATCGCTAGCACACGTTTTATCTCAGATGAGTGTCCATAGTAGCGAGCATAGAATTCAATGCATGGAATCAGTAGCCTTCTGTCGTCATTCAGCTGAAAACTCAATAGATAATTTTTGTCAAATGGAAAAGCAAGGCGGTAGTCTACTGGTGGAATAGGGTTGCACCCTTTGCTGCCTTGTACGCTGTTATGTGGTGAAAGAATCTCCCAGGAATTATCGTTAAATGAGATAGCAAAAGTCTCTGTTTTATATTTAATCTTTGTATTGCTCATTCCGTTATGCCAAACAGAACCAATACGTAATAGTCCCAGATGGGTGAGTGCCGCTTCTCGCTGAAAAATTCCGCCTAATTCGCCCTTATCATTGATACGACGGAAGAAGACAACAATCTTTGGAACTGAGTGAGCCCTACTGTTCTTCAAGACTGGTCCGTACCACCATACTACGCTTCTCGTCGCATCCTTCAGTGCCGTGTCTTCCAGACAGAATGTTTTGGTTTTCTGGAGGGATACTCTCATGGTATCGGCTCCGTGCTCCTATCAGCGCTGTCGCATCTATTTCTGAAATGTCGCAATAATTTTTGAAAATGACAGGAACGACAACTGGAACAGATCCAAGTGGACAAGGTGTTCACCGACAAAGCATCGGGGAAAGATTCGCAGCGCCCGCAGCTCGACGCGCTGCTCGGGTTTGTGCGCGAAGGCGACACGGTGGTGGTGCACAGCATGGATCGCCTGGCGCGCAACCTGGATGATCTGCGCCGCCTAGTGCAGAGCCTCACGCAGCGCGGCGTGTGCATCGAGTTCGTCAAGGAGCATCTGACCTTTACCGGTGAGGACTCGCCGATGGCGAACCTGATGCTCTCGGTGATGGGCGCGTTCGCCGAGTTCGAGCGCGCCCTGATCCGCGAACGGCAGCGCGAGGGTATCGCGCTCGCCAAACAGCGCGGAGCCTACCGGGGTCGCAAGAAGGCACTCGCACCGGAGCGGGTAGCCGAGTTGCAGCGCCGCGCCGCTGCCGGCGAGAAGAAGGCGCAGCTTGCCCGCGAGTTCGGCATCAGCCGGGAAACCCTGTACCAGTACCTGAGAACGGACGACTGACCTTGCCGCGCCGCAATTTGCTGACGCCAGCCGAGCGTACCGGCCTGCTTGCCTTCCCGACCACTGACGACGAATTCATTCAGCATTACACGTTCGCCGAACCCGACCTGTCGGTGATCCGTCAGCGGCGTGGCAGCCACAACCGGCTCGGTTTCGCGGTGCAGTTGTGCTACCTGCGCTATCCAGGTTTTGCCCTGCCAACTGACGCGGAGCCGCCTGCCTCCCTACTGAACATCGTTGGCCACCAGTTGCGTATCGAGCCGGACATCTGGCCGCAGTATGCCCAGCGGCCGGAAACCCGGCGCGAGCACCTGTTGGAATTGCAAGCGTGGCTAAAACTAACGCCGTTCGCTGTCGCCGACTATCGGCATTTCGTTCACCAGCTCGCCGAGCTGGCCCAGCAGACAGACCGGGGGATCGTGCTGGCCGAAGCGCTGGTCGAACTGCTGCGGCAGCGCCACATCATCCTACCCACAATCGATGTCATCGAGCGCGTGTGCAGCGAGGCGCTGACACGTGGCACGCGCCAAGTCTATGAAGCGCTCACCGCGCCACTCGCCGATTCCCACCGCCACGCGCTGGGCGGCTTGCTGTCGATCCGCGAGGGCACCAAGGGCAGCGGGCTGATCTGGCTACGCCAGCCGCCCGGCCCGCCGAAGCCCAAGCATGTGCTGGCCCATCTGGAACGGCTGAAGACTATCCGCGACTTGGCGCTGCCCGGCGACCTGGAACACGCCATTCACCAGAACCGTCTGCTGAAGCTTGCCCGTGAAGGCGTACAGATGACGGTCCAACACCTGCGCGACCTGGAGTCGAACCGCCGCTATGCAACCCTGGTTGCGGTGATCCTCGACACCCGCGCCACGCTGATCGACGAAATCATCGACCTGCACGACCGTTTCATGGGTTCGCTGTTCAGCAAGGCCAAGCGCAACCACGCCGACCGCTTCCAGCAGTCCGGCAAGGCGATCAACGACAAGGTGCGGCTGTACTCGCGCATCGGCCGCGCCTTGCTGGACGCCAAGCAGTCGGGCGGCGACCCGTTCGCCGCCATCGAGGCGATCATTCCCTGGGAGACATTCAGCGAGAGCATTACCGAAGCGGAAACGCTCGCCCGGCCGGAAGACTTCGATTTCCTATCCCTGGTCGGCGACGGCTTCACCCAACTCCGGCGCTACACGCCGACCCTGCTGGATGCACTGACCATGAAGGCCGCGCCGGCAGCGCGCGAATTGCTGGCCGGCGTCGAAGTACTCAAAGGGATGAATAACCGTCATGCGCGCAAGGTGCCGGACGACGCGCCCACGTGCTTCGTGCGCAAGCGCTGGGAAAATCTGGTGCGTACGGAAGATGGGCTGGATCGGCGCTTCTACGAGTTGTGCGTTCTGTCCGAGCTGAAGAACTCACTGCGCTCTGGCGACATCTGGGTGCAGGGCTCGCGCCAGTTCAAGGACTTCGAGGATTACCTGTTGCCGCCGCCGCGATTCGCGGCGCAGCGCGACCAGCGGGAATTAGGCCTAGCTGTCGATACCGACTGTGACCGCTTTCTGGATGCTCGCCTTGCGGTACTGCAAGAGCAACTGGCGACAGTCGAGCGGCTGGCCGCCGCCAATGAACTGCCCGATGCCGCAATCACTAGCACCGGGCGAATCAAGATTTCGCCGCTGGAAAATGCCGTGCCCGACGAGGCCGAGGCGCTCATGCAGCAAGCGTACAGCCTGTTGCCGCATCTCAAAATCACCGAACTGCTGCTGGAAGTCGATGGCTGGACCGGATTTAGCCGCCACTTCAAGCACCTCAAGAGCGGCGCGGCAGCCGAAGACCAACATCTGCTGCTGACGACCATTCTCGCTGATGCCATCAATCTGGGCCTCTCCAAGATGGTCGAGTCTTGCCCCGGTGCGACCTACGCCAAGCTGACGTGGTTGCAGGCGTGGCACATCCGCGACGAAACTTATTCGGCGGGTCTGGCCGAGCTGGTCAACGCCCAGTTCCGCCAACCCTTCGCCGCCTACTGGGGTGATGGCACCACGTCGTCATCGGACGGCCAGAACTTCAAGGCCGGCGGTCGTGGCCAAGCTGCCGGTCAAGTGAACCTGAAGTACGGTCAGGAGCCGGGTGTGCAGTTCTACACCCACATCTCCGACCAGTACGCGCCATTTCACACCAAGATCATCAATGCCACAGTGCGCGACGCCACCCACGTCCTGGACGGACTGCTGTATCACGAATCCGACCTGCGCATCGAGGAGCATTACACCGACACGGCCGGCTTCACCGATCACCTGTTTGCGCTGATGCACCTGTTGAGCTTCCGCTTCGCCCCGCGCATCCGCGACCTGGCCGACAAGCGCTTGTATATCCACGGCGACGCCAAACAGTATCCGACGCTCGCCAGCCTGATCGGCGGCAACGTCAACGTGAAGCATATCCGCGCCCATTGGGATGAAACCCTACGGCTGGCCGCCTCGATCAAGCAGGGCACAGTGACGGCATCCCTGATGCTCAGGAAGCTCGGCAGCTACCCGCGCCAGAATGGACTGGCGGTGGCCCTGCGCGAGCTGGGGCGCATCGAGCGCACG
>JAJZBH010000008.1 GCA_021799015.1 Pseudomonadota bacterium
GTTGACGCGACGGCAACACAGGGGTAGGCCACTAGAGGGGTTGGGGGGGGGGGGGCGGAGGGGGGGGGGGGGGGGGTGATGCCCCTACGCCCGTGGAGATCGGAGTTCAGGGGTTCGCCTCGGTGCCGGTCGTTGAAGCGCGAATGCTGGCAGTCATGTCCGCGCACGAAAGTCAGTAATTCCCACAACCAATGATTCACACACACAAAGAGCCCCGGAGCAATCCGGGGCTGCGAGTTTGGAAGCCTACACACAAACGCCAAGAACAAATTGATTATAGCTCGGAAATCTCGCACATCGTCGTCACACTTTCGTGGCATCACGCGTTTGTGTTGAGCCAACGGTTGATGTCAGTCAAATCCACGATTCCGTTTGATGAAAGGGAACAAAGATCGGTTCCCCACTCAAGGTTTTTGCTTGGGCGGGTGGATCCCTTCAAGCCTGGCTGATCGCCATTTCTGCGAGCCATAGAGTCCCGATACGGAAACCGGGCACGCATACTCGCTCCTTCGTCACAACTGTACCAGAAACTCCGGGTGCCGCCTCAATCCTCGCGAAACCTATTCGATCGATGGTTTCTCTTTGGAGTTTCGGGCGCTGCCCTGGCACGTCGGGCGGCCTTGTCGAGGCACTGGCCTTTATCGGGACTGGGTAATTGTCCCGCGCAATTCTCGGCACTAACTTCCTGTCGGTGCAACAAGCGCACCACCGTCCCGTCCCCTCGATAGGGAGAGCTGTATCCCGGGAGCGCAACCCCTGAGCGACAGGCTAGTCCGGGATCACCGAGTCCGCCTGTAGCCGAGCTGAACGCTCCTTCCTTAATAAGGCACGTGCTAGGCACGGACGACATTGCAGGGGTGCCTGACAAACCGGTTCCGCACTGCTATGTGCGCGCTCGTTGACGATCCCGGGAACCCTCGATTTCGATAACTGGATCATGGCTGGACACTCACAATTTAAGAACATCATGCACCGCAAGGGTGCGCAAGACGCACGCCGGGCTCGGCAATTTGCGAAACTAATTCGCGAGATTACCGTTTCTGCCCGGCAGGGCTTGCCTGATCCTGCGGCCAACCCGCGTCTCCGCGCAGCCTGCGCCGCGGCACGGAGCAATAATATGCCGCGTGATACGATCGAGCGGGCCATCAAAAAGGCAAGCGGTGCGGGTGGCACAGCGGATTATGTGGAAGTACGGTATGAAGGTTATGGGCCTTCCGGCACAGCCATTATCGTCGAGACACTGACGGATAACCGCAACCGGACGGCTTCGGATGTAAGGGCCGCTTTCTCCAAGCACGGAGGCACCCTGGGCGAAACAAACTCAGTTTCGTTTTTGTTCAACCGAATAGGCATCGTACGGTACCCGGGTCAGGCAGCAAGCGCGGATGACATGCTCGAAGCTGCAATCGAGGCCGGTGCTGAGGACGTCGAATCGAGCCCAGACGCCCATGAAATTCGGTGTGCGGTGGACAATTTCTTCGCTGTCCGGGATGCGCTGGAGCAGAAATTAGGGGAGCCGGAGGAAGCCAAGCTCGATTGGCGGCCAACCACGCAGGTCCGCCTTGACGAGGAAGGCGCGCGCAACGTCCTTAAACTGATTGATGCGCTGGACGATCTCGACGACGTTCAGAACGTTTACGCGAATTTTGAGATCTCCGATCAGGTCATGCAGGCTCTGTCGACCTGACGAGAACTGTCTTTTCTGCTCGACAGGAAAGTGCCGACCTTTTCCTGAATTTGCAAAAGAAAGTGCAGTTGTGGCGGCTGAAAAACGTGAAGAGAGTCTAGCCTATCAAGGGTAATGCGTGCTCATGCTTGGCGGTTGATCTATAAGGACACCATGCCGATTCGCGCACGCACGACCCTGCGTATCCTGGGGCTGGACCCTGGGCTCCGATTTACCGGGTTTGGTATTATTGACGTCGATGGGAACCGACTGCGTCATATCACCGACGGGGTTATCGCGACCGACTCTGCGGGTGCCGTAGCCGCGCGCCTGTGTGCGCTCGATGCGGCTCTTGCAGCTGTCCTCAACGAGTTCGCGCCCGATCATGCTGCCGTTGAAGAGACTTATGTCAATGTCAATGCAACGGCGACGTTGAAACTCGGTTATGCCCGCGGAGTTGCGCTGCTTGCCCCCGCGCGGGCCGGTGTACCGGTCGCCGAATACGGTGCAAAAACAGTTAAACGCGCCGTGGTTGGGACTGGTGGGGCCGACAAGACGCAAGTTGCGATGATGGTTCGGCGCCTTCTGCCGGGAGCCGCGCTCAAACGCGCCGATGCTGCGGATGCGCTAGCCGTCGCAATTTGCCACGCGCATCACTTGGCTACGGCCTCACGGATACCTGCAGCATGATCGGGAGGCTCATCGGGATTGCGGAACAGGTGGGAGAAGGACGCTGCCTGGTCGATGTGAACGGCGTCGGATATGTGGTCTTTTGCTCTACGCGAACGCTTGGGAATCTACCGAAACCGCCCGTCGCCGCGGCGTTGCTGATCGAGACAGTGGTACGTGAAGATGCGATCACGCTTTATGGATTCGCCGACTCTGCCGAGCGCGACTGGTTTCTCAAGTTGGTGACAGTCCAAGGGGTCGGACCGAAGCTCGCGATGGCAGTGCTGTCGGCGCTGTTACCGGATCAGCTTGCCAGCGTGCTGCTCACCAATGATATTGCTTCTCTCCGAAAAATCTCGGGGGTTGGCCCAAACCTTGCCAAGAGGCTCGCGACAGAACTGAACACTTACGCGACCGCCCAACCTTCGAAGCGACCGATCATGGCGACAACCGACAACTCTCACCCCAAAAATGTATCCAGCGATGCCGTCTCCGCCCTTCTTAACCTGGGCTACCGACGATTCGAAGCAGAGGCAGCTGTCGCGGCTGCAAGCGAGACCCTAGGTATATCGGCTACACTTGACGCGCTCATCCGCGACGGGCTCAAGCGACTGGCACGATGATCGACCCAGAAAAACCGGACCGGTTGGTATCACCCGCCGTTGGCCGCGAAGAGCAACCAGATGCGGCGCTGCGCCCGCAGATTCTTTCGGACTTCATCGGCCAGCAAGCGAGCAGGGACAATCTTTCAGTGTTCATTGCCGCAGCCCGCGCCCGCGGGGAGCCGCTCGACCACGTGCTGCTGCACGGGCCACCGGGTCTCGGGAAAACGACTCTGGCACAGATTGTGGCGCATGAGCTTGGGGTAGGTTTCCGGGCGACTTCTGGGCCGGTTATTCAGCGAGCAGGCGACCTTGCTGCAATCCTGAGCAACCTGAACGCTGGCGACGTCCTGTTCATTGACGAGATTCATCGATTGCAGCCGGCGATCGAGGAAATCCTTTATCCAGCGATGGAAGATTTCGTGCTGGATCTGATCATCGGTGAAGGCCCAGGAGCGCGTACAGTGCGGATTGATCTTCCTGGGTTTACCCTAATCGGCGCGACTACGCGTGCCGGGCTTCTGGCCAACCCTCTCCGCGATCGCTTCGGCATTCCGATTCGGCTTGTATTCTACACTCCGGACGAACTCACCCGCATCGTCACACGCGCTGCGGCGCTTTTGGGAATGCACCTTAGCCCTGACGGGGCGACCGAAATTGCGAAGCGGGCGCGAGGGACTCCGCGCATTGCCGGCAGATTGACACGGCGCGTCCGTGATTTCGCTTCGGTGGCGGCAGCGCAGATAATTGATCGGAAAGTCGTCGACAGTGCATTGAACCGGCTCGATATTGATCACTGCGGTCTGGACGCGATGGACCGCCGATATCTGCTGCGTATCGCTGAGAATCATAACGGGGGACCGGTTGGAATCGAAACGCTCGCGGCAGCTCTTTCTGAACCGCGCGATACGCTTGAAGACGTGATCGAGCCCTATCTGATCCAGGAAGGCTTTCTGTCGCGAACATCCCGTGGACGGGTTCTTGGACGCGCGGCTTGGGCGCATTTGGGTATTGCTCCGCCACCAGAGCTCCCCGAGCCGTCATACCTGCCGCTCGACCTGCCAGAAACATGAATAAATTGATGAGTGCGCGATGAATTCGACGCAATCTCCCATGCCACGATGGATCCAAGAAGGCGTACATCGTTTCGAAATACGAATCTATGTCGAAGACACCGATATCGGTGGCATCGTGTATCATGCGAATTACTTGCGTTTCGCTGAGCGTGGCCGCTCCGAGGCGCTTCGTGAGCTTGGCGTTGCGCACGGAGACATGATCCGGATGCACGGCAGGATGTTCGTAGTGCGACGCGCAAAAATCGATTATGAGCGCCCTGCGTACCTCGATGATCAGCTGATCATCGAAACGCGTACGCAGGCCGTGACCGCGGCGTCGGTAACTCTGGAACAAACGATCCGGACTATCGACGGTGCAGCCGTGGCGCGGATAGACCTGCTGCTCGCTTGTGTCATAAGCGGCGATCGACGTGTGGCGCGGCTACCGACACCGGTGCGCAGTGCTCTTACGGCAATGCGGGATGCGGCGCGGGCACAAACGCGTGAGATGGGGCTGATTTCAACTGGCGGCGCAGCCGCCTCGAAAGGAATATGATCGTGGATCAGGCTGTGAATGGCTTGGGATTGCAAGCACCGGGATCGAGCCTTTCGTTACTGGGCATGTTCGTGCACGCAGGTCTCATAGTGCAACTGGTCATCGTGCTGCTGCTGCTCGCTAGCGTCTGGGTTTGGGCCATAATCATCGAGAAAACCATGACTTTGCGCCGCATCAACCGCGAGGCAGACGGGTTCGAAGATAAATTCTGGTCGGGCCGCAGTCTGGAGGAACTTTACGATGCCGAAGGAGCGGAGCCGGCGCACCCGCTTGCGGCGGTGTTCGGTGCCGCCATGGGCGAGTGGCGACGCAGCGCCCGTGCGGCGGGCGCCGATGTAGCGCGCTCGAGCGTCGGTCAGCGCGTTGAAAGAGCCATGGGCGTGACAACCATGCGCGAGATGGATCGCCTAGAGAGGCACATGGTTTTTCTCGCCTCTATTGGAGCGACGGCACCATTCGTCGGGCTTTTTGGGACTGTTTGGGGCATCATGCACTCATTTTCGGCGATCGCTGCCATGCACAACACCAATCTCGCCGTCGTTGCGCCGGGCATCGCAGAAGCGCTGTTCGCAACGGCCGTCGGCCTGATTGCGGCGATTCCAGCAGTGCTCGCCTATAACAAACTCTCTACAGACCTTAGCCGTTTCGCCGGGCGGCTGGAAGGTTTTAGCGCCGAATTCAGCGCTATCCTGTCACGCCAAACCGAGGAGCGTGCATAAAAATGGCCGGTGGTCTGCTCGATAATAGCCGCAACGGCTCGTCCTATCGTGGTCGCCGGTACAAACCGATGGCCGAGATCAATGTTACGCCGTTAGTGGATGTAATGCTTGTATTGTTGATCATCTTTATGGTCACAGCACCGCTGATCACCTCCGGCGTCACTGTCAATCTACCGCATGCTAATGCTCAGCCCGTGAATAGCGATGCCACGCCGATCACCATATCGGTGAACTCGGCCGGCGACATCTATCTGCAAAACTCCAAAGTCGAATTGCCGAATCTCGTGGCCACCTTGCAACAAATCTCCAAGCACAACACGGATCGGCGGATTTTCGTGCGCGGAGACACCTCGGTTTCCTACGGCACCATGCTGCGCGTCATGGCGACCATCACCGAGGGTGGGTTCACGAAGGTGGCCCTGCTCGCACAACAGCCAACCCCGTCAAAGCCCTGAACCACCGTGGCGATGGACCCGTCTCTGCGTCGTAGCGCGCTGATTTCGGCTTCAGCCCACTTAGCGATTGTTCTTCTCGCATTGCTGGCCCTGCCAACCGAGAAATTGAATGCACCACCGTCAGCAGCCGTCGACGTGACACTCGTTGGCCCCAGCGCGCCGCAGCAGGCTCTCCAGCACAATAAAGTCCCGGCGCCCGCCAATACTGCTGTCGTCAACAAGGCCCGGCTTGCCAAGCAACAGCCGAAGCCGACACCGAAGGTTCCTCCGCCTCCTCCCCCACCACCGCCACCGCCAGCCCCAAAGCCGACGCCCAAATTGCCGGCTCCGCCTGCACCACCGCCCCCTCCACCACCGCAGTCAAAAGTACCCGAGCCTCTGCCAAAGCCTCCGCCTCCTCCCCCTCCTCGACCGCAGGAGCACCCGAAAGTTGTGCCGCCGAAGACGACAAGAACCCGAGCACAGCAGAAACCTGCGCCGGCAGAAAAAAGCCCAACCACGCAAAAGCACACCGTGAAGAAGCCAGCGCCAATGAGCCAATCGGTTCTCAACACGCTGCAAAAGCTGCGTTCACTCGAAAAACAGAAGCATGCGCCAACGGCACGGTATAATCCGGACCAAGGTGGCGCTCCGAACGGTGGCGGTGCCAGGATGAGTACGGCGAATTCCCGGTTGTCCGCGAGCGACCGCGACGCGATCGCCAGCGAAGTACAGCCCTGCTGGGGAATTGACGCCGGTGCGCCGGGTGTTTCCAATTTCTCGGTATTGTTGCAGGTCATAACTGATGCGTCGGGGGTTGTACGTGAAGCGGAGGTAGCTCCGGCCGATCAGGGCAAGCTGAGCAATCCCGTATTCGCGGCGTTCGCACGGCGGGCTGTCGCCGCGGTGAAGAACTATCAATGTGCCAAGTTACCTTTGCCGTCCTATATGCTTGGACAGCCGCAAAAATTTATCTTCCGATTCACGCCATAGTTTGTTTTACGTCACCAAGGGGTACAGGATGAATATTCACCCGCGCCGTAATGTGGCCATGCGCCGCACTTTTGAAGAAACGCTTGTCGATGGCCTTCAGGGTACCGGACTGCGTAGTTTTTCTCGCCGCGCTATGCTTGGCGGAGGTCTTGCGTTGGGGGCTACCGGACTAGTGGCGCCCCTGACGGCATGGGCACAAAATGCCGGCGCGAACGCTGACGCAAATGCCATCAACGTGTCTGGCGCCCATAATGCACCGATTCCCATTGCTCTCGTCCCTTTGAGCAACGCCAGCGGCGGCGCATCTGACCTGGGGGACCGGGTTACGCACGTCATCACCTCCGATCTCGATCATTGTGGGTTATTCCGGTCAATCGATCCCACGAGCTTCGTGCCAAATTCCGTGGTCAAGGGTATACCGGTGTGGAACAACTGGTCCATACTCGGCGCGCAAGCTCTCGTTACCGGCCAAGCCACGCATCAGGGTGGCGGCAAGATCCGTGTCGAATATCGTCTCTGGAGCGTTACGTCCCAGCAGCAACTGCAAGGTACTGCCTACACGACTGACGCCAATAACTGGCGCCGTATCGCTCACATCATCGCCGATGACATCTACAAGCAACTCATTGGTGAAACCGGCTATTTCGATACGCGTGTCGCGTATATCTCCGTAACTGGAACACCGACGAGCCCGATCCGCCGAATGGCAATCATGGATTACGATGGTGCGAACAACCAGTTCCTCACCAGCGGCCGAGCAATGGCGCTAACGCCGCAGTTCAATCCAACGCGCCAGCAACTCGCTTTCGTCAGCTTCGAGGATAATCGCCCCCGCGTCTATCTTTTTGACCTCGCCACCGGCGCCCGCCAGCTTATAGGAGAATTCGGATCGCTCAGTTTTGGTCCTCGCTTCAGCCCCGATGGAGCCGCACTGCTGTTCTCGGTTGCGCAAGGAAGCGGAGCCGCAATCATGCGGCTGGACCTCGCCAGCCGTCGGATGACGGCCCTGACCGATTCCGAGTCGATCAACGTCACGCCGTGCTACAGCCCCGATGGCAATAAGATCGTATTTAATTCCGATCGTGACGGCTCGCAGCAACTGTTCGTGATGGCTGCCGATGGTTCCAACATAACACGAATTTCGTACGGCAATGCGACATATGCCGAGCCTGACTGGTCACCAAAAGGCGACATGATTGCGTACACCCGCATGGATTCTGGTGGTTTCGGCATTGGTGTCATGCGCCCCGATGGCTCGGGCGAGCGGTTGCTGTCGCAAGGATACCTTGAAGAAGGTGCCAGCTTCTGCCCTAACGGTCGTGTGATTATGTTCTATCGCCAAACCCCTCTTCACTATGGCAACATCTCGCATCTTGTGACGATAGGAAGCGACGGCTTCAATGAACGCATCACGCCTACGCCAACGAATGCCACCGATCCGGCGTGGTCACCACTTCTGTCATGAGAATGTCGTCCAACATGGGGGCATTCATTGGAATGAATGCAACCTGTTTTCCTGACGTCAAGCTGAACCACGTTAGGTGCAGCCCTAACGCTATGTCCGCGTTGTCCGTCCACACGAAATCAAGACCTTTAAACGCCAGACGATGCACCAGATCGAGAAGCAACCACCGTGGTGCATCGCGCAACGGAACGTTGGCTTCATCTTCCAAAGTTTCTGCTCGGTCCGTTTGGCGGCCAACCCAACCACTTGTACTGCCCTTGGAGACACGCATGGGGGGCCAACTGTTGAAACTGGAAGAAAGATCGGCCCCATATTCGTTAGGGAGCCACGCGGGCGCCCGCAGTTGCAGTGCCAACATACGAGATTTCTGCAGCACATGATGGTAACGTCTTGAATGACCCCGACGTTTTTTCATTCGTAAACGCTGTAACGACCCGCGAATGAGACGTGAAAGTCATATGCATTTTTATTGCCCCGATAAAGGCTTCTCCGCTGCCGCTTCCTGCTGACGCCGCCCGACACGGTAAATAACAAGTCGTTTGGACATAAACGTCTTCGACCGGGGGCGATATTCGTCGCGACCAACGAAAATATTGTTGTCAGTTCTGTGCGACGAATCGCTCCAGCCAGTGAATCGTGTAGTCGCCTGCCATGAACGTTGGGTCATCAAGAATCCGACGGTGCAGCGGAATCGTTGTCTTGACGCCCGTGATGACAAACTCCTCCAGAGCCCGGCGCATGCGCGCAATCGCTTCAGCACGGTCACGGCCATGTGTGATCAGCTTGGCAACTAGGCTGTCGTAATGCGCCGGAACCCGATAACCGCCGTAAAGCGCTGAATCAATTCGCACGCCGAGGCCTCCAGGGGGATGAAACACACCCACGAGACCTGGCGAAGGAGCAAAGCTTTCCGGATCCTCCGCGGTAATCCTGCATTCGATCGCATGACCGGAGAAGCTGATATCAGCCTGACCGTAGCCCAACGGCTCGCCAGCGCTAATCCGAATCTGCTCCCGGACAAGATCGACATTGCTGACCATTTCGGTAACGGGATGCTCGACCTGCAGGCGGGTGTTCATCTCTATGAAGGCAAATTGACCATCTTGATAGAGAAATTCCAGCGTCCCGGCATTGCGGTAACCAAATCGCTGCAGCGCCGCCACAGCGGTTTCACCGAGCGCATCACGTGCCGCTGCAGTAATAGCCGGGGAACCCGCCTCTTCGAGCAATTTTTGGTGACGTCGTTGTAACGAACAATCGCGCTCGCCAAAATGCACCACGTTACCGTGGTTGTCCCCGAGAATCTGCAACTCGATATGCCGCGGTCGGTCTAGATACTTTTCCATATAGACAGCATCGTTTCCGAACGCTGCAGCCGCTTCAGTACGCGCAAGCAAAAATGCTTCTTCAAGACTGGCCGGGTCATACGCCACTTTCATACCACGGCCACCCCCACCTGCGGCCGCCTTGATGAGCACCGGATAACCGACCGTCTCGGCGACTGAACGCGCCATGCGCAGATCCGGAACTTCACCTGCGGATCCAGGAACCAGCGGCACGCCGAGCGCTGCCATCGTGGTCTTGGCAGTAATCTTGTCACCCATCATCCGCACATGCGTAGGACTCGGCCCGATAAATACCAGTCCGTGAGCTTCGACCATCTCAGCGAAGCCGGCATTTTCCGAAAGAAAGCCATAACCCGGATGGATCGCTTCGGCGCCTGTAATCAACGCAGCGGTCAAGATCGCCGGCATATTGAGGTAGCTCTCTCGAGCCTGGGGCGGTCCTATGCACACCGTTTCGTCGGCGAGCCGAACATGCATCGCTTCAGCATCCGCCGTGGAATGAACCGCTACGGTAGCTATACCAAGCTCACGGCAGGCGCGCTGCACGCGCAGGGCAATCTCACCACGGTTGGCAATCAGAATTTTTGAAAACACGGCGTTATTCAATAATCATCAGTGGCTCGTCATATTCCACTGGTTGCCCGCCACCGACAAGGATACGCGCCACGGTCCCCGCCCGCGGCGCTTTAATTTGGTTGAACGTCTTCATTGCTTCGATAAGGAGCAGCGTGTCACCAATCGCAACACTTTGACCAACCGCAACGAACGGGGCGGCCCCGGGTTCGGGAGCCAGATAAGCGACACCGACCATTGGGGATTTCACAGCGCCGGGATGGCGTGCATCATCGGTAGCGTCGGGCGCCGCCGAGCCTTGCGCCGCCGCTGCCGTCAACGCGTGGACAGCAGGCGCCTGTCCCTCAACGGCTGCAACCACGGAATGGGACGGCAGGGCGCCCGGCAGGGCCATGGCGCGCGCGAGGCGCAGACGACGATCGCCTTCCTCAAGTTCGATTTCGGCCAGCCCACTTTCCTTCAGCAATGCCGCGAGTTCCCGCAGCGCCACCGGATCGAAGGACAAAGTCATGCTTCCTGCTCCACAATGTCAGCGATCGCTTCAAGTGCGACCCGATAACCAAAAAATCCGAGCCCTGAAATCACGCCGCGCGCCGCCATGGACACGTAAGAAAGCTGTCGAAACGTCTCACGGGTAAAGATGTTCGACAAATGCACCTCGATTATCGGAAGGTCGACCGCATACAAGGCATCCATCAGGGCAATGGAAGTGTGCGAATATCCTGCCGGATTAATCACGATGCCGGCCGCCCGGCCGCGGCATTCCTGAACCCACGAAATTAACTCGCCCTCACCATTTGTCTGGCGGAAATCGATCGCTATCCCGAGACGTTCGGCAGTTTCGGCACAGAGCGACTCAAGATCGTCGAGGGTCTGAATACCGTATATTTCCGGCTCTCGAAGCCCAAGCAGATTGAGGTTTGGGCCGTTCAAAACAGCTATCAATGGTTCAACCATATTCGGCGCCTAGCACAGGCCGTTGCGGCGGCCAACCGTTTGTATTGCGAGATTCCGATAGATTCGGCCCTGCCAGAGGGCCATCACCCCCCGGATGCGGAAACCCCGCCTCTGGACCTGCCACGGACCAGGGGCCAATACGGCACCATTCTCAATCTCTTCGGATATTTGCGCACCCGGAACAACGCCCGGCTCTATTCCTTCCTTTCCGCGTCATGGGAAAGCAGCCCTAGGTGCGCCTCCACCCCCGACGAGGTAAGGCGGCTAGCCCGATCCCGTCATGCAGCAGGCCATTAACGTCGTACAGGCGACCCAACCTGCGACCCATCTCCTTGCACCTCGGTCACCTTCTTGCTGCGCGCGCGTGGGGTGCCTCGCGACCGGCCAACCAGTGCCACACACGGCGCCCGAGCGGCCCCTGGTGGGCCAGCTGTCCACGACGGGAGAGCGGCCCGAACATCCGCCGGCCCGTTTCTGACTCATACTCATGGCCACCATGGGAGAACGCGGGCACGTTGCCAACCGCTGTCGGGCCAACATTGATCCCGAGGAGAATGGTTGGGCTTCGGCGTAGTGACCGAAATGGACCAGACGTGTCTGGTTCCGGGGGCAGAATACCGGGATATTGGCGTAGCTGCCCTCGACGTCATCCACCCGCGCTGTTGGTGACCTCGGGAGGATAATTGCTTGAAGAAAGCAGGCTAAGGCGCCTGCAGCTTTACGTTGCCCTGTGCTGTCCATGATCGCCCGGCACCAGCAGGAGGCCAGCAGGAACCCGCAGGCCAGCACGCGGTACCCAGGCACCGGTCGTACATGGCGCGCTATCCTTCCCCCTGCCCTGAATGGCAGGGCTTGTCGCGCACCAGGTCAGCTAGGGCGACGAAAGGGCCAGGCTGTTGAACGGCTGGATTTTCCGCAACTCATTTCCCCCCTGCCGCACCTGCTCAATGCTATCTGCAGAACGGCGGGCGGTCCGCCATGCATGCGAATCTGACCGATCCTGAAAGAGCGTTTCGGCATTGCGCCACCGAAACCCGGTCAACCACAAACCCTGATGACAACGTGGGTTATCCCGATCTTATCGTAAAGCAGACAAACCTGAGACGGTGCTCTCCTCCAGCACTCGCTTGCCAGCGACACTGTCGCGGATGTACGTAGGCAGGGCATGGCCACCGATTGTGCCTCGCAGTTTGGCGATCAAGGCTCGCCCTTCCGCGACGGGAACATAAAAACGTGCAGTTCCGGGAGCAGGATCAAGTTGATGCAAATAATATGGTTTCACTCTCGCGTTTAACATCGCTTCGAAAAGGTCACGCAATGCCGTTTCACTGTCGTTGATCCCGCGCAGCAGGACTGACTGACCGAGCAAGGGGATTCCGCCGAGCCGGAGACGCCGCAGTGCCCCCTGCGCAGGAGCCGTGAACTCAAGCGCGTGATTGGCGTGCACCACAAGGAACAGCGGAGTGGCCACATCCAGCGCAGCAATCATCGCGTCGTTTATAAGGTCGGGCACGGCAACCGGAACACGCGTATGGATTCGCAACCGTTTCACGTGCGGGATGTCGCCGAGGCGACGAAGCAACGTCCCGATTCGTCTGGCCGATAAAATCATCGGATCTCCACCAGTGATAATCACTTCCGTGATCGCGGAGTGATCCCTAATCCAATCAATTGCGGCATCCAACTCATCGGGCCGCAGAGCCCCGCCACCAGGGCCGACATGTTCACGTCGAAAGCAGAACCGGCAATAGACAGGGCAGACAAGAGTAGGTTTTAACAAAACCCGGTCGGGGTACCGGTGCACGACGCCCTTAATCGGCGAAAGCGCTTCATCGCCAATCGGGTCGGAACTTTCATGCGCGGCGGCATGTAATTCCGATGCGTCAGGGATGAACTGCCGGGCGATGGCGCCCTGATCCTGGCCGATCAACGCTGCCATGGCCGGTGGTATGGCAGTTGCGTAACGTACGGCAACTTTTGCGAGTTCATCGCGAGCGGAGAGCGGAACAAATCCCGCCTCAACAAGATCGTCAGGTGTGCGCAACGTGCGTCGAAGCATAAACCGGTGCTATCCTCGACGCCATGACCACACAAGCCTGGATGCCCGAACGCTTGGCAGCCCGCGCGGGATTCCTTCGTCGCCGGGCGCTTCTGACCGAAGGAACCCGCGCATTCTTCAGCACGCGCGGCTACACCGAAGTCGAAACGCCCTACACCGTTTCAACTCCGGGAGAAGAGGTCTTTCTGACGGCGTTTGAGACCACGCAAATCGGGCCGGACGGCACCGCCACGAAAATTTGGCTGCACACAAGTCCTGAATTCGCGATGAAAAAACTTCTGGCCGGTGGTGTCGGCCCGATTTTCCAGATTGCGCGGGTCTGGCGCAACCGGGAAGGCTCCGACACTCATGCGCCCGAATTTTCGTTACTCGAATGGTATCGACCCGGAGATGACCTGGAATCGCTTATTCAGGAGACGGTTGCCTTTTTGCGGTCAGTTCTGCCGCCCGCAGTTTCCTGTCGTGGGGTCACAAACTCGCTTGACCATTTCGAGCGACTCAGCGTCGGCGAGGCATTTAGCCTCCATCTCGGGATCGATGTTCTGGCCAGCATTGGCGACGCGGAACGCCTCGCCAATGATGCCAATACACGATTGCGGCCGGGCGAAACCTGGGACGATCTCTTTTTCCGCCTGATGCTGGCCTGGATTGAACCTCATCTCGGGCGCCGTCATCCGACGTTCCTTACCGACTGGCCGGCCCCATTGGCTGCTTTGGCCCGCCGAAATGAGCGGGACCCGCGTGTTGCCGAACGGTTTGAGCTTTATCTTTGCGGCATGGAACTGGCGAACGCCTTTTCCGAACTTACTGATCCAACCGAACAGCGAGCCAGATTTGAAAGGGATCGCGTGCGGCGTCATCAGTTGAATGGCACAAACGACTGGCCCATGGACGAGGATTTGCTTGTCGCAGTCGGAATGATGCCCGCTTGTGTGGGTATTGCCCTTGGCTTCGACCGTCTCGCCATGATCGCTTCCGGGGCCAATCGGATCACAGATGTGTTATGGCTTTGAAACATTCATGGCTTTGAAACGTTCGAGGCTCCAAACCATGCTATGATTTGGTGGTGCGGAGGAGGACGATGCGAAATTCAATGCTCACGTTGGCGTTAGCCACGCTGTCTCTCGCGGGTTGCGCGTTCGGCCCAAACCTTGCTGAGCGCATGTCGATGTATGTCGGTCAACCCGAATCGGTGCTGGTCGCCCAGCTCGGCGTGCCTAATCGGAAAATGACAGTGGATGGCGTCACGTACTTCGCGTATGTACGTCATCATGTCTCCTACTCTCCCGGTTCCTTTTGTTATGGTCCGGCGTATTATTCCTATTACGGCCCCGTCATTCCCTGCAACAACTTTCCCCCGACGTATCGGTATGAACGCTGCACCGTGACGTTTGCGCTCGAGAAAAAACGCGTGCAGTCGTTTACGTTGCGGGGGGACGACTGTGACTGAGCGGTGAAATCAGGGAAATCCTCGAATTCACCTTCCCGGAACGGACACGGAAAATGAAATTAAACGGCCACTGATCGCGCGACGTTTTTTTGCCGCTCAGGTTAGGCACGGTCGACGTCTAGTAACGTTCGCAACGCCCCTCATCATTGGCGATTATATTTGATCTGCTCGTTCTTTTCACAGGGCGAGGCTAACCTTTGCCCCATCTGCCGCCTAACCGAAGATAAAGATCAGAAGTCGAGATCGGTGTAGTGCGGCGGCGGTACGAAACCCGAAACCCGATCAGAAAGAAGCCCGCGAAATGCCGGTCTGGATTTCATGCGTGCGTACCAATCCTTTGCTGCAGGGGCGGTATTCCAGTCTATATCGCCGATAAAATCCAGCGCCGACAGATGGGCAGCCGCCGCGAAATCTGCTAGCGACAGCGTTGCACCTGCCAGCCATTTTCGCGTTTCTGCCAACCAATTGATGTACGCAAGATGCGTGCGCAATGCCCCATAGCCCGCCCGTAGCCGGGCCGGATCGGGTGAGCCCAGCCCGGCGGCGGGCTTCATCACCTTCTCATCGACCAAATTGCGCGTAACGTCCTCGGCAAAGCGCTCCTCGAACCACGCTGTCATACTCCGGATCTCGACGCGATCGCCGAGCGTCTGGCCGATGAGGCAAGTATCCGGATAGGCCTCGTCAAGATATTCGCAAATCGCCCCCGAATGAGGAATGATCAAACCATTGTCCTCGGTCAAAGTCGGTACCGACCCGGCGGGATTCATGGCGAGATATTCAGGCCGTCTTTCCCATGTCTTCTCGACGCGAAGCTCAAACGGCAAGCGTTTCTCTGCCAGAACAAGCCGCACCTTCCGACATGCCGCTGAAAGCGGCTGATGATACAGGATTCGCATTCGGGCGCTTATGGCACTTGTAGGCTGCAGTGCAAGTCGGACGCCAGTTCAGAGTGGGGAAATGCTGCGGCATGCTCGGCAGTCTCTTCATCGCCACGATCATGGCGTTTTCGCGATACCAATGCTCGCGGCGCTATTTTTAGCCGTCTGCGCCGAAGCGATGTGCCGGCATTGGTTCCATCGACGATACGCATGGCCGGCTGTTTGCTGCTTGAACATCGGCGATTTAAAATAGTAGTTTCCTGGCTGCGTTAGCCCTTCGCTTTGCGTGCTTTCAGCCGCGTGCCTCGCTATCTCCGCGCGTTTACCACAGCGCCCATCCGTTTCCTCACCGCGTCATTTCACACCACAACGCTGTGGCATCGCGGTCCCCCAGCCGTGACGTGCCAGTAAGGGACGACCTGAGCCGGATCGCCCCTCCCGGGAGTGGATGGCATCTATTTCATAGCCACGCAAAAATGCTGGATGCGGGTGCATGCATCACGCAGCGAAGCAGTATCCGTCGCGTAGCTCACTCGGAAATGTCCTGGATAGACAAACGCGGCACCGTGCACCGCAGCGACGCCCTGTTCCTCCAGCAAGGCGGTAACGAACGCCTCGTCGTCCGTAATTTTGGTTCCACCAGAACTCGTTTTCCCGAGACACCCCGAAATCGAGGGGAACACATAAAAGGCGCCTTCGGGCTTGGCGCACGTCAGCCCCTGGGCCGCATTCAACATCTCCACGACCATATCGCGCCGTTCCCGGTAGGCAGCGCGCATCGCCTCGATTGCATCTTGCGGACCCGTCAATGCTGCTAACGCGGCTGCCTGGCTGATCGAAGAAGCGTTCGACGTTGATTGGCTCTGCAATTTGTCCATCGCCTTGATCAGTGCGACCGGCGCGCCGCAATAACCGATGCGCCAGCCGGTCATGGCGTACGCTTTCGAGCAACCGTTCATTGTCACGGTGCGCTCCCGCAAGCGTGGCTCAACTTCGACTACCGTGGCTGGCTTGAACCCGTCGTAGACCAGCTTCGCGTAAATATCATCGGTAAAAACCCAAATGTTCGGATGCCGCAGCAGCACATCGCATATTGGGCGCAGGTCCTCAGCAGAGTACGCTGCCCCGGTCGGATTCGACGGTGTATTCAACATAAGCCACTTGGTCCGGGGCGTAATCGCCGACTCCAGATCTTCTGCCCGGAGCTTGAACCCGGCATTAGGGCCACATGGCACGAACACCGGAACTCCTTCGGCAAGCTGCACAATATCCGGATACGACACCCAGCAGGGTGTCGGAATAATCACCTCGTCGCCCGCTTCCACGGTTGCGAGCATAGCATTGAAAATGACTTGCTTGCCGCCAGTTGAAACCATGACTTCTTCGGGCTTGTAGTCAACCCCGTGATCTCGCTTGAACGAATCGGCGACTGCCCGCCGGAGTGCCGGGGTGCCAGCGACATCCGTGTATTTCGTCTCGCCACGCTGAATGGCGTCGATCGCTGCCTGTTTGATATGCTGCGGAGTGTCGAAATCCGGTTCCCCGGCCGACAAGCTGATGATGTCGCGTCCTTGCGCCTTCAGTTGCCGTGCCTTGGTCGCTATGGCGATCGTCTGGCTCGGGCTGATGCGGTTCATACGTGCGGCGATCAAATCCATTTCTTTGCTCCCGTTGTATTTCTGTACGCTCGGAATGGCATGGATTTAGACCGGTTTTTGCCATGTGAACATGGCGCATCAACAACGCTGCCTTGGTCCTATTGCGGCAAGGCGCGCAACGCCATATCAGGGGGAGCAAATTTGGGGTGTAGCCAAGCGGTAAGGCAGCGGATTTTGATTCCGCCATGCGGAGGTTCGAATCCTCCCACCCCAGCCACCTCAATCGGGCCCTTTCTTGGGGTATAGGTTCCTCTTTACACCGGACACATGGGTTACATTTTGGACATTTGTGGGCGGCGTCGGGTGCGCTGGAAGAAGCATCGTGTCATGGGTGAACGTATGAGGGTCATCACTCGTGCTCTGGACGGTGAAATGGTGGCGGCACTGGTCCGGATTTCAGGCAAACGGCCTGAAAGATCATCGAGCCACGACACGGGCCTGAAGGGGCACTGACGACTGGAGCCGCGGGCCACATCAGATTTCAGAGCCGCAAGATCAACCCGAGCCACGTGGTTGAGGGCCAGCGGGTCGGCATCAGGGAAATTGATACCGGCATTGGCTGGTCAGCGCCATGGATCAGGATCTCGGCTCCGTCGATGACATGGCGTGCCGACTTGGCCCCGCCGACCATCCACTCGGAGCAAAACTGTCACCCATGTCCCCAGAACAATAGGTCGCCAACGCTCGGGAAGGACATGTGACGACAGGTGCCTCTCGCTCGTTGTCCCGGCATCAGGACCGTGTATATTTGCCCAGCTTGTGGCAAATGGTGATTATGCCTGCGTCCGGAAGCCGTCACGATGGCACTGCACTCGCCCTTCAGGGCGGGGGATCGCACGGCGCGTTTACTTGCGGCGTTCTCGACGCTCTCTTCGAATCGGGGTTTAAGCGTGACGCAGTGAGCGGCGTTTCGTCGGGAGCCATTCTGGCTGTCATGGCAGCCCAGGGATTCGCCCGAGATGGCCAGGATGGGGCCCGCAGCGCGATGGCAAGCATGTTCGGCCCCTTATCGGTTAACCCGCTTGGCCAGAACCCATTACGCCCGATCTTGGCCGATCTTCTCGAGCAACCCGCTCTCTGCGATCCGGCCGCTCCAACGCTCTACATCGCCGCCACCGCCGTTGAGACTGGTCGGCCACGGATTTTCTCCAACGCAGAAATCACAATTGATACGCTTCTCGCTTCTGCTTGCCTGCCGTCCGTCTTCCCTGCCGTGAGCATTGATGGCGTTGCCTACTGGGATGGTGCCTACTCAGGCAATCCGCCCCTCGCACCGTTAATTGCCCGCCAGCCTAGGCGACTGATCCTGGTCCGGGCGCAGAGCCGGCAGCGCGATGGCGTTCCTGAAAAACCCGCAGAAATTCTTAACCGCATTCAAGAACTCGCATTCCAAACGGCAGTCGAGGCAGAATTGTCGATGTTGCCGGCTCAAACGCGCCTCATAGAATACAATGCTGACGCGGCCTTGGCCGGGCTGCCTCCTGCGTCCCGCCTGAATACTGAAAGGGCCTTTCTCGATCGATTATTGCATGCTGGCCGGGCTGCGCATCGAGCGACGGAGGCTGCCTGAACATGATCAACCTGCGTCAATTGTGGCGCGCCCCCAACAAGCTTCGGCGACAACATCGCCGTGGCAATCCGCGGCGCAGCCTGTCCAATCGTCTGCTGCGTCTCACCGTCGGCTTAACGTTGACTGTCGGTGTAATGATCCTGCTCCCGAGCCTTGGTCTCGAACGTACGGCTTGGTTCGAGTATCGTCTGCGCGAAGCACATCTTGCCGCCCTCACCGTCGCAGCAGCTCCGAACGGCATGATCAACTTATGGACTCGCAACGAACTGCTGCGTCTCTCTGGCACCGAAGCAATCGAGCTCAGGACTCCCAACGGTCGGAAGATCGCGGTCATGCCCTCCCCTCGGCTTTACGACAACAGCGGGGCGGTTCGGCTCGGCGACGAGACACTGTTCACCTCGACGTTACGGGCATTGCAGGTCCTCATCGGCGAAGCGCCCCCCAACCAGCTGGTGATCGCACCGAGCCCGCTGCAGAAGGACGCAACGGTCCGCATGGTGGTCAGCACGCAAGCGCTATGCAGCGACTTGCTCCGTCACGCCGAGCACATTGCGGCACTCTCATTGGCACTGGCATTGGTCATCGGCCTGGCGCTTTATCTTTCGCTCGACCGTCTGCTAGTGCTGCCAATGCGCCGCCTCACGCGCAGTATTGCGGAGTTCCGCGCCGACCCGGAGCACGTCGTCCCTCTCGCGCACGAGGAGACGGACAGGGCTACCGCAGATGAAATCAGCGTCGCCGCCCGTGAATTGGCGACAATGCAAACCGAATTGCGCGCGGCACTCTGGCGGAATGCGCGGCTCGCCGCCCTTGGTACCGCCGTCGCAAAAATTGGCCATGACTTGCGGAATATTCTGGCCTCTGCACTACTGATCGCCGATCGGCTCGTGGACAGCAAAGATCCAGCGACCCAGCGGGCTGCCGGAACACTCGTGGCCGCGGTCGAGCGTGCAACCGAACTGATGACCGCAACCCTTGCGTTTGCCCGGGAGGGTCCGCCGCCACTGCTGCGCAGCCCGTGTAAACTACAACCTTTGATCAATGAAGTAACGGAACAGGTTCGGCCGCTCGTTGGCGACTTCTCGCTAATCACCGACATTCCCGCCGGCTTGACGCCAAAACTCGACCGAGGCCAGTTTCATCGCGTGCTGTTCAATCTGCTGCGTAACGCTGTTGAGGCCGGCGCTAATAAAGTCAGCTTCTCTGCCCGGATGGAAGCAGGAACTTTGATCCTCGATGTGACCGACAATGGGCCGGGACTGCCGGATCAGGCCCGCTCCAATCTTTTTCGCCCGTTCGTTGGCTCGGGCCGCCGGGGTGGCACCGGTCTCGGCCTCGCTATCGCGCGCGATCTGACCCGCGCCCATGGTGGCGAACTCGAGCTCATCGCCACGAGCTCCATCGGCACGAAATTCCGCATTACGATTCCGGAAGAAGGGTAACGTATGTGTCCCCCTCAGGCCCGCGCTGCGTTACGCAGCGCGGGTGCGCTGGCAAGGGCAGCAATATTGGGAACGGGCGGAGCAAGATCCGGCTCCAGGGCGCAGAAAAACTCCAGTGCCAGTGCTGCCTGCAGCAGTTTGGTATCGCCATGGCGCTTGCCGATAAGCTGAATGCCAAATGGCATTCCATCGGCATCCGTCCCTAGCGGCAAAGAAATGGCCGGATGCCCGACGATCGTCACCGCGTAGGTAAGCGCCACCCAATCGTAACTGGATCGGGTCGGCTTGCCATCAATCTCCGTTGGATAAGGTTCTGTCCAATGCCTCGGCTGGATCGTCACGCTAGGTGTGATCAGCAGGTCGTAGCGATCAAAGAATTTCTGCCAGCGCTGGTACAAAAGCGTTTGGGCAGCCAGCGCCCCGGCGACCTGCTCAGCGCTGTAATGCATACCTTCCTCGACATTCGCGCGAACGGCAGCACCGAGCTGGTCCGGACAAATCCGGTAGGTCGCCCCAAATGCTGCCAAGAAACTGACAGCCCGAAGAATGCAAAAAATCTCATCGGCGCCACTGCAATCCGGTGCCGCATTGTCCGCAACCGCAAACAATGGCGCCAAGCGCCGGTTACGCTTGGCAAACAAGTCACGCACCGCTTGCGACGTGGGAGCAAATCCGAGGTCATGGCTAAAGGCAATCCGCAGCATGCCGAGATCGGCTGGTTCGATCCGCTCGATTTTCGCACTTGGAAAACCAAGCATGTCCTGCCGCTCATGACGTGCAATAGCACTTAACAACAATGCCAAATCGGCAACACTGCGCGCCATCGGCCCGAGGGATGACAGGCTCAACGCGCCGAGTTGCCGCTTTTCCGATGGCACCAACCCGGGCGTGGGCCGCATGCCAACGACCCCGCAGAAAGCCGCCGAATTCCTCAAGCTCCCGCCCAGTTCCGAGCCAGTTGCGAGGGGTACCATCCCGGTCGCCAGGGCTGCGGCAGAACCACCTGATGATCCTCCCACCGCTTTCACCGGATCAAACGGATTTCCGGTCGCACCGTACACCTCGTTACACGCATTGGCAGCAAGTCCGAATTCAGAGGTGTTGGTCTTACCCAGGATGATGCCACCTGCGCGTCGAATGTCAGCCACGAGATTCTGATCCGCTACTGGAAGGTGATCGGTAAACTTCGCGCTGCCGTAAGTTGTTCGAAGATCTTTCGTGTCCTCCAGATCTTTGACTCCTATCGGCAATCCATGCAGCAGCCCCAACTCTTGACCCGCCATTACCGCAGCTTCGGCCTTCTTTGCGGCGACTTGCGCCGCCTCAAAGTCGCGCGCCACGATCGCGTTGACCGCGTGATCCACTGTCTCGACCCGCTGCACAAAGCTCCTTAGCAGCTCGACCGGGGACAAGCGCCGCGCCCCAATGAGAAGCCGCGCTTCAGTCGCCGACAAGTCACATGGTTCGGTCATCAATACCCCAGAGCACAACCGTCTTTACGCGGATCAGACGCGCCGACGAGAACGCCTCGATCATGATCGATCCAGATCGCTTGACCTCCACCAAGAGGGCGTTGATTGATGGGGATCTCGCTGAGTTCATGGCCTCGCACCATCAGCCCCTGACGTGCCAGCTGCGGAATCCCGCGCTCAAATTCGACCATGCCGCCGATCGGAAAGAGTCGTGGCAGATCAAGAGATTCCTGAAGATCTAGCCCGTAATGGACAAGATTGGTCAGTAGCCAGGAATGGCCCATCGGCTGGTAATGCCCGCCCATGACACTGAAAGGCATGACCGCCTTGCCTGCTTGGGTTGCCATGCCCGGTATGATCGTGTGCATGGGACGTTTGCCGGGTGCGATGCAGTTCGGATGGCCACGCCGGAGCGTGAAGCCAAGACCTCGATTTTGTAGAATGATCCCGGTATCTCCCGCGATTATGCCGGTTCCGAAGCTTTCGTAAGTTGAATTTATGAGCGAGCACGCGTTGCCGCTTTCATCGACGACACTCACACAAACGGTGTCCCGATGGGCCGGCAGCACAGCTTCGCCGGCGCGCGGCAGATTTTCCATTGCATGATTATCGTCGATCAAACCGCGCAACCCGTCAAGATAGGCACTGCTTAACAAGCGCTCCACAGGCACTATGGTGCCGTCCGGATCGGCAAGGAGCGTATCCCGGTCGCGATAAACAAGCCGCGCCGCTTCGATATGCCGGTGCATGCGGACCGGACCGAGAGGCCCATCTGGCGCTGGGCCAAATCCTTCGAGGATACCAAGAAGCATCAGTGCCACGATCCCCGAGCCGTTTGGTGGGCATTCCCAGACCGTGAGTCCCGCGAAATCCCGCTTGATCGGCCTCACGAATGTTGCGCGCTCGCGGGCTGCCGCAAAATCAGCCTCCGTGTGGACCCCGCCCCGGGCACGCAGTTCCCCGACCATTGCAGCGGCAATCCTGCCCTCATAAAAGCCCTTGGCGCCCTCACTTGCTATCGTGCGCAGTGTCCGGGCAAGTTGCGGCTGGCAAAAAATAGTGCCCGGCCCCGGTGGAGCCCCGTTGCTGGGCAGGAGGGCCATGGCTCCGGCTTTCCGAAGTTTGTCGGCAGATAGCGCCCAATCGAAGGCGACGCGATCATGCACCGGAAAACCCGCCTCTGCATAGGCGATTGCGGGCTGGAGCGCGGCTGCGAGATCACGTCGGCCGTGGGATTGCAGCAGGATTTCCCAGGCCGCCACAGCGCCCGGTATGGTCACCGCGTGAGGAGAAATCGGATCCAGCTCCGTAATGCCCCTGGCTGCGAAATAATCCACGCTGGCTCCAGCTGGCGCCGGGCCGGAGCCATTGAATGCAATGACGTCCGGCGAGGAGGCCTGTTTGTAAAGGCAAAAGCAATCGCCGCCAATTCCGGTTGACTGCGGCTCTATCACAGCAAGAACAGCGGCAGCCGTGATCGCGGCGTCCATCGCGTTGCCGCCGGAACGTAACGCCTCTAACGCGGCGAATGTCGCTGCCGGCATCGACGTCGCGGCCATCGCCCGGTTTGCGTAGACCTTGCTTCGACCCGGCAGGTGAAAATCGCGCATCGAATAATCACCCCCTACGCCCACCGGTCCTGTCGGCCAACATACGAACCGCCGCACCGTTATCGCCTTCCCGGACGACGATCTGATTCAGGACGCCATATTCCGCTTTGCCAAGACCATGCATCGTGTCAAGAGCACCTGACTATTGCCATCGTACAGCTCGGGAGTCGAAATGTCCGACATCTTAATCGTTACCACCGAACAAATCGCCGGTACGCGAGTCAGTCGTGTAATCGGGCCGGTCTATGGCACGTCGGTACGTAGCCGTACAATCACCGGAAATTTTATGGGGGGACTACGCGCTGTCTTCGGTGGTTCACAAGGCGGATACACCCGCATGGTTGGCCGGACCCGGGATGAAGCTCTCACAGAGCTGCGTAAGCACGCAGCGTCACTCGGCGCCAACGCCGTGCTCGCCATGCGCTTTGACTCGGGCGAGTTCGACGCGGGTCGCCGCCAAGCGATGAACGAGGTCACGGCCTATGGTACAGCCGTGATTCTCGAAGACATCTGAGCCGCGGTGATCTCGTTATTCCACAATCCGGCGATAGAGATGCCACGTCGCGTGCCCGAGAACCGGCACCACGACGGCCAGTCCGAACAGGGCAGGTAGCGCACCCAAGAGTAGCCCCGCAACGACAACCCCGCCCCAACCCAAAATCGGAACCGGGTTGCGCCGCAGCGCCAGCACCGAGATGCTGATGGCCTGCGCCAGCGACACGTTCCGGTCAAGCAACAGCGGCAGCGATACGCACCCCATCGCGAGTGCTGCAAGGGCAAAGAGAAAACCAGCGGGCACGCCGATAACCATCAGCTCCCAACCTGCCGAAGTACCGAACAATGTGTCAGCGAACGACGTTATCGACGTCTGAATCGTGTGCCCCATCGTCACTGCGTAGATCAGTTTGGCCGAAAAAATCCATGCGATATAAAGCAGGACATCGATCACGCCGAACATGGCAATCGCCAAAATCTGTGGCGACCGAAACACATCCATCGCTTGGCTCATGGTGCTCTCACCATGATTTTCACGGCGCCGACTCAGTTCGGCGAGCCAGATCGTCGCAAGTGGCCCCACCAGCGTCAGACCTGACACGGCCGGGAAAATAAGCGGAATCAGATCATGGCGGGCAATGGCCACGGCAGCGAGCAAGGCAGCAGCCGGATAAATAACAATCAACATCAGCACGTCGCTACGGTGCGCCTTGAAGTCTTCATAGCCGCGCGCCAGCGCTATGCGGAGATCCGCCAGGCCAATTCTCTTGACCTGCGGCTCTGCCCTGGTTTCCGGCCAGTATTCCGCTGGGGCAGCTGCCCCCAGCCCGGCTGCTGGCGCCGCCGTTGCTTGCAAAATCCACTCGATTGGATTGCGAATATGCACGGCGATCTCCTTCCGATGATTTGCGTTTGCCGCGAAACTCCAGGCTAGCTCAATTCTTCTGTTGTCAGGACGCGCATGAGATGCTCCAGCTATCAGCGATCTGAATAATTGCCTCGGGCCGCCCGAACCACGTCCTGAACCGGTGACGGCTCCGGCTATACAAGCCAACAGCAATTAGCATCTTACATTCGTTGAACGATCAACAATCAACAAATATCCGTGATCGCCTAAAATAAATTTATGTCACGACCGCAACGGCGCGCCCTTGGCGCCACGATGCCGCCGGCGTGAGCTGCCGGTAGGGAAGCCATGATGTCGATCCCTTCTTGTTTCTTGCCGCCAGATGAGGGCGTTAATGATCGTCTGACGAGACGGGGTAGGCATCGATGAGCTGCCAAACCGGGCTTTTTAATGTGGCGACGAATGCTTCGTGCGCTGCCCGTTCATCGTCGCTCACACTCATTAGTCGGGCGCATCGATTTTCGACCGCATTGTACCGGATCCGGGAGAAATGCGCCGGGTTAGCCTCCAGTGACAGGCCTCGCTGCCGGCCGCCGGTAAGCTCAACATAGACGTCCGCCAACAGCTTGCAATCGAGGAGTGCATTGTGGGTGGTCCGAGCGGAGAGATCGATACCGAAACGCCGGCACAACGAATCGAGGTTGTTTGGAACGCCCGGGAAGCGCGCTTTTGCCAGCGCCAACGTATCGACCATGCGTACCCGATCCAAAGGTGGTCGGTTGATCCGCGCGAGCTCGGCGTCAAGAAAGCCGAAATCAAACGCTGCGTTATGGGCAATAAGAGGATCGCCCCCAAAAAACCCGAGGAGCCTGTCAACAATCGCGCTGAATTTGGGCTTGCCGACAACATCTGAATCGCGAAAGCCGTGAATACGGCTCGCCTCTTCTGGAATGCTCCGCTCCGGATCAAGCAGAGTATGAAATTCTACGCCTGTCGGCAGATCATTGCGTAGCTCAATCGCCGCGATCTCAATAATCCGATCGCCCTGGAGGGGATCAAGCCCCGTGGTTTCAGTGTCAAACAAAACAGCGCGAGTCACGGGATCATTTTTGGCTTAATCGCCACGTGATAGCAAGAGGATGTCGTATCGAACATGAACCCCGCTCGCCAACCATAACCTTCCCGACGCGTCAAATTTTGATGTTGACGGCACCCCGTATTCCCTGAGCTGGGCGGGCCGAGGCGTGCTGGAGAGGAATTCGCCGGGCATGTAAACACGCTCTCCTCTTGTCCGGGCATAATGCCTTCAGGCTGAACCGGCCCGTCCTATCGGGCGAGGCTGCTATAACCCGTGTGAGAATCCCAGGAGAAACTGCATCCCGGGCACAACATGACCGAGAATGGACCGGACTTGATGCCCAGTCTTCCTAGGTCATCTCCGATGAAAAGCGGGTCCCGGCAATGTCTGCGCACGTCATCGAGGGTTCCTCGCGGTATGCTTCAACGCACGCCGGTCGAAGCACTCATGTCGCTCGGTGCACCTGGTTTCGGGAGCTGGATCGCGTCGATAACACCGTACGTCAGTTGTGGTGGTGACCAGACGGCAGTCGCCAGCCAGGCGATTTCTAAAGATACTTCCTGACCAGTCTGCTAACCGCCCGCCGGGTCTCGGCGCGCGACAAACCGGTCCGTATCACGACATCAGCCAGCCGCCGCTTCTCATGGTCCGGCATCTGTACTGCAATTATTTTGGCAATCTCCGACGGTGCAAATCCTCGCCTCCGCACCCGCGCAATCTGTTCCGCAAGTGGCGCCGACACCGCAACAGAAAGACCGACGCGCTCTCTGCTCTTGTCTTTCCGCCTGGATTCAAAAAGTAACGGAATGTCAAGAACCGCAGCCCTTGCACCGTGACGCCGCGCCAGCATCAAAAACCTTTTCTCGGCATGCCGCACCATTCGGTGCATGATTGCCTCCAATAGCCTCCTCGCGTCCGGATCACCCAGAATCCTCGCCCGGAGCGCGGTGCGATCCAGCACACCGTTGTGAACCACATCGGGGAATGCGGCGGCGATAGCCGGAATCGCCGCTCCGTTCCTTGCTTGCATCTCTCGCACCACCGCGTCCGCATCGAATACCGGAATGTTATAACGAGCAAACATTCTGGCAACGGTGGACTTGCCCATCCCGATGCCGCCAGTGATACCGACGATCTTCATCCGATCACGTCGCCCGCAACAATGCGCTTAAGCTGCTCATCCACCTCGGGCATAACGCCAAACCAGGCATGAAATCCCGGAACCGCCTGATGCAGGAGCATGCCCAGGCCGCCGACAACGGTAAGGCCACGTGCGCGCGCGTCGGCAAGCAGTTTGGTTTCCAGTGGAACATATACGATATCCGCAACGACGAGCTGGGAGCCTGCATGTTGGAGATCGAGATCAAGGGACGGATAGCCCTCCATGCCGAGTGACGTCGTATTCACAACGAGGTCGTGATCGGCCAACAATACATGCCGATCCTTCCACTCGTATGCACGCCCCCCCAGTTCTGTAGCGAGCGCTGCCGCCCGATCATAGTTGCGATTACAAAATCCCGTTTCAGTCCCGGCGTCCAATAGAGAAGCTCCGATGGCACGGGCCGCTCCACCAGCGCCGAGGACTAACGCTGATCTGACCGGAAAGGCATCGTGGGCGCGCAGATTCGCGATGAAGCCTCCACCATCGGTATTCGAACCGATAATTCGCCCGTCGCGAAACACCAGCGTGTTCACAGCACCTGCGCGCCGTGCTGTCGACTCGACCACATCGCACACGGCGACTGCCGCTTCCTTGTGCGGAATCGTCACGTTGCAGCCGGCGAATCCCATGCGTACAAGAGCGCGCACACAGCCGGAGAAATCTTCCGGAGAAATCGGGAGCGGCACGTACGCGCCGTCAATGCCGTAGCGCTTGAGCCACGCTCCATGCAGGCGAGGCGAACGCGAATGCGAAACCGGCCAGCCAATGATGCCCGCAAGCCGTGCGCGCCCGGAAATCAGCATTTTTGGGAGGCCCAGGCTGCGGCGCACGCGGTCCGACAGGCAGAGTCCGGGCCGCGGCCGATAAACACGGGCGCCCTGAGCGCGCGGTTCAGGCTCATTTTCAAGAACGGGACAGCCGCAAAAGATGTTTCCCGTGCGCTCAGCGGCTCATCGATATGATCGAAAATGACGCCCTTGCTCATCATGCTTCCCTGTCGAGGTCTCGCTATCCGGGAATTCCGGACCGCGGCAATTGCGCAATAACACTTGAAAACCCTCTCGCGGCTTTCACACCTTCATTCCGCCACAAGCGATATGCTTCGCCTTCGGTAGATGCAACCGGAATTCCGGCGCGGCGGGCCTCACGAACGAACCGAAAACGCGGCTGGGGCGACGCAGACGCCGAAAAGTCGACGACCGCTTGTGTCTGCGCGCGGCGCTACCGTCGTCATGTCGACATGGGAAATGGCAGGCTCGGGGGCTGCCTGTCCAACCGGCCCTATTTCCCAGCTTTCGTGTTTTCGGGCGTGGATGGTCTGGCTACAGGCCGCGAAGGTCCATTGTTCAGTCAGGGTCTTGCAAACACGCGTCACCAAGAAAAGGCGGAATGTGGCGCTCCCGGCACTCTCCCGCGCATGATGGCCGGCGCCGACCAGAATTGCGACAAAAAGGCGTGGCAGCGTTTAAGCGATGCCACGCCTCATCGTCAGCGGGAAACGATTACGCTGCTTTTGCCGAGTCGTGGTGGTCGACCGTCGTCGGAATCGAGCGCGCGTTGCTCGTCGTGATGGCGATCCGCCGCGGCTTCAGCGCCTCGGGGATCACGCGCTTTAGCGCCACGTGCAACAGACCATTCTCGAGGGATGCCCCGTCTACGACCATGTGGTCAGCGAGGACAAAGCGGCGCTCGAACGCCCGCGATGCGATGCCGCGGTGCATGAACTCGCCTTTTGGCGCTTCCGACGCGACCTTGCCGATCACGAACAGCGTGTTTTCCTTTACCGTCACCTCAATATCCTCGGGGCGGAAGCCCGCAACTGCCATGGTGAGGCGATAGTCCTCGCCGCCAAGCTTCTCGATGTTATAGGGCGGATAGGAAGTAGCACTGGCATCGGGCACCGTATCAAGCAGTTGAGCGAGCCTGTCGAACCCGATCGCGGTCCGGAAAAGCGGTGCAAAATCAAGATTCATGGTAACCTCCTCGGTTAAGCAAGGTTTGTGCATGGGCCGGCCGTCCTGAGGCCCTCTGTACGGAGCGGCCCTAGATTAACGAGGGACCCGATTGGCATCCCTCAGTCCAATATAAAGTTGTTCAGGAGCGAATATTCAAGGCCCAAGCCGCCGCCGCTGCAGCGGCGGCAGGTTACTTCTTACGCGAGCCGATCGTTGCAAAACGCTTGTTGAATTTCGCGACCTGTCCTCCGGTATCGATGATACGCTGCTGCCCGGTCCAGGCAGGGTGTGATTTTGGATCGATGTCAAGGCGCAGCGTGTCGCCCGGCTTGCCGTAACATGACCGCGTCTTGAACTCGGTCCCATCGGTCATGACGATGTTAATTTCATGATAGTCGGGATGGATATCAGGTTTCATCGCGTGCTCCTGTCCTGCGACCGATGCCGACCGGTCGCTACGCGACACCGCTTAGCCACTAGCCCCGGCAAAGGCAAGATCAGGCCTTCGTTGCGCATAGCGGTGATCTCAGATGAGGCGAACGAGGACAGGCGATGACGTACCAGGAACTGAAGCGTATCCTTCCCGCGAGACCCCACGCATTGCGATCAATCTCGGGTGACGGAGCCAGGCCCTCGAATAATAACCGCTTCCTCCGGGAACAGTTCCAGCCCCGCCTCCAAACACGACACCCAGCGCAGCTTGGCACGAATCGGCCGGCCGAACGGGAATTGGACCCAAAGATCATCGGGGAGCACATGAGGTGACTCTGTACGAACGCGAATTCCCTCCCGCGATTGGTCAACCGTCACGCAGTCAAGAACGGTTTTATTGAACCCGAAAACGAGTTTGACAGTACCGAGAACACGCGTCCGGGGCGACCGCCGGCGTTCCAACACTCGCTCTGCAATGTCCGATGCCACTTCACTGGTAATTTGGGTGGTTGTACCCATCGTGCTCGCGATCCTGTCACATGACTATCCATTGATAACAAAACATGTTTCGATTCGGCAATCCACAACCAGAGCGCGAATCAAGAAAATTTGAAGTAAAAAATATTAAATGTTCGGGTCCAGGCTCTTTTTTTGGATGCTATCCAATAAAATGATCCAGTCGCCGGAATCGAAAATGCGTTTGGCAGAGACGAGTCGCAACGCAATACCGAGCGGTACTGGAGCGACTGATGATCATTCCTGATTGCCACACGGGCAAAGGCGACGAATCAACGCTTTCACCGATTCGGCTCTACCCGCCCCGTTTGTATTTCCCTCAAGACTCCGCCCACCCAGGCGGACTCGTGCCAGGCTGGGGAGTCGGCCCATCCATTAACAGGAATGGCCTGATCGGGGGCGCGGAACAACACAATCGGGTTCGCTGTCCCATGGAAACAGGATCCACGTATCCTGAGAGACCTCGGCAACAAAGATATCCACCAGCTGTTTACCGGCAGGTTTGGCGTAGACCGTGGCCAGACGCGCACGTGGCAACAAGGCGCGAACCTGCCGCGCGGTAGCGCCCGTATCAACAAGGTCATCGATGATGACAAAGCCGGTCCCATCGCCCGCAGCAGACGGAAACTTGGTAATTTTGGGCTCGCCACGCGTCTCCCCTTCATAGGTGACGACACACACTGTTTCGATCACTCGGCAACCAAGACTACGGGCAACGATACCAGCCGGAATCAGCCCGCCGCGCGAGACCGCCACAATACCGGAGAAGGGACCCAGCTTACCCAGGCGCTGGGCGAGCGCCCTCGCATCCCGGTGCAGCTGATCCCACGAAACAGTGAGATACTCCGGGGCCATCAGAACAGTTTGCCACCATTCGGAACGACAAAATCCGGCCGAATCAGAACTACCGCTCCTTCGTCATCCGGTAGCCCCAGCGTCAGCACCTCGGAAACAAACGACCCAATCTGACGCGGTGGAAAATTGAGAACTGCACAAACCTGCCGACCAATCAGCCGGTCGGGCGGGTAATGGACCGTCAGTTGGGCTGATGATTGTTTCACCCCTATTCCGGCGCCGAAGTCGATCCAAAGCTTGATCGCCGGCTTGCGCGCCTCGGGGAAGGGTTGCGCGTCGCTGATGGTGCCGACACGGATATCGACGCGGTTGAAATCAGCGACCGTAATCGTCTCACCATCCATGCCACTGGCATTGGACAAGGCAGACGCGTTGTCAACTGGCGTTTTCGCGTTACGAAGATCAAATCGGCGGCGGCGCCACCTTGAGACGTTCCATGGCGAAACGGGAGGACACATTCCTGAGCGGGATCGCGGCAATCAGGCGACGGTAAAACGCGTCATAGGATGGAATGTCGGGAACCATGACGTGAAGCAAATAATCAATATCCCCACTCATCCGCCATGCGCCAACAATTTCCGGCATGGCTGCAACCGTCTCGGCAAACCTGGCGAGCCACGGCGCCGAATGATCCGACGTCTCGACTGACACAAAAACTGAAACCGGGTAGCCCAGAGCTTCGGGGGAAAGCGCGGCGACCCGCCCCGTGATCACACCGCCCTCTTCCATCCGTTTGATCCGCTTCCAGCAGGGAGTAGCTGACAGTCCGACCTGTTTCGCCATCGTCGCCAGAGACGTCGTGCAATCCTTTGCAAGCAAT
>JAJZBH010000009.1 GCA_021799015.1 Pseudomonadota bacterium
CGTGGGGCTGCCGCCACCACGGACGTAACCAACAACACGCTCACGCAAATCAACGCTATAACTCATGATCAGCCTCCAGTCGTGGCCAATACTACAACGCTCCAATATTATTGTGAATCACTATAGAAATAATTATGCGTTCGAGTCGTGCAGAGTCCGCAGGCAACATCCGTGTGTTAGAGAATGTACCGGGGCGGCAGGCCAAACCGCCTGCGCGCGTTTTTGGCCGTTGCCGCATGTTCGTACGTGGTCGGGCTTTTCTCCTCGCTCATGATCTACGTTGATCACGCCAAGCATTTTCCCGGAGATCATTCGGATGGTACATCGCGGCAGGGTGTCGGCGTCAATGATGCGGCCCACTATGCCATACGGGCCAGCGGTACGGACCAGACAGCATTTATCGAAGCAGGCTGCCCCAGGTTTGTGGGTCTGTCTGGGTGGGCAAGGACGGGCCGTGCAGTGAACCACGGCTTGACTCAGATCAATGATCAGCCGTCGATGACACCGCATAATCCGCGTGATCGAGAAAGGGTGCGTAGCCGTGGAAGCACAAGACTCTTGTCCGCATGCTTCTGAACTGATCTTGTGGCCCCTATTCCGGTGATAGCTTTGAGCAGAGGGCCGTCGGGCCGCGCGACAATGAACATTCAGGCCAAACGAGGATAACAGCATGATGTGGGGTTACGGACCGGGTTATGGCTACGGCGGCGGGTGGCATGCATGGGGGCCAATGATGCTGTTCGGGGGATTTTTCGGCTTTGCCTTCCTGCTTTTGGTAATCGTGGCCGGGGCTTGGGCGATTCGCTCGATGGGGCGCGGACACCAGTGCTATTCTTCGGCACAAGGTGTGCCGCCCCAAACCGAGCGAACCTCGCGCGGTCTTGAAATCCTTGATGAACGTTACGCGCGTGGTGAGCTGGAGCGTGAAGAATATCTCCAGCGCAAGAAGGACCTTCTCGGGCCTTGATCGTGATTTTGGGGCGCATTTCCGTTTCCCCAAATTAGACCCGGCGCGAGCCACCAGTCCTTCGAATGGGTTGCCCGATTCTTCCTGGCCGTTGTTGACTTCCATGACGATGTGCGGTGTGGCATGAGCCGGATCGCCGTGTCCGTGGAACCATTCGACTAAGCGGGCCCGGCCTGCACATATGCCACGTTGCACGACCCGACGGTGGGCGGCATGCGCAACGCGGAGCCGACAAGACGAGGCCAGATTTAGGAGCGTTTTCGGGGCTGGAATGACGTTTCGGGCGTTCGGCGGCCCGCGCGCGGGATTGCTCCGCAACTCTTTATGGGTTCCAGGTCTTGATCCCCCCGGAAGTCAATGCTTTTTGGAGCATGGCACCTTCTCGAGCGTGGTTTCTGGGCAGGTTGGCATCCGGGGAGACGGGTCGCGGTGGAAGCAGCGAAGCGAAATATCATTTTTATTGCGGCCGCAATCATAACAGGCGTGATATCGATCGCGTTCGGAATCGGGATAACACGCGCCAGTGCGCTCTTCGCTCACGTCACGGCGCATCGACTGTGGCTCACGCTGCTACTTTGCCCGATCGGGCTGGCTGGGATCGTGTTTTTGACGCGCACGGTGTTTCCCGGCGCGCAGGGCTCCGGCATTCCGCAGGCCATGGCGGGGATGACCATGCGAGATCAGGCGGACGTTGATACCGTCCTGTCCCTGCGCATTGCAGTCGGCAAGTTTCTCCTGACTTTGGCCGGCTTTGCGGTGGGCGCCTCGATTGGTAAGGAAGGACCAACGGTGCAGATCAGCTGCGCTGTGATGAACGTATGCGGGAGATTGGGGCTTGAGCGCAGCCTTTTACTGCAGCGCCTGCTGATTCTTGCGGGAGGAGCGGCAGGAATTACTTGCGCATTCAACGCTCCGGTTGCCGGCGTCTTGTTTGCGATCGAGGAGATGGCTGGAAGTTTTTCCAGCCGAGAGGCGCGCTCGATCATCCTCGCTGCTTTTGGCAGCGGAATTACGCTGTTGCTCCTCCTCGGATATCAGCCCTATTTCGGTTTTTCCCATGCTACCCTGCGACTTGGGCTTGTCTGGCTGCTGGTCCCTGTGTGCGCAGTCATTGGCGGGGTTGCCGGTGGTATCTTCGCGCAAGTGCTGGTAACACCGAAACGGTTCATGCCGGGCCCGATCAACTGGTTGGCCAAGCATCACCCGATTGGTTTCGCTCTGCTCTGTGGCCTGCTCCTGGCCGCGTTGGGTCTGATTTCGCATGGCCAGATCTTCGATGCGAGCCATCGTGAGGCGCAGGAGGCCTTGACGGAGGGTGTGGTTTTGCCCTTCGGCTTCGCGCCGCTGAAGTTTCTGGCGACACTGATCTCCTATCTTTCGGGGATTCCGGGCGGTATATTCGCTCCTTCGCTGGCCGTGGGAGTGGGACTTGGCACGATGTTCAGTCATCTCGTGCCAGGCGTGCCGGTGGCCGCATTCGCGATGGTGGGAATGGCCGGCTATTTCTCCGGCGTGGTCCAGTCACCGCTGACAGCGACGGCAATTGTGATCGAGATGACCAGCAATCCGGCAATGACCGTCCCGGTCGGGATTGCCGCCATTCTCGGCACAATGGCGTCCCGGCTGGTTTGCAAGGAACCCGTCTATCACGCCATGGCACACCAGTTTTTGCGTGTCGTTGAACGCGAACCGGAACCGACGACGGACGACGATACCACCGGTGCGGAACCCGACTAAATGGTTGCCGCAGGCAAGCACACAGGATTGTTACTCGCGGCTCCGACCATGGCAACTACATTTCGTGACGGTGAGGCCTTGGCCGTGAGAGTCTCGCCTTTTATCTTGGGTGGCTTGGCGGCGCAGTGCGACGCGATTTGATTTGTTGCTGGTGCAAAATAGGATTGTCTTGATGTCTTATACAAAAATGCCGAAAACCGCGACTAGGCGTCGGGCCAACCCGATGAGCAAGCTCGAACGGCGTGCAAGCCGCAGCCTTGCGTCGATTTATGGGTTACGAATGCTCGGCCTGTTTCTGATTCTGCCGGTTTTCTCGGTCTACGCGAGATCTCTGCCGGATGGGCATGACCGTTTCCTCGTCGGTCTAGCGCTCGGCATTTACGGCCTAACGCAGGCCTGCTTGCAAATTCCTTTTGGCATCGCGAGTGACCGTTACGGGCGTAAGCCGGTCATGATTCTTGGGCTGGTGATCTTTGCGCTTGGTTCCTTCGTGGCGGGCTTTTCACACACGCTGCCAATGATCATCCTTGGCAGAGCCGTGCAGGGCGCGGGCGCGATTTCGGCTGCCATTTCGGCAATGATCGCGGATGCCACCAGACCGGAAAACCGTACAAGGGCGATGGCGCTTGTTGGGATGACCATCGGCGCAAGCTTCATCATTGCACTCGTTCTTGGGCCGTTGCTCTATCATTCGATATCGGTTCCAGGAATGTTCCTGCTCACCGGCGTTCTCGCGGTAGGCGCAGTCCTCGTTGTGAAGTTTGTTGTTCCCGATGTGAACATGGGCGCGTTCGATTCTGTCCAGCCAGATGACGAGAGCAGCAGTGTGTTTACTCCTGCACTCCTCAGGCTGGACTTTTCGATTTTCGCGCTTAATTTCATGCAGGTTGCACTGTTCCTGGTTTTGCCGCTCGCGCTTGTGGATGACCTCGGTATTCCGGTCGAGGGCAACTGGGTCGTTTATCTTCCGGTGGCCGTGTTCTCATTTATGGTCGCAATTCCGGGAATTATCTGGGCGGAGACCCGCGGCTACATGCGACATGGTCTGATCGGCGCGGTCGCGCTGATGGGTCTTTCTATGCTCGGCTTTGCGGCGGGGTATCACAACGCAGTTGCTCTGGTGGCAGCGCTGTTTGCGTTCTTCGTCGGTTTCAATTTACTGGAAGCGCTGTTACCGTCGCTCGTGTCGCGGACAGCTCCGCCATCACGCAAGGGGCGTGCGCTGGGCGTCTATAATACGGCCCAGTCCCTAGGATTGTTCGCTGGTGGAGCGGTCGGTGGTGTTGCCGCTAACGCAGGCGGCAGTGCTGCCGTGTTTCTAACCTGCGCGGCCCTTGGGCTCGTCTGGCTGGTTGTTGCATCATTTGTACGGCCTCAAGGGAAGCCCCGCACGGATGAAGCGGAATCGGCGTTGGCCGGCGGGTAATAGCCGACAAGCATTACAAGATACTGAGCGAGCGCGGTTAGAAGATCCTCTTCTGGTTTCGCCTGGCCGACATTTTTGAAGAACTCCACTTTCCTTCTTTCAAAATTCGGCGGCGATAGTCACGCGGCAGTGTACTCTACGTGGGGCCGTGGCGACATGCCTGATGGGCAGTGTCTCGAAATTGAATTCTTTCCATGCAGGTGCGAAGGATATCCAGGACGCGATCTGCCAGGGATGTCGTAAATTGCTAACGGAGCTGTTCGGCTTTTGCCGCCGGAATCTCAGCGGAGTTCGTTGGCGGTTCGGCCAGTGCTTCAATTAGCGCGGCACGCAGTTGCGCGAGCTTGCGTTCGTTTTCGACTTTTAATCCGAACACATCCTTGACGTAGAAAACGTCTACTGCACGGACGCCATAGGTCGTGATGTGGGCAGATGCGATCTGGAGTCCCTGTTTGGTGATTGCCGCGGTCACATCGTGGAGAAGACCTGGCCGGTCGCGTCCATTAACCTCGATCACGGTATGCCGGTTTGACGCGACGTTATCGATGACCACTCGGGGGGGCACATGAATTGCGCGGGTCCGTGCAGCGGCGATCCCTCGCGCCTGTTTTCGAATTTCCGCGGCAAGCCGCAACCGCCCGGTCAATGCCTGTTCGATGAGGGTGGCCAGCCTCGTAACCCGGTGCGGCGAGTCAAAGGGACCGCCAGAGGCATCTTGAATCCAGAATGTATCCAGCGCCATTCCATTGGTCAGCGTGTGAATCCGTGCGTCAACGATGGAGGCGCCGGCCAGCGCCAAGGCACCTGCAATCCGGCTGAATAGACCTGAATGATCGGCAGTATAGACGGTCACTTCGGTAACGGCCTGAGCCGGCAATGGTTGTGCGTCTACCAGCAATTGCATCTGCTCGTGACGGGCTCGGCGAATCAAACGTGCATGCCTGGCGATACTGTCGGGATCGAAGCCGAGCCAGTATCCTGGATAAAATAGATCGAGAAAATGTGAACGTTCCTCCTCTGGCCAATCGCCAAGCAGTTCGGCAACCATTTCCTTGACCCTGGCGATCCGGGCGTCGCGTTCCGAGGTTGCCAGTCCTCCCTCCAGGACTTCGCTCACACGGGCATAGATTTCCCGTAGCAACGTGGCCTTCCAACCGTTCCAAACCTTCGGTGAGACCGAACGTATATCTGCGACGGTCAAAACCAGCAGGAGTCGCAGCCGCTCGGGAGACTGAACCACATCGGCCACATCGAGGATCGTTTTCGGGTCATCAATGTCTCGGGAAAACCCGGTTTGGCTCAGCAACAAGTGGTGTAGCACCAACCAGGAAACCATTTCGGTTTCCTCTGGCACAAGACCCAGCGCAGGGCCCAAGGCCAGGGCGATCTCGGCGCCCAGTTCCGAGTGGTCACCACCTCGCCCCTTGGCGATGTCGTGCAGGAGCATCGCGACATAAAGGGCCCGCCTGGATTGCACGTGCCGTGCCAGCCCGCTCGCCACGGGCGCCACCTCGGCAAGTTCACCGCGCTCGATCGCGTTCAGTACGCCGATTGCGTGGATCGTATGCACATCGACCGTAAATACGTGGTAGCTATCAAATTGCATCTGGCCCACAATCCGTCGCCATTCAGGCAAAAACCGCCCGAGGGCACCGGTTTCGTTCAAAATCGTCAACCACCGTGCGCCATCCGTGGTTGGCGTGTCGCTGCCGCACAACAGGTCCATGAACATCGTCGCTGCGGCAGGGTTGCTCCGCAATTCAGCGGTTCGTCGTGCGCCACGGATCATTGCGCGGAGCGCCAGCGGATGAAGGGTGAGACCGCGATCCCTGCATGCAATCAGGATCCGAAACAGCTGCAGTGGTTCGGAACTCGGCTCCCGTCCGGGCGCAAAAAGGATGCGGCCATCGGCCAGAACGAACCCCGCATCGGCGAGCGCCGAATCGGTCGTCGGGGCGACTGCCGGCGGGCCGAGTGCAACCCGGACAAGCGCTGGTTCCAGAACCGCTGTGACGCGCGCCACCTCCCGGGCGACCAGGAAATAATGGCGCATGAACCGTTCGACGCCATCCTGTCGCCCGTGCCGTGTGTATCCCATCCGCGCGCCGACCACCGGCTGCAGATCGAACGTCAGTCGTTCCTCGGCCCGCCCGGCGACGTAGTGCAGATGAAACCGGACCGTCCAGAGATAGTCCCATGCGCGTTTGCAGGCGCGCGCCTCGCTTTCCGTCAAAATTCCGCCGCCCGGGGCTGACGTTCCCACGAGTTCGGTCATCGCGAACGTTCCGAATACGTAGCGCGAAAGCCAATATAGCGTCTGCAGATCACGCAGGCCGCCCTTGCCTTCCTTGATATTCGGTTCGACCATGAACGGCGTGTCACCGAAACGCCGGTGACGTGTCGCGCGCTCGTCCTGTTTGGCCGCAATATACGCAGCTGGACTTTCGGCCGCGCAATCGGCTCGGAACACCAACTGGAAATGTGCGAACAATGCCCGGTCTCCGGCAAGGCAACGCGCGTCGAGCATCGATGTCCGAACGGTTACATCGCCGGCAGCTTCGGCAAGACAATCCTTGGTCGACCGCGTTGCGTGACCGACTTTCAGACCAAGATCCCAGAGAAAATATAACATGAACTCAACTGTGCTGAGCACCGCGACAGACGGTTCATGATCGGTCAGGAAGAGCAGATCGATATCGGAAAATGGCGCAAGGGTTGCACGACCGTACCCGCCCGTCGCTGCCATCGAAAGGCGGTCCGTACTTACCACGCTTGGTCGCGCCGTTGCATAATCGAACAAGGCTGACAGGAACTCATCCATCAGCCCGGCGAGCAATCGCGCTGCCGCTAACCCACCGAGATGGCCGGCCTCGAAGCGTTCCCGCACGTGGGTTTGCAAGCGAGCCAGCTGCCGACGAAATACCTCGATAGCAATGTCACGTACCGGGTTCGGATTCTCCCGAAGAAATTCAGCCAAAGTTGACGCAATGCCGGGTCGTTCCAGCGAGTCCTGCGTTGCGGATGATGGCGCAAGCTGAACCGCCCGCGCTGGGTGCGGTTCGGTCAGCGGATCGGAGACTTGTTGCATCTTATTCGTCATCTACCGCGTTCGCAGGTTCAACGCCAAGAAACTTTCGTCGCAAAGCATAGATTGCAGATAACGCGTCGCGGGGTGTCATCTGGTCGGGATCCATTGCCGCGAGTGCTTCTATGACGCGAGAGCCGTCATCAGGCCCAGCGCTTGAGCCGGCCGTTGCGTCGAATAAGGGCAATGGCTGTGCAGTCCTGTCGGAGCGTTCTGCTGCGCGCAGTAAGAATTCTGCGCGCCGAACGACCGAGGCCGGGACACCGGCAAGCTTGGCAACATGCACGCCCCAGCTTCGGGCGGCCGCTCCATCGATCACCTCATGCAGAAACACGATTTCACCCCGCCATTCCTTCACGCGCATCGTTCGCAAAGATAGCCTTGGAAGCGCCTCTGCCAAAACCGTCAGATCATGAAAATGCGTTGCAAAAATGGCGCGGCAGCGACTTGTTCCGTGTAAAGCCTCGAGCACCGCCTGGGCGATCGCCAGCCCATCACGCGTTCCAGTGCCACGACCAATCTCGTCAATAATCACGAAACTACGTGGCCCGGCCTGGTTTAAGATCGATGCGGTTTCGATCATCTCGACCATGAAGGTTGATCGTCCAGCCGCGAGATCATCGGCAGCCCCTACCCGCGAGAACAACCGATCCACAAGCCCAATCCTCGCGGAGTCGGCTGGTACGGGAAGCCCCGCCTGTGCCAAGACGACTATCAGTGCGTTTTGCCGCAGAAACGTTGATTTCCCTGCCATGTTAGGGCCGGTGAGAAGCATCAGCCGGTGATCGGGTGAAAGATCGGCATCGTTCGCGATGAAGCTTTGGCCGGGAGGCAGGGCAGCTTCCACAACGGGGTGCCTGCCACCCAGGATTTCAAAAGCCGCGTCGCCGGTCAGCTGTGGGACGCACCAGCGCAAACCTGTAACCAGGCTGGCTGCTGATTGTGCGACGTCAAGGCCGGCGAGGGTTTCCGCGACAGCGCCAAGCCTTTCGGCGTCGGCTACCACCCGGTGGCGCAACATCGCCAGGATCCAACTCTCCCGTGCGGCCGCTCGGCCGTGCGCCTCGGCGATCCGCTGATCCAGCGCCACCAGCTCCGGATGCGAAAATCGGGCGGCCGAGGCGAGACCCTGACGGAGCAAAAGTTCGGGAAATTCGCGCAAGGTATCGATTGCGCTGGAAGGTACCTCAATTACATAACCGAGCTGTGCGTGGTACCGGATTTTGAGGTTCGGTACGCCGAACTGTCGTGCAAAGGCACTCTGCATTCCTGCGACTACGCGACGCGACTCATCGCGCAGTTGGCGTTCGGAGTCGAGTTCCGCATCAAATCCGGGACGGATTGACTCCGCATCGCCTGATCGGGCAGGTGGTGTGTCGACCAGCGCTGCCCGCAGTACTGCATGAAGTTCCGTAGGGATCGCAGGCATGGTCAAGATCGCCGGGAGCGACGCGGAACCTAGCTGCTTCAGCATCTCAGCGGCTCGTTCAGCGACTTCGAGCGCGTCGCGTACTAACCCGAGATCGCGCGGAGATACGGGACGTACGCGTGCAACCGGATCCTCTTCGGCCAAACCTAATCGGACGAGCGAGCGGGCGAGGTCTGCTGCGCCCCGCAACACGGCGCGTAGTTCGTCCAGAAGCATCGGGTGATCCGAAAGAATCCGCCACGCTGTCTGCCGTGAAATTAGAGTGGCTTGATCATCAAGAGGATTTACAATCCAGTGAGCCAAGAGCCGCGCGCCCGCAGCGCTTACGGTATGCTTTACAGTCCGAAGAAGACTACCAGTCTCCTGACCGTTCCGATCATGCACCAGATCCAGGCTGGCTCGCGTCGCGGCGTCCATCGTTAGAAGTCCGGACTCGAGTGGGCGCTTGGGCCGTGCCAATCGTACCTGGGCAATCCCGTGACAGCGCTCAATATGTCTCACCGCATGCGCTGCAGCAATGGCTTCTTCGTCGGTGAAGGCGCCAAAAGCTTCGATGGAAGAGACCCCGAAACTTCGGGCGAGAATGTGCCGCGCCGTGGTTGCGGTCGGCGGGAGTTCCGTGGCGCTCCGCCGGTCTGCAAGACCAGTAAGATCAATTTGATCCGGCGAAAGGATCTCTGCCGGGTCAAGTCTCCCCAGCAAGCTCGGTAGGTCTCGTGCCAAAATCGATGCAGTTTCGAACAATCCGGTTGAAGCATCGAGCCAGGCTGCGCCAATCCTGTTGTCCTGCGCTGCCAATGCGAGAAGCAGTCTGGTGCTCCCCGGCTCCAATAACGCCTCTTCCGTGATTGTGCCCGGTGTGATCAGCCGAACCACCGCTCGGTCGATAGGCGCTTTGCCGCCTCGCGCCCGTGCTGTTTCAGGGGCTTCCAGCTGCTCGGCGATGGCAACCCGAAAGCCGCGCCTTACTAGTCTGGCCAGAGCCGCATCTCTCTGGCTAACCGGAACGCCGCACATCGGAATCGGTTGCCCCCGGTGAGTGCCGCGGCTGGTTAAAGCGATATCCAGCGCGGTTGAAGCCGCCTCGGCGTCGTCAAAAAACAGCTCGTAAAAGTCACCCATTCGAAAAAAAACAAGCGCGTCGGAATAGTCCGACTTTGCCTTGAACCACTGAGCCATGGCGGGGGTCGCGCTGTCAGCGCCGGAAACCTGCATGATCATAATCTATAGAAGCTTGGCTGCGGCGCGAAGAGGCGCTTTGCCGCCTGCACGCCCGCTCATTCTTGTGCGGGGATCCAACCATAGCCCGGTCATAGGAATTCTGGGCAGGAACGGGGTGTTCGAGGCGGCATGCGAGAAGACCGATGACGACGGCCGTTTGGAGGGTAGTGCGATCGCTGCTGGTCACGACCCCGCTCTTTGTGCCGGTTGTAGTGTCGTGTGGGTGAGGTCGACCACAATCCAGGCTGGGCCGTCGGGGCCGTTGACCAGTAACGACGCCTGCTTCCTGCCAGCGAGCTGCTTTTCGAGCTGGCCCGGCGTTGTCACGAACACCGGGCCAACGGCTTGGATAACGCTGTTTGCCGCCAAGCCAGCGCGCTTGGCCGGGCCGTCCGCTGTGATCGCAACGACCAGTACTCCATCTGCTCCGGGGCTGGCGATCACGCTGATGCCGAGTGCTGGAAGATGGTCCGGCTTCGGCTGGCTTTTCTTGCTATGAGGCAATTTTCCGACCGGCAGCGATTTTGGGGCGGAGACGAGAATGCTTGCCCGGTGGACGATACCGCGGCGAAAAAAAGTAAGATGCACTTTCTGCCCAACCGCACGCTCGCCAATGGACACTGAAAAACTATGGGCGTCGGTTAACGATCTTCCGTCGATCGCGGTGATCAGGTCTCCAGGCTTTAGAATACCTGCCGCCGGCCCGTTGGCGACCGCTTCTGCGACAACCACCCCGTCGGTCGACTGCAGATGCCAGGCTTTCTTCATGGCATCCGATACATCCTCGATCCGCAGACCAATCCAGCCGCGATCCATTTGGCCATGCGCTATCAATTGTGCTGCCACAGGCTGAACCATGCTCGATGGAATTGCAAAACCAACACCAACCGACCCACCCGAGGGCGAGTAAATAGCTGAATCGACGCCGATGACGTGACCGAGCGCGTTGAGCAGCGGTCCACCCGAATTGCCGCGATTGATAGCAGCATCGGTCTGGATGAAGTCGTCGTACTTGCCAGAGCCGATGTTACGATGGAGGGCACTAACGATTCCTGCGGAAATCGATGTCCCGAGCCCAAACGGGTTACCAATGGCCACTACCCAGTCACCAAGTTCCAGCTTGCTGCTTGAGCCGAACTGAAGATAGGGGAATGGGCCGGGGGCCTCAACCTTGAGTACTGCCAGATCGGCTATCTTGTCCACGCCAACTCTTTTGGCATCGTAGACGGAGCCGTTCTGCATGGTTACGGTTATCTGGCTCGCTCCGGCTATGACGTGATGATTCGTTACGATATAGCCGTTTGGGCTGATGAAGAAACCGGTACCCAATGCCTGGTTAGCTTTCGGTGGTACGATAAGAGTCCCGGTACTCTCTCTGGTGGAGTCTGCCTGCGCCGAGCCAGCCTCCACGTTGGCGCCCAATCCATGATCGCCCCGCTTCAAGGGGTCAATACTCGAGATATCGACGACGGCAGGGATTGCATTGTTGGCGATCTGCGAGATCGCCGGCGGCACCGGAATGGCCCATGCGGCGGGGGACAGGGCGGTCAGGGTCGGGAACAGCATCGTACAAGCTGCGAGAAGAACCAGGAGATGTTTCATGGACATAGAGTGATCGCGGTTGAGTAGTCGGGCAAGAGGGCGTCGCGGAGCATCGATGCTTCGGTACCGCCAGCGCGAATTGTCCGTAACGCTTCTGCCTCGCCTCGCTTAGCCAAACGTCGCCCGTTCTTGTCTGTAAGCAGGGGATGATGCCGATAACGCGGAATGGGCCAGTGGAACAATGAGCACAAAAGCACCTGAACATCGGTCAGAGGCTTGAGGTCGATGCCTCGGGTGACGAGCGTAACGTTTTGCAGCGCATCGTCATGCGTAACACAGAGATGATAACTTGCTGGCACGTCCTTGCGTGCGAGCACAACGTCGCCGAACCGCGCGGGTTCCGCAGTGATCCATCCTTGTCCGTCCTCGTACCAGCGCAAGGCCTGCACATGGCGAAGCGCCGCTGCCATGTCGAGCCGAAACGCATAAGAGGCTGCACCTTCCATTTTTCGCTGTATCTCGCTTCTCGGTAAGCTGCGACAGGTTCCGGGGTAGGGTGCATCAACCTGGTGTGGCGCACCGAATGCTGCGGCGATTTCCTTGCGAGTGCAAAAGCACGGGTAAAGCAAGCCCATCGTTTTCAGCTGCTCGATGCGTGCGCGGTATTCCGGCAGATGCTGCGATTGCACCCGTATGGCTCCATCCCAGTCTATGCCGAGCCACGTCAAGTCCTCAACAATGGCCGTTACAAATTCTTCGCGGCATCGCTGCTGATCGATGTCCTCGATACGCAACAGGAACTGTCCACCCGCTTCCCGTGCCAGGCGCCATGCAAACAGCGCGGATGCAGCGTGGCCGCGGTGCAGGAAGCCGGTTGGGCTGGGAGCAAAGCGTGTAACGACGGTATGCACGTCCAGTTACAAGATGAAGCGGCTGAGGTCACCCTTTGCTGCTAGCGGTGCAACCCGATCCTCGACCATCGCCGCATCCACAATGATCGTTTGTCCAGCACGATCCGTGGCTCCAAAACTGATTTCCTCAAGCAAGCGCTCAAGGACTGTGGAAAGCCGGCGTGCGCCGATGTTTTCCACCCGCTCGTTGATGTCGGCCGCCAGCTTGGCGATTGCATCGATCGCGTCGTCGGCAAATTCCAGATCAACTGCTTCAGTGCCCAGAAGGGCACGATACTGCTTGAGCAGCGAATGCTCAGGTTCGGTTAGGATACGTCGGAAATCCTCACGTGACAGTGACGCAAGCTCGACACGGATTGGCAATCGTCCCTGTAATTCCGGGAGCAGATCCGAGGGTTTGGCCACGTGGAAGGCGCCAGAGGCGATGAACAATATGTGATCGGTCTTGACCGGACCGTATTTGGTCGAGACTGTGGTGCCTTCGATCAGCGGCAGAAGGTCACGCTGCACCCCCTCGCGCGAAACGTCGCCGCCGCGGAATCCTGCCTCGGTACGGGCGCAGATCTTGTCTATTTCGTCGATAAAAACGATGCCGTGGTTTTCAGCAAGCAGGCGTGCATTTTCGGTTAGGGCCTCGTTATCGAGCAGCCGGTCGGCCTCCTCGCGGATCAGGGCTGCGCGTGCGGCCGCGACACTCATCCGCTTGCGCCCATGACCGCGGGCAAACATCGATTTCATCATGTCGCCCAGATTGATCACACCGCCGGGCGGCACGCCTGGAATATCAAGCTGACCGATTGGCATTCCGTGTTGCTCGTTGAGTTCGATGTCGATTTCCTTGTCTTCGAGCTCGCCATCGCGCAGCATCCGGCGGAACCGGCTCCTGGTTTCGGCGCCAGACCCCTCGCCTACCAGTGCTGTCAGGAGCCGTTCTTCCGCTGCTAGTTCCGCTCGTGCCTGCACACCCTTACGACTCCGGTCACGCAGCATTGTGATCGACACCTCGACGAGGTCACGAACAATGCTTTCAACATCGCGACCGACATAACCGACTTCCGTGAATTTTGTTGCTTCCACCTTGAGGAAGGGAGCTTGAGCGAGCCTGGCGAGCCGCCGGGCGATTTCGGTCTTGCCACAGCCCGTCGGCCCTATCATGAGGATGTTCTTTGGTACGACTTCTTCGCGCATTTCCTCCGGTAGCTGCTGGCGCCGCCAGCGATTGCGCAGAGCGATCGCAACTGCACGTTTGGCGTCGTTCTGACCGATGATGAACCGATCGAGTTCAGAGACGATCTCTCGCGGAGTGTAGGTTGGTGCATCCATTAGAGTGCTTCTATGATAATGGAATGGTTGGTGAACACGCAGATGTCCGCAGCAATTTTCATCGACCGCCGGGCAATTTCCTCTGCCCCGAGTCCGTCTACGGTGATCAGCGCACGCGCTGCCGCAAGCGCGTAATTACCACCAGAGCCTATGGCAATGATACCGTCTTCGGGCTCCAGCACATCGCCATTACCGGTTAACGTGAAGGAATGCTGTTTATCGGCGACGGCCATCATGGCCTCGAGGCGACGCAGGTAGCGATCGGTCCGCCAATCCTTTGCCAATTCGACGCAGGCGCGTTCCAGCTGGTTGGGGAATCGTTCGAGCTTCGTCTCCAGGCGTTCGAGAAGCGTGAACGCATCTGCCGTTGCACCGGCAAACCCGGCGACGACCGCCCCGTTGCCAATTCGCCGCACTTTCCTGGCGTTGCTCTTGATAACAGTATTGCCCAGACTTACTTGGCCGTCGCCCGCCATCACCACCGAATCGCCCGCGCGCACGCATAGGATGGTGGTTCCATGCCAGCCGATCGGGTCATTGCTTTGGTTCATGATAAGGCAGATGGCATTCCAACGGGGTTCCGACAAGCGCAGCCCGTACCCATTCCCCGGGTTGCGGGTGTATTTTTCACGCCGCGCGATAGCATTCTGCTACAACTCTCTTGAACTTTCTTGCCAGGAGACTCAATGGAGCGTCCGGAATCGATACTCTATAGAAAATTCGAGCGCATCATGGTTGCCGCGTTGACGCTGATGCTCGCGATCATCGTCGTGGCGGCCGTGTTGCATCTCGCGGTGAAAGTTATCCACGACGTTCTCTTTACCTCGTTCGATCCGACGCAGCCGGCGGTGTTCCAGGATTTGTTCGGCGCCATCTTCACTGTTCTCATGGCCCTTGAGTTCAAGCGGTCGATTTTGGTTGCCACGGATGATGATGGAGGTGCGGTCCGTGTAAAAATCGTGATTTTGATCGGGTTGCTCGCGATCGTTCGCAAGGTGATTATTCTGGATCTCGGTACAGCGCCCGCGCTGCAGATTATCGGCCTGTCGGCAGCATTGCTTGCACTTGGAATCGTCTACTGGCTGGTGCGCGACGGTGACCGATACCATGGAACGACGTGAGCGTCTGATCAAGCCGTGCGCTGCGACGTCGGTTGTCGGCGGACGCCGGTGCTAACGGATCAGCGCCGCGAGCAACGCATCAAGGCGTTTTCGGCCCTCATGCGTTGCAACCAGCCGATCAGGCGTTGCCGCGAGGTATCCTGCCAGAATCGCATCCTTAACAATGCCTGGATCGACTGCCGCGTACAGCGGAGTACCTGTCCGCGCCGCGAACGCGCCCGCGTGGATCCCGTCGCAGAGACGCAGTCCCATCAACAGGGCTTCACGGGCACGCTCATCGGGAGGGATCGGTGTTTCGTCGACGCTGCCGTGAGCACGCGCCTCAACTCGTTTGGCCCACTCTTCAGGGCTGCGGTGCCGACGCGTCGCAAGCAATGTTTCACCGATCGTGATTCGTCCATGGGCCCCCGGTCCTACGCCCGCATAATCCTGGTAACGCCAGTAGGCGAGATTATGGCGCGATTCGTACCCGGGTTTTGCATAGTTGGAGATTTCGTACGCCGCCAGACCGAAGCGTGCCGCGACCTGGTTCGTCACGTCGTACAGGATTGCCGCTTCCTCATTGTCGGGAAGGAGGAGCTCCCCGCGTTGGTGGCGAGTATAGAACTTGGTTCCTGGCTCGATGGTGAGCTGATAGAGCGACAGGTGATCAGTACCCACAGAGAGTGCGCGATCCAGTTCGCGCTGCCAGGATAGCGGGTTTTGGCCGGGCCTTGCATAGATCAGGTCGAAACTGACCCGGGGAAAGATCGAGCGAGCCAACTCGATGGCCGTCAGGGCCTCGTCTGCGGAGTGTTCGCGGCCAAGGAACCGCAGGCTCTCATCATCAAGGCTCTGAACACCGATTGAGATGCGATTCACCCCGGCTTCGCGATACCCCCGGAATCGCTCGATCTCGATGCTGGTTGGGTTGGCTTCCAGCGTGATTTCGACATCCGCATCGGCAACAAAGGCCGATCGGGCGTCCTGAATCAGTGAAGCCACGCTATCTGGGGCCATCAGACTGGGGGTACCGCCGCCAAAGAAGATCGAGCCAAGGGCGCGCCGGCCCAGACGCGCAGCTTCGAAAGCGAGTTCTGCCCGGAGCGCTTTGAGGATCCGCGCTTCCGGAATGTGTTCGCGGACGTGCGAATTGAAGTCGCAGTAGGGGCATTTGGACCGGCAAAACGGCCAGTGAATGTAGAGTGCCAGACTTTGTCGCATGGATGCCACCCTTTACCACACCTTGCATCGCCTGGGCATCTGCGTCATATCGCCTCGATCGGCCCCAAAACCGATAATTCGCACACGAAGCGCCTTCCCCGGCATGCTGATGTCGGGTCCGGTGCCTATTGGCTCTGCTTCGTGGAGGTTTAACCGGACGGCCCATAACCGGGGCCATTTTGAAAGGATCATGCATCATGGCGATGCCAGAAGTTTCGCTGCGGCAGTTGCTCGAATCCGGTGTTCATTTCGGTCACAATACGCGCCGCTGGAACCCCCACATGGCGCCGTTCTTGTTCGGCGTACGCAACCAGGTTCATATTATCGATCTGCAGCAGACGGTTCCGCTGATGGAACGGGCGCTGCGTGAGATTCGCAACGTGACCGCCGCAGGTGGTCGGGTTTTGTTTGTTGGAACCAAGCGGGCAGCAGCTGACCACGTTGCCGACGCTGCCAAACGTTGCGGTCAGTACTATGTGAATCATCGCTGGCTTGGCGGGATGCTGACCAACTGGAAAACGATCACCAATTCGATCCGCAAGTTGCGCCAACTTGAAGAGATGCTGACAGGCGAGGCTCAGGGGCTGACGAAAAAGGAGCGACTGAACCTGTCGCGTGAACGCGACAAACTTGATCGGGCGCTTGGTGGTATCAAAGACATGGGCGGCTTGCCTGACATTCTGTTTATCATCGATACCAACAAGGAAAAACTGGCAGTTGAGGAGGCGAACAAGCTCGGCATTCCGGTAGTCGCGGTGCTGGATTCGAATTCTGATCCTGAAGGCATTACCTATCCGATTCCGGGGAATGACGACGCGATCCGTGCGATCACGCTCTATTGCGATCTGGTGGCCGGTGCGGTGCTCGACGGCATCAGCGCCGAGCTGGCCGCGACCGGAGCGGACATCGGTGCTATGGAGGAGTTGCCGGACGCCGGCGCCGCCGATAGTGCTGATACCGACAGCGCGCCCGTTGTGGTGTAACCCGCCCGTTTTTCAAAGGAGATGTGCTGATGGCCGAGATCACCGCAGGAATGGTGAAGGATCTGCGCGAGAAAACTGGCGCAGGCATGATGGATTGCAAGAAGGCGCTTACGGAGACGGGCGGCGAGATGGAAGCTGCGATCGACTGGCTGCGCAAGAAAGGTCTCGCAGCGGCGGCTAAGAAGTCCGGGCGGGTAACCGCCGAGGGCTTGGTTGGCGTGGCCCAGGAATCGAATGTGGCAGCCATGGTCGAAGTGAACGCGGAAACAGACTTTGTTGCCCGCAATGAGGCCTTCCAGAATTTTGTCGAGGCCGTTGCCAGACTTGCGTTGCAAACCGGCGATGACCTGGATGCGCTGAAAGCGGCTGCCTTTCCGGGGACTGGGCGAACGGTTGCCGAGGAGCTCACGCATCTCGTCGCAACCGTAGGAGAAAATATGACGATCCGCCGGGTTGCGGCGCTTCGCGTGCACAATGGTGCGGTCACGTCCTATGTGCACGGCGCCCTCAGGCCGGGGTTGGGCAAGATCGGTGTCATCGTCGCATTGGAAGGGCGCGCCGACGAGGCCATCTATGCTCTGGGGAGGCAAATCGGGATGCATGTCGCCGCATCGCGGCCTGACGCCCTGAACATCGCCGATGTTGATCCGGCGGCGCTTGAGCGCGAGAAAGCCATATTGGTTGAGCAAGCCCGCGCCTCCGGCAAGCCGGACGCGATTATTGCGAAGATGGTCGAAGGGCGGGTGAAGAAATATTATGAGGACGTGGTTCTCCTGGAGCAAACCTGGGTCCACGATGGAGAAAGCAAGGTTCGGAACATCCTTGCGAATGCAGGGGCGACACTGACAGGCTTTGTACGGTTTGCTCTCGGAGAAGGAGTTGAAAAGGAAGCAACCGATTTTGCTGCCGAAGTCGCCGCGGCAGCAGGGGTCGCCGCATAGCTGCTCCGGTCAGGCGGAGCCTCGTCGCCCCGTACGCGAGGCGCATCTCCCATTGCGTTCAGGGTCCACACTTTCTCTTGACGAAAACGTGAGATCCGGCCTGAAATCGTTTGCCTCATAACAACGTGATGGGAGAAAGCGATGGCGAAACGCGCAATGCCCGGAAAGCCGGCTTGGGTGGGGGATTTCACTTCTTTTCTGATGCGGGGCAACGTCGTGGATCTGGCGGTTGCCGTCGTCATTGGCGCCGCCTTTACCAAGATCGTCAATTCTTTGGTGGGCGATCTGATCAATCCGATCATCGGGTTGATCACTGGTGGCGTAGACTTCTCCAATCATTTCGTGACGCTTACCGGAAAGGTGGAACCAACTCTGGAAGCGGCGAAAAAGGCGGGTGCCGTAACGCTTAATTACGGCGTCTTCGTCAATGCCCTTGTGAATTTTGTGATCGTCGGCTTCGCGATTTTCTGGCTGGTGCGGACGGTGCAGAAGCTCCACGCGAAGCCGGCGCCAGCGCCAGCGCCAGCGGCGCCAACGGCGACCGAGGCGTTGCTTGCCGAGATTCGCGACCTGTTGAAGGAACAACATGGTCGTTCGGTCGGCTGACGATCGTGGCATGCGGCATAAATGTGTATCAGTCGGTTCCCGAATGCTGGCGTTTGGCTGGACATCGGAGTCTGCGACGGTCGCTTGCTGTTCTTTTTGGGATCAAAGGAAAAGTACTTATGACTCATATTCTCCGCACGGACGCCGATTCGATTCTTTCCAAAGTGGTCGAATATCATGGATTTATCTTTACACAGGGCTTGGTAGCCCGTGATCTTTCCGGCGATGTCGCCGCCCAGACTGCAGATATTCTCGAGCAGATCGATCATCTGCTCGAGGTGCACCGTACCGACAAAACGCGGCTGCTGCAGGCGCAAATATGGCTTGCGGTGATCGATGATCGGGCGGCGATGAACAAGGTGTGGGCCGCGTGGTTGCCCGAGGGGGGCGCCCCGGCTCGTGCATGCGTCGAAGCAAAATTGTCTGATCCGAGGATGCGGATCGAGATCATGATCACTGCTTGTCGATGATCGTCGGCCATGCAGGGCGTCGCATTAGGAACTCAGTCATAAAACGCCCGATCGAAATTTCTCCAGAATCAAAAACTTTTTGGATGTGATATTTTTATCGCAATCATGCCTTGCCTAGATTGCAACGCCGCCTTAACAGCGACGCATCGGTAGAAGCTTGGGGGGCTTGCCGATGAGCAGAAGATTCCGGTCCGCTGTTGCACCCATCCCGGAGACTTCTGTGCGTAAGTGATTGGTCAGGCAGGCTTCTTCAACTGATGTCCATGCTGACTCGTCTGGGAAGGGATTTGGATGGCTTCGAGCCGGATCGCAAAACGACTGCGTCCCTGGGCGGTTTTTGGGATAGGCATGCTGCTGTGTGCGCGTATCGGTCATGCAGAAATGACGGCACACAATGATGCTCACCCCCTGCATCGTGTCACGGCTCGGGTAACCGCGCGAAAAGGCGCGGTCCATCGCTGGGTTCCCCATGCCCGCATCGCCAGTGCAGTGGAGCAGCGACTTCTTGCAAGAGTCGCGGTCAGGGATCGTGGACCGCGGCAGCGGGCTGATGGCCTTGTTGGCGACCGCAAGGCTGTATACAGGCGCCCTGAAAACTACGCGACAGATATCCAGATGCCGCGGGCCGTCGATCGGCGTTATGCCCCGGCCGGTCAGTATCTCTGGTGCGTTCCCTACGCCCGGGATGTGTCGCACATTGACCTTGTCGGTGATGCGTTCCTGTGGTGGGCCGAGGCTGCAGGGCGCTATGCGCGCGGCATTCGACCCAGTCGCGGTGCCGTTCTCGTTTTTCGATCGAGCAGCAGGATTCGGCTTGGCCATGTTGCTGTGGTCGCGGCTGTTCTAAACAGCCGGGAAATTCTGGTTGACCAGGCCAATTGGCTACCGGATCGTGTAAGTCTGGATGTGCCGGTCATCGATGTCTCGCCCGAGAATAACTGGAGCGAGGTACGTGTTGCTTTGGGAAACGGAGGGTTCGGCGCGCCTTATCCCACATACGGTTTCATCTATGATCGGGCCCCGGGAACGCTGACCGTTGCCGATCGGTCCGCCCGGACCGAGGTGGCCATGGCGCCGAGCGTCAACCCGATCCGGTTGACGGCCCCCTATCGTCAGCTGCGCTAAAGCCTGCACATCAGAATTTGTCCTTGGCTGCCCGCAACCGGGCAAAGGCTGCGGGGCTTTTGGCCCGAAGAAACGGGTTCGTCGCGAGTTCATCCCTGAGCAGGACTGGCAAGGTTGGTTGACCTGCGGCACGCAGCCGTTCGACCTCCCCTGCTCGAGCTTGCAACGCGGCATTGGTCGGGTCGACTGACAGGGCGAACGCAGCATTCGACAGCGTGTATTCGTGGCCGCAAAGTAGGGTTGTGGCGGGATCGAGAGCGGCCAGCTTGTGCAAGCTGGCAAAAAACTGTGACGGCGTTCCTTCGAACATCCGGCCGCACCCCAGACTGAACAATGTGTCGCCGCAGGCCGCGATCGTGTCGCCAATAAGATACGCTACGTGGCCCACGGTATGACCGGGGGTATCGATCATGCGAATTTGGCTGGCGCCGAAGGGAATGGTTTCACCATCGCGCAAGGCGGCGCTGAGTTTGGGAAGGCGTCGGGCATCCGCGCCATTGCCAACTATTTTTGCGCCGTACGTTTCGGCGAGCGCTGAAGCACCGGCAATGTGGTCGTCATGATGGTGAGTCAGAAGCACAAGGTCGAGACGCCCACCGGCCCGATCGATGGCTGCGGCCGCCGGTTCAGCTTCGGCGGGATCGACAATGGCGACCGCGCCGCTTGACGACTCTGTGAGCCTCCAGGAGTAGTTGTCGGAGAGCATCGGGATACGTTCGATGGCGATGGTCATGGCGTCATCCTTACTTTGACTCGTTAGTTTCGTTCATGTCGGTGCTATAGCAATGTCATGACGGCAAATGCGACCGACTTCGCGGACTTCTACCGCAGCGCCCTCGGAATTGCGACCTCGCGACTGGTCCGGAGAAAGCTGCGCGAGTTTTGGCCAGCGCTCGCGACAGAGAATCTTCTGGGGCTGGGCTATCCGAACCCGTATCTCGATCTGTGGCGGCTGCAGGCGACTCGCACGATTTCAATCATACCCTCACAATTATGGCACGCGCATAGGCCGCGCTACGGTGCCACCATAACAGCGACAGCCGACGAAGATGCCCTGCCGATCGCCGATCTCAGCGTTGACCGGGTCCTGGTTGTCCATGGTCTGGAACACGCCGACTCCGCCCGCCGGATGTTACGCGAAATATGGCGTATCTTGGCGCCAGCGGGGCGGCTGGTCGTGATTGTGCCGAATCGGGCTTCGATATGGGCTTACCTGCAACGTACACCATTCGGGTATGGTCAGCCGTATACTGCGCCGCAGCTTGAAGACCTGCTAAAGGCTGTGATGTTCCAGGTTGAGCGGCGCGGCTCGGCCGTGTACGTCCCACCGCTCCGGTTTCGTCCCCTGCTGCGCGGCGCTGAAGTGATGGAGCGCGTTGGTCAAAGGGCTTTGCCGGGAATGAGCGGCGTGATCATGATCGAGGCTGCAAAAGATGTTGCCGGCCTGATCCCGACAATCCAGACCCGCCGGCGGGTCATTGTTGAATCTTATCCGCATGGCCTGCACCGCCAGACGGGGGGCGCAAATTTCAGCTCCAGACAGTGAAAGCGGCGATCAGGAGGAGAGTGACGACCAGAACAATCGTCGTGATCACGATGAAGCGCGTAAAGACGCTCCATGACTGCTGGCGATCTGTGTCCAGTTCTTCAAGAACGATTGGCGTTTTATTCGGGGACTCGGTCTCAGCCATCATATCCGTCCGCCCTTTTTTTGCTTGTTTCGTTGCCCCATTCACGACCACGGAATTTTATACATGAGAAATACACGGTAACGTGAACGCGTTATCAATATGGCGGCTTAACAGGAAATGCAAGGGTTGATCAGCGACCTGACTTTATTTGGCGGTGGCAACGGTTTTCCGGAGGCATGACAGGCCAGCGCCGTCGGGTAGATTTTGTGTTCCAGTGCCAGTACGCGCTCGGCGAGCGATGCTTCGGTGTCATCCGGCAAGACGGGTGTTGCCGCCTGCGCGAGAATCGGCCCTTCGTCCATCATTTCGGTGACCAGATGCACCGTACATCCATGAATCTTGACGCCGGCCGCAAGTGCTCGAGCGTGAGTGTTGAGACCGCGAAATGCGGGCAGTAGCGAGGGATGGATGTTTAGCATGCTGCCTTCCCAGCGGCGGACAAAGAAAGGCGTTAGCAAGCGCATATAGCCGGCGAGGCAGACCGTCGTGCAATCAGCATTGCGTAGCGCGGTATCAATCGCTGCTTCGTGTGCACCACGGTCGCCCCCGTAAGCAGCGTTCGCAATTACCTCAACGCAAATTCCGTACTTGCGTGCGATGGCGAGCCCAGGAGCATCGGGGTGGTTCGAAATTACAATCGCGATCTCCGCAGGGTAGTTCGGCTGCCCGGCAGCATGAATCAGCGATGCCATGTTGGATCCGCGACCGGAGATGAGAATGCCGGTCCGGGTTTTCATCGGAACAACCCGGCGGCGTTCGGAATATGGACGGCGGCAGAGCCATGGCGATCCGCGACACGACCAAGCGTGACGGGTGGGAAGCCCTCGCTCTCAAGAATCGCGGTGGAGGCAGCGACATCCGTGCCGCGAATAACCAGCACCATGCCAATACCGCAGTTGAAAACCCGCAGCATTTCCATGCTGTCGACGCAGCCGGCCTGCGCCAGCCAATGGAATATTTGGGGCACAGGCCACGACTCCGTGAGTTCCGCAGCGCACGAGCCGGGCAAGACTCGCGGGAGATTACCAGGCAGGCCGCCGCCGGTAATGTGCGCTGCTGCACGCAACAAGCCTGCGCGGGCGAGTGCGAGAACAGGGCGAACGTAGAGCGCTGTCGGTTGCATGAACGCCGCGCCAAGAGTCTGGTTGGGCGAAAACGGTGCGGAGTCGTCGAGGTTCAGACCTGCTGCGTCGATGATGCGACGGACCAGGGAGAAGCCGTTGGAATGAACGCCTGTGCTCGGCAGTCCAAGTAATATATCGCCAGGCAGTACCCGGTCGGGAAGGATCTTACCGCGTTCGACGGCGCCGACCGCAAAGCCTGCCAGATCATAATCGTTGCCGCGATACATGCCTGGCATCTCCGCAGTTTCCCCGCCACTGAGAGTGCATCCCACTTGGCGGCAGGCCTCTGAGATACCGGCGATCACCCGCGTTGCGATCGCTCGATCAAGATGGCCCGTCGCAAAATAATCCAGAAAGAAGAGGGGTTCTGCGCCCTGTACGATGAGATCGTTAACGCACATCGCAACCAGATCGATGCCGACGGTGTCGTGGATTCCGGTTTCGATGGCAAGACGAAGTTTCGTCCCGACGCCATCTGTGGTCGCAACCAGGATTGGGTCAGTAAAGCCGGCCGCTCGAGGGTCAAAAAGGGAGCCGAACCCGCCCAGGCTGCCGATCGCGCCGCGACGTATCGTTGCCCTTGCCAAAGGCTTGATCGCCTCTACCAGCGCGTCGCCAGCCTCAATGTCAACGCCGGAATCGCGGTAGGTAAGCCCTCCCGGGTCCTCGCTGCTGGTCATGCGTGCCTCCGATGCGCTATTGCCAGATCTTATGGGATCCGCGCCGCTGTCATTTTTGAGAAATGCCGCTACACGGGTTGCCGTTCACACCTGTCTATCACCATGGCTCGCCGAGCGGTGCAACAGCACCCATTTTAGACACCCGAAAGTACGTGGATGCCAGAAGGTCTGAATGCCACGCCTGTTTCGCGGACGATCGCGGGCGACGTGATCAACTTGCCGAACGCACTGACATTCGGAAGGATCTGCGCGGTGCCGGTGGCGGTCTGGCTGGTGTTGCGGCATGCCTTGGGAATGGCGGCCGCCCTGTTCATCATAGCGGGACTGACCGATGCACTGGACGGCGCCCTGGCGCGAAAGCGAGGGGTATCGGCTCTTGGTACTGTGCTTGATCCGGTCGCGGACAAACTGCTGTTGATCTCGATGTTCGTAACACTGGCCGCAATCGGCCGGCTGCCTGTTTGGTTGTCGATTTTGGTCGTGTTTCGCGATCTCATCATTGTAGGCGGCATTGTCGTCTTGCGGCTCCTTGGCCGGTCAGTAATCATTAAGCCGCTGCTGATCTCGAAACTGAACACCGTGGCCCAGCTCATACTGGTGGCGGTTGCGATGCTTGACGCCAACAGGCTGTTCCATGACTCGATGCCATGGCTCGCCGAAGCGGTCCAGGTCTGCGTCGTTTTCGTCGCCGCCACCACGATGATTTCGGGGGCAGGGTATGTGCTAAGGGGAGCGCGTCTTGCCTGAGAGGGACCCCAGTATGACCGAACCGACACGAACGGTCGCGCAGCCGCCAGCGGTTTCAGCAATTCCGCACAGTGTGCCGTCCTGGCAGCGCGTGGCAGCAATTCTGGCCGGATTGTTTGCCGTGTGGCTATTCCTGCGCCTGTTTGCCGGCATTTTGCTCCCTTTTGTCGTGGCTGCCGGAATAGCCTATTTTCTTGACCCGCCGGTCTCGACGTTGGCACGACTTGGCGTGCCGCGGTGGCTCGGAGCGATCCTGATGCTGGTCGCTCTCCTGACCTTCATCCTGCTGAGCCTGCTGTTGCTTTATCCGCTCGCTTCTGCCCAGATTCGCCTGCTTTCCTCGCAGGTGCCGCAGATGGTTGCCGGACTCCAGAGTTTCGCGGTGCACGAGATTGGCGTGCTGCAAAAGATTCTCGGCCCTGGCATGATTTCAAACAAGCTTCAGGCCCTAGTCGCGGACGAGGCTGGAGCCGCAATGGGGTTCATCGCTGATACCGCCCGACGTTTGCTCGGCACGGGATTTGCCCTGTTCAATATTCTCACGCTCGTGATTGTCACGCCTATCATCGGGTTCTATTTGTTGCGCGACTGGCCGCTGGCAATGGCGCGTCTGGACTCCTTGCTCCCTCGGGCCCAGGAAGCGGTCGTCCGCGGGCTTGCGAACGAAATCAGCCGCATCCTCAATGCGTGGCTGCGCGGCCAAGCGATTTGCTGCCTATTTCTTGCAGCCTTCTATTCGATTGCGCTGAGCGTGGCGGGGCTCAATCTGGGACTCGTGCTCGGGCTTGTAGCCGGGATTCTGTCATTCATCCCGTACGTGGGTACCATTGTGGGAGCGGTCTCGTCCATCGTGCTTGCTATCGGGCAGTTCAACGGGATCGATCACGTACTGATCATTGGACTGATTTTCGTGGCTGGTCAGCTGTTGAACGACTACGTAGTGGCGCCGCGCTTTCTCGGCGACCGGCTCGGCCTATCGGCAGCTTGGGTCATTTTCGCGCTCTTTGCTGGCGCGGAGGCGTTTGGTTTTCTCGGTATTCTTCTGGCAGTGCCCGTCACAGCGACACTCGGCGTACTCGTGCGGTTCTGGATCAGGCGTTACCAGCAGAGCTCGCTTTACCTTGACCCCCCACGCGTGTCGTTGTGAGCGACCGGGGGTGATCAGGTGTCGATGATCGGGACGATAACGAGTGCGCGGCAGCTGATCCTGCCATTCGCGGAGCCGGAGGTTTTTGCGCACGAGGATTTCATTGAGGCTGGGTCGAATGCGATGGCTCGCGCGGCCTTGGCGAATCCTGAAACCTGGGTCAACGGGCGGCTTGTTCTCTGGGGGGGGGAAGGCAGCGGTAAATCGCACCTGGCCGCGGTCTGGTCGGCAACGCGAGGCGCGCTGCTGTTGTCTGCCACAACGTTGCGGGCGCCGATCGACCCGCCGGCATGCGATATCGTTATTGAGGATATCGACGCGATCATCGATCCGCTGGCATTGCTTTCCAGCCTCAACCTTGCCCAGGCGCTGGGCCGGATGACTCTCTTGACGTGCCGAACGCCGCCGGCACGGCTGGGTATTGGGCCACCCGATCTTACCAGCCGGCTGCATGCAAGCCTCACGATTGGCATCGGGTCACCGGAAGATGCGCTGCTCGATGCACTGTTCCAGCGACTCGCGGCGGCGCGGCAGATGACGTTCAGCGATGGTTTGCGCCGCTACCTGCTGGCGCGCCTGCCACGTCGACCGGGCGCGCTGCGTGAGGCGATTGCGCGACTCGACCGAACGACGATGGCGCGTGCGGCACGACCAACACGCCGCCTCGCCGAGGCCATCCTCGGTGACCTTTTCGAGCCGGATGGAGCGCCGGGGTGCGACCAGCCGGGTGAATGCTCTGCAAGCGCCGCGCAATTACCTCTGTAAACGCTTGCAGATTGCTGTAAGATCTGGCCATGAACCAGGACGCTGTTCCACTCACTGCAGTGATCGAAGGAGCTGAGCCGGCGATTCGCCATGAGTCAGGCCGGTTTCTCAACCGTGAGCTTTCCTGGCTTGATTTCAATGCTCGTGTCGTGGCTGCGGCTGAGGATGAGCGGTTTCCCTTGCTTGAGCGCCTGCGCTTTGTTTCGATCAGCGCGTCCAACCTGGACGAGTTTTATTCTGTTCGTGTCGCGGGGCTGATCGGGCAGGTGCGGGCCGGTGTGGCTGCCCTCTCCTCCGATGGCCTGACGCCGGGTCAGCAGCTAGCCGCCGTGAATGCCCGGGCCCGTGATCTGCTTGCCGGGCAACAGCGTGCCGTTACAAAGCTGCGGCGTGAGCTGGATGCAATCGGGATCAGCATCGTAACGCCAGCCGAGCTGACGCAAGAAGAGCGAGGCTTTCTCGATTATTACTTCATGGAGCGGGTGTTCCCGGTACTGACGCCGCTCGCGATCGACCCGGCCCATCCGTTTCCCTTTGTTCCGAACATGGGATTGGTGCTCGCACTCCGGCTGGTGCGGGAGGCAGATGGCGGTGCAATGCGCGGACTTATCCCCTTGCCCGCGCAGATTCGACGCTTCATTCGCCTGCCTCCGCCGACGCAGGCAGGCGGCCCGGCGCCGATCCGTTTCGTGCTGCTGGAAGATCTGGTCGAGCTGTTCCTCGACCATCTGTTCCCTGGTTTTCAGCTGGCCGGTTCGGGCCTTTTCCGGGTGATCCGCGATACCGATGTGGAGTTCGAGGAGGAAGCCGAGGATTTGGTGCAGTCCTATGAATCGGCACTGAAACGCAGACGGCGAGGCGTTGTCATTCAATTGACGCTGGCGGCAGGAATGCCTGACAGCCTTCGTGCTCTTGTCATCGAAGAGGTTGAGGCACCTGACGACGAGACCATTGTCGAAGCTGGATTCCTTGGCCTGGTCGACTTGAAGGAGATGATTGTCGAGGATCGGCCCGATCTCCTGTTCCCCGTGTATACGCCGCGTTTTCCCGAGCGGATTCGCGACTTCGGGGGTGATTGCTTTGCAGCGATCCGCAACAAGGACATCATCGTCCATCACCCGTTTGAGAGTTTCGACGTGGTTGTCCAGTTCCTGCGCCAGGCGGCCGCTGATCCGAATGTGGTCGCAATCAAGCAAACGCTGTACCGAACCAGTCGGGATTCACCGATCGTTGGTGCGCTGATCGAGGCAGCAGAAGCTGGAAAAAGCGTGATGGCGATGGTCGAACTGCGGGCACGCTTTGACGAGGAGGCAAACATCCGCCTTGCGAGGACACTGGAAGCAGCAGGTGTTCAGGTGGTCTACGGTTTTCTTGGCTTGAAGACACATGCGAAGCTGTCATTAATTGTTCGCCGTGAGGGTAATGCCATGCGCGCCTATGCGCATTTTGGCACCGGCAATTACCACCCGATTACCGCACGAACCTATACCGATCTATCGTTTTTCACCACAGATCCGGAGCTTACGCGCGACGCAGCGCGATTGTTCAATTACATGACCGGCTACGCCCGGCCGGAGCGGATGGAACAGCTTGCTTTCAGCCCGCTGACAACACGTAAGACGATCGAGGCGCTCATCGATGCGGAAATTGCTGCGGCACGGAGCGGGCGGCCATCGGGGATCTGGCTGAAGCTGAATTCGCTCGTCGATGAACAGTTAATCGACCGCCTTTACGAAGCGTCATGCGCCGGTGTGCCCATCCACGCTGTGGTCCGGGGCATCTGCTGCCTTCGTCCAGGGGTCCCCGGGCTGTCACAGAACATCGCGGTCAAGTCCATCATTGGACGCTTCCTTGAGCATGCACGGATCGCTGTTTTCGCGAACGAGGCAAAAATGCCATCGCGGAATAACAAGGTGTTTATATCAAGCGCCGATTGGATGGTCCGTAATCTCGATTGGCGAATCGAGACCTTTGTACCAATCCATAATCCCACCGTCCACGCCCAGGTTCTGGACCAGATTATGGTTGTCAATCTGCAGGATAACACGAACGCGTGGACGCTCGACGGTGACGGTCGCTGGTACAAGCAACACCATGGACGCAAGGCAATCTCCGCTCATGATTATTTCATGACCAATCCGTCATTGTCGGGTCGGGGATCGGCGCTACGCGGTCCACCGGGTAACGCTCGGCGGGAGCAAACGCGCTTCCGGAAGACTTTTCTGATCGAAGAATAACCGATGCGTTGCGTGCACCAGACCGCTTTCCTGGGAGCCCAAGCTGTGCGTACAGGTAGAAAGCGAGAGGGGAGTCTTGTGTCACGCCGGATGTTCGCCGAGACTTACGCTGGCGCCGAAAGTTATTGCAGCGTCATAGTGGTACCGTGGCGGCATTCGCCGGGCGTAATCAGATCTACCGACGCGACGCGCACCGAGTGAAGACGCCCGTCGAGGCTTCGGGACCAGAAATCCAGAAAACGATGGAGTACAGGATAGGAGGGCGCCAAATCCAGATCTTGCCAGATATATGTTTGCAAAACACCGGGATGGTCCGGCAGGTGATATAGAATCTCAGCGGTTGTTAGCCGATAGTCCCGAATTTGGCGTCCAAGCTCCATCATGCATCCCGTCGGTTTGATTGACTCCAGGTTGAGCGGCGGCGAACCACTTGGCACTAAGATGGCACCATCTTGCCAAGATAATTCAATAAAAAAATCATCGATTTCAGCACTTTATCACTCGACAAACCGATCTGCTGCTGAATCTTGACTCGGCGGCCCGGCAATTCTATTTGAGTGGCACTCTCTGGGTGAGAGTGCTAGCAGCGCCCGGTGCCGCTTTCGGGTCGGTCGCTGCTGAGTCTTATTCTTGTAACAGACTAATGTCAGGAGCGATCCAGATGAAATTCCGTCCTCTGCACGACCGTGTGGTGGTTCGTCGGCTGAATGCCGAAGAAAAAACCGCCGGCGGCATCATCATCCCCGACACTGCCAAAGAAAAGCCGATGGAAGGCGAAGTTATTGCCGTGGGCCCGGGCGCCCGCAATGAGCAGGGTCAGCTCGTGACGCTCGACGTCAAGGCTGGGGATCATATTCTTTTCGGAAAATGGTCCGGCACTGAAGTCAAAATTGACGGCGAAGAGCTGCTGATCATGAAAGAGTCCGACATCATGGGCATCATCGAGGGTAGTGCGGCCAAAAAGAAGGCCGCCTGATCCTTCGTCGAACCCCCATCCGATTTCGTTAAAGGAAGACAGATATGGCTGCTAAAGACGTCCGTTTTTCGGCCGACGCCCGTGAGCGCATGCTGCGTGGCGTCGACCTCCTCGCTAACGCGGTGAAAGTCACTCTCGGTCCTAAAGGGCGAAACGTCGTGCTCGAAAAGAGCTTCGGCGCTCCGCGTATCACCAAGGACGGTGTGACGGTCGCAAAGGAAATCGAACTTTCCGACAAGTTTGAAAACATGGGCGCGCAGATGGTGCGCGAAGTCGCCAGCAAAACCAATGATGTTGCAGGCGATGGTACCACCACGGCTACTGTCCTGGCCCAGGCTATCGTCCGTGAAGGTGTCAAGGCTGTGGCCGCGGGCATGAACCCGATGGACCTCAAGCGGGGCGTCGACAAGGCGGTTACCGCGGTTGTCGAAGAGCTGAAGAAGCGTACCAAGAGGATCAACAATCCGACCGAAACCGCGCAGGTTGGTACCATCTCCGCCAACGGCGAAGCCGAAATTGGCAAGATGATCTCCGAGGCGATGCAGAAGGTCGGCAACGAGGGCGTGATCACGGTAGAGGAAGCGAAAGGCATCCAGACCGAACTCGATGTCGTCGAGGGCATGCAGTTCGATCGCGGCTACGTCTCGCCGTATTTCATAACCAATCCCGAAAAGATGGTTGCAGACTTGGATAGCCCGTACATTCTGATCCACGAGAAGAAGCTCTCCGGGCTCCAGCCGATGCTGCCCCTGCTTGAGTCGATCGTGCAATCAGGCAAGCCCCTGTTGATCATTGCCGAGGATGTCGAGGGTGAGGCTCTGGCCACGCTGGTGGTGAACAAGCTTCGCGGAGGCCTCAAAATCGCCGCGGTCAAGGCTCCTGGCTTCGGGGACCGCCGTAAAGCGATGCTTGAAGACATCGCCATCCTGACAGGTGGTCAGGTAATCAGCGAAGACCTTGGAATCAAGCTTGAAAACGTGACCCTCGGCATGCTGGGCCGGGCAAAGAAGGTGTTGATCGAGAAGGAAAACACCACCATTGTCGAAGGCGCTGGCAAAAAGGCCGACATTACTGGCCGCTGCAACCAGATCCGTGCGCAGATCGAGGAAACAACCTCGGATTATGATCGCGAGAAGCTGCAGGAGCGTCTGGCCAAACTCGCCGGTGGTGTCGCGGTGATCCGCGTTGGTGGTGCCTCGGAAGTCGAGGTGAAGGAGCGCAAAGACCGCGTGGATGACGCCCTTCATGCGACGCGCGCGGCCGTCGAGGAAGGTATCGTACCTGGTGGTGGCGTGGCTCTGGCGCGCGCGTCGCTCGCGCTTACCAAGGTCAAGGCCGACAATGACGACCAGCGGTTCGGTGTCGACATTGTGCGCAAGGCGATTCTCGTCCCGCTACGTCAGATCGCGGAAAATGCTGGAGAAGACGGCGCGGTCATCTCGGGTAAAGTGCTCGACAAGGACGACTATGGCTGGGGCTACGATGCCCAGACCGGCGAGTTTAAGGACCTGGTCAAAGCTGGCATTATCGACCCCACCAAGGTCGTGCGGACTGCTCTGCAGGATGCAGCCTCGGTTGCCGGCCTGTTGATCACGACCGAAGCGATGGTCGCCGAGCGCCCTGAGAAAAAGCCGGCTCCCGCTGGCGCTGGCGCTGGTATGGGTGGCATGGGCGACATGGATTTCTAAACCACGGTCGCTTAGCTGTGAACTTCGAAAAGGCCGTGGGCAAATCCACGGCCTTTTTTTGACAAACGCGGCAATCACGC
>JAJZBH010000151.1 GCA_021799015.1 Pseudomonadota bacterium
AATTGTACCGATCCCCGAACGTGAAACTAGTTTTACGCAGACGGTTGCAATCGGATTAATCTGCTTAAGATCGTAGATGAGTTGAGCCAGATCCTCGATTGAGTATATGTCGTGGTGGGGGGGGGGGCTAATAAGGGTTACACCTGGCGTAGAGTGCCGTAACCTGGCGATCAGTTCGGTTACTTTAAAGCCGGGTAGTTGACCGCCTTCGCCTGGTTTTGCTCCTTGGGCAACCTTGATCTCGATTTCGCGGCAATTGTTGAGATACTCGGCGGTAACACCAAAACGGCCGGAGGCAATCTGCTTGATTGCGGAGGACGCATTGTCACCGTTCGGTCTCGGCTTTTCTCGAGCTGGGTCTTCACCGCCCTCACCTGAATCGGAACGTGCGCCAATCCTGTTCATGGCGATTGAAAGAGTCTCGTGAGCTTCCGGGCTTAGGGCGCCGAGCGAAATGCCAGGAGCAACCAAGCGCTTGCGGATTTCTGTGATGCTCTCCACTTCATCAACAGGTACCGGGCTAAGTTTCTCCTGGCGGAAGTCGAGCAGGTCGCGAAGTGCCACTGGAGGATGGTTATTCACCGCATCGGCGTATTTGCGATAAAGCGTAAAGCTGTCAGTGGCGACGGCCGTTTGGAGAAGATGAACCATTTCATCGTCGAAAGCATGAGTTTCTCCGCTACGCCGCAGGCGATAGAAACCTCCGACCGGTAAGGTGATAATATCTCCATTCCATGCGCCCTCATGAAGTTCAAGAATCTTGTGGGCGATCCCGGATAGACCGATTCCAGAGATTCGCGACGGCATCCCAGGAAAGAACTCGGCGACCAATGCGCGGGAGAGGCCGATTGCCTCGAAATTGTAGCCACCACGATACGATGATATCACGGAAATGCCGAGCTTGCTCATGACTTTCAACAAGCCCTTGTCAACAGCCTTTTTGTAGCGGCTGATGCATACATCGAGGGAAAGATCACCGAACAGCCCCCGCCGGTGGCGGTCGGCGATGCTTTCCTGTGCAAGGTAGGCGTTAACGGTGGTGGCTCCAACCCCGATTAACACAGCAAAATAGTGTACGTCCATGCATTCCGCGCTACGGACATTAAGGCTGGTAAACGTGCGGAGGCTCTGACGGACCAGATGGGTATGGACCGCACCTGTCGCGAGAATCATGGGAATGGCAACCTTGCTTTCGCTGAAGGATTCGTCAGTAAGTATGACGTGCGTACACCCAGCACGTACCCCTTCCTCGGCCTCGCGTCGAATGCGTTCTATGCTGGTCCTTAATCCCGATTCTCCAGCCGATTTATCGAAGGTGCAGTCGACAACGCAGGCAGAACGCCCCATGGCACGGCACATTGCGTCAAACTCTGCTGTAGATAGAACCGGGCTTTCAAGTTGAAATAGTTCGCACTGGCTGGAATCCTCATCAAGGATGTTGCCAAGATTGCCAAGCCGCGTACGCAGTGACATCACAGCAGTCTCACGGAGTGAGTCCATCGCCGGGTTGGTAACCTGAGAAAAACTTTGCCGGAAATAGTGGTGTAGGCCTCGATAGTGCGACGATAGTACCGCAATCGGGGTGTCATCGCCCATCGAACCAGTTGGCTCAGAGGCGTCTTCGACCATCGGGTGCAGAATCAACTCGAGATCTTCGAGTGTCAATCCAACAGCCCTCTGCAGTTGCCGCAAATCCTCCGGTTTCGTAGTGATATTTTCTTTAGATTTTGTTTTGACGAGCGTATCGATAATGGCTGTCCGCTTGATCCATGAACCAAAATTCTGTCTCTGAGATAAAAAATCCAACAGTTCCGACGCGTGATAAAAGTGTGGTGTATCAAGGTCAAGGGCGATCGTGTCGCCAGGGCCAACCCGGCCACGCTCGATGATGTTCCGTTCATCGATTTTGACCATTCCTGTTTCGGAACCAACAATTAGGAGTTCGTTAGTAGTAATCGTGTAACGGAGAGGTCGTAATCCGTTGCGATCAAGTCCTGCAATAACGAAGCGCCCATCAGTGGCGGTAATAGCCGCGGGACCATCCCAGGGTTCCATAACGGCATTGCAATATGAGATCAGATGACGATGTGCTGCAGGCATAGTGGCATTAGCGCCGATGGATGGCGGAATCATTAGGGTTTTCGCCATCGGTGCATCACGGCCACCATGAATGAGAAGTTCGAAAACGGCGTCGAGCGTGGCAGTATCGGAACTTCCAGCCTGGATGATCGGCTTAATATCGTCCAGATGATCGTTTAGCGGGCCGGCTGCAAGACGGGTTTCGTGGCTTTTCATCCAATTAACATTGCCAGCCAACGTGTTGATTTCACCGTTATGGGCCAGTACGCGAAATGGCTGCGCAAGCCGCCAAGTCGGAAATGTGTTAGTAGAGTAACGTTGATGGTAAATCGCAAAGCGGGAGACAAACCGCGTATCTAGTAAATCTGGATAAAAATCTGTTAGGCTTTCGGCAAGAAACATGCCTTTGTAGATGATCGACCTGCACGAGAGTGAGCATATATATAGCTCGCTGATTTGTGCAGCGATCGCGGCCTTTTCGATCCGGCGTCGAATGACGTATAGGTCAAGCTCGAACTCCGCATCGGAACGGCCTGACGCGTTACGTATCATGATCTGCTCGATTTCCGGTCGAGTCGCGTTTGCTTTCTCGCCAATGCAAAAGACGTTGATTGGCACCTGGCGCCAGCCATAAATTCGGTGGCCAAAATTGAGAATTTCAGTTTCGATGATCTGACGACACGTCTCTTGAGCGCTGAGATCGGTTTTCGGTAAAAAGACCATGCCTACCCCGATAGCGCCGGGATGAACGCGATCTCCGCCGCGTTCGACGGCTTCCGCAAAAAAGTCACGGGGAATTTCAAGATGGATTCCAGCTCCGTCACCGGTTTTTCCATCCGCGTCCACCGCGCCCCGGTGCCACACGGCACGCAAAGCATCGATGCCAGCTTCGACAACGTCTCGCCGCTTTTGCCCATTGAGGGCGGCAACGAGGCCTACCCCGCAGGCATCATGTTCCTGTGCCGGGTCGTACGTGTTCCTTAGGCGACGAGCATTACCCTTCCAGGCCTTTACAAATTCTGCGCCAGTTTCAGAGCCCATGATCTTTACTCCGCTGCAGTTGCCAGGCCCGGAGCCCTGGTGTCCTGATAGTGAAAGCGTCGGTGAATCGCTTCGGCAGCGTCACGACCGTCTTTGATAGCCCAAACGACGAGGCTGGCACCGCGGACAATGTCGCCGGCTGCGTACGTGTCTGGTAAAGTGGTTGCAAAGGAATGTGTGTCGACCCGTAGGGTTCCCCACCGGGTTAGGCCGAGTTCTGGTTGCCCAAACGCCGTCGGTAAATCTTCCGCGTCGAAACCGAGCGCCTTGACCACAAGGTCCGCTTCGAGGTTAAACGATGAGCCCGGAACCGGCTCGATGGTTTGCCGACCGGAAGAATCAGCTAAGCACAAGCGCGTACGCTGCGCCCGGACTGCACGGACACAATCACCGCCAAGAAAGGCTTCTGGGACGGCGAGCCAAGAGAAGGTCACACCTTCGTCTTCGGCGTTGGCAACCTCTCGTGCGGAACCAGGCATGTTGGCACGGTCGCGGCGGTAGAGGCAGGTGACCGAAGACGCACCTTGTCGAATGGCGGTCCGGACACAGTCCATTGCCGTATCGCCGCCGCCAACAACAACAACGCGTTTTCCGGCGGCGTTCAGAGCTCCCGCTTCAAATTCAGGAACTTTATCACCGAGGCCTTTCCGGTTTGAGGCAATGAGATAGTCAAGTGCTGGCACGATGCCGGATAAGCCGACGCCTGGCACTGAGATGTCACGCGGCCGGTATACACCTGTGGCGATCAGAATGGCGTCATGCCGAGCACGCAGAGCAGCAAAGGATTCTGTGCCCCCGATGTCGTGGCCCAAATGGAAGATTACACCGCCATCGCTTAGCCAATCGGTTCGGCGCGTGACCACCGATTTATCAAGCTTAAAACCGGGGATGCCATAGATTAAAAGGCCTCCCGCTCGGTCGTGCCGATCATAAACGTGAACCGCGTAGCCATAGCGAAGAAGCGCTTCGGCCGCGGCGAGCCCAGCGGGGCCAGAACCGATGATGCCAATGGACTGAGGGAGCTTCTTCCGCGGTCGGATGAGTGTAACCCAGCCCTGTTCAAAGGCGGTATCGGTGAGATAGCGTTCGATTGCACCTATCGTAATGCTCTCAAAGCCTTTTTCGATCACGCAGTTCCCTTCGCAAAGCCGATCTTGAGGGCAGATGCGGCCGCATATCTCCGGGAACGTGTTTGTGGCGGACGAGATTTGATACGCTTCCTCAAGCCTTCCTTCAGCTGTAAGGCGGAGCCAGTCAGGGATATTATTGCCTAGCGGGCAATGGACTTGGCAAAACGGGATTCCACACTGGCTGCAACGGCTTGCCTGCTGGGATGCTGCCGAAGATTGGTATTTCTGGTAGATTTCGCCGAAATCAGTGCGCCGCTCCGACGCCGGACGCTTATCCGGTGTACGTTGCGGTATTGAAATAAAACGTAGCATCTTTTCGGTCATTACCAGAACTCCGTCGGCGTCACGGCTAAACGAGGCTGGATGTAGGACACAACCACGGATGACGCCAGTAATAAGTTCCATTTACGACAGCAGTATTGCCGTATTTAGTCAAAAGTTTTGCCTTTATGACAGATGGTGTTTGCTCAGAAGGAAAAATAGGTATCGGATGGGACCTAGTTTGTGTTCAATCCTTCTGGCCCGGCGGGCGGTATCGAGCGAGATAGCTTGGCACAACCAGGTCGATTGGGGTTGGGGTGACTCCAAGATCGCTTAGACCTGGTAAGTTGCCGTCCGCGACATTGTCTCTCTCCAAGAGCAAGAGTTGGTCTCGGGTCAGTAGTTTGCCGGGGAGATATTCAAAGATGCGTGCCTGAACGACAGCAAACCAGTACGGAACGCTGATCAATCGACGGTGCCGTCGCGTCTCGGCCATCACATACTCTACAAGAGCGCGTAGGGTGTGAATTTCGGGCCCTCCGAGCTCGTAAACCTGCCCGCATGCTTCCGGACAGATCAAACCTTTCAGCACTGCGTCGGCAACGTCCTCGACATAGACGGGCTGAAGGCGCGTGGTTCCTGCGACGATCGGGATTACTGGCATTCTCACTGCCATTGTGGCAAACCGGTTGAAAAATTTATCTTCCGGGCCGAAGACGACGGAGGGACGCAGGATGACCGTCCCTGGATACGCAGCGCGTACGGCTGCTTCACCGCGTGCCTTGCTGGACGCGTAGAGACTCGGTGCGTCAGGCGTGGCACCAATAGCCGAAACATGAACCAGATGAGCGACGCCGGCTGCTGCTGCTTCTGTTGCAA
>JAJZBH010000152.1 GCA_021799015.1 Pseudomonadota bacterium
TCGCAATCTCGATCTTCCCCGTGCCGGTCGACACCGACTTGCGGCCATAGCCGTTGCGGCTGTTCTCCGCCTCCGCTTCGTCACTCAGATGGTAATCCATCTCCGCGCTCAGGGCCCGCTCCGCCAGAGCCTTCTTCAGCGCGTTCACCAGATCCCCGGAATTCAGCGCTGCCGCCGCGTCTCCCCCAGCCAGAAGCTGGTCCAGCAATTCGTCCGGGATCGCCGGCGCTCTCCGTCGTGCCATATGGGTCTTCCTTTCTACCCACTATGCCACTCACACACGAAATTCAGGACACTGCCCGCGAAGCCGCATCCCGGATAAAAGTCGGGGAAAGTTTGGCCCCATCCATGTATCGATTGTTCCACGCTGCCATTTTCCGTCGCCCTTTCATGCGTAACTCCTGGTTCAGGCCCTACTGCACGATCCACGCCCACCAGACGCCAGAATAGGTCTCACGATGTCGCAATTTTTGAGCTCATCACGCTGGGCAAAGGTCCCGAAGCCCGCTCTCGCCTTCTCAGTGATCGTCGCGACGTTGATGCTGATCTGGCCGATGAAAAAAATCATGCCGCTCAACGCGTTTGATCAACCATTCTATATAGGCATCACCCACGACATGCTGGATTATGGGCGGTTTACGAACGGCTTTATGTTCGAGTCCAAGACCCACGAGGATCCCCCACCACCAGGCATGCGCTTCACGCCGGTCTATCCGACGATACTGTATGTCGTCGCACGGCTCGATCCGGTGTTTCGATCAGCAATCAACTGCGTTGTCCGAACCGACGGCAAGAGCGACCGTTGCCCCGAGACCAATATCGTCGTCAGGAAAATCCAGTTCATGATGCTCTGCATCATCTACTGGCTCATCTGGTGGATGGCGCGCCGAGTTTCCGGAAAAGAGCGGATCGCCTGGCTTGCGCTTGGCATTAGTTTGCTTACCGCTTCGGATATGCTTGGGCATGTCGATTACGTGATGACGGAAACAACCTCGATATTCTTTGTCACGCTTACCTTTACGGCGCTGATCGAGGCCACGGTCAGGCAACGTCATGGTCTTCTTTGGTTCTGCGCTGCAGGGATTTTTGCCGGTCTCGCCGGGCTCACCCGCCCTGAATATCCCTATGTGGCAGTCTTCTCCTGCATCCTGTTCGGATTTTTTGCGATCTTGTCAAAGCAGAAACTACGAAATACCGCTTCCATCCTGGTGTTTCTGGGTGTTCTTGCGCTTACCATTACCCCTTGGATTGCGCGAAACCGAATCGTACTCGGCCGGACGGCGTTCACATCGAGCTATGGCGCGCATGTGCTAAATGAGCGCATTGCCTTCGACGAAATGACCTGGTTCGAATATCGCCTGTCCTATCTGTGTTGGCTCCCTGACGGCAACGGCATGGGATCTTTGCTCTTCGGCCCGGACACGTGTGATCGCTTTCAATGGAGCAACGACCCCAACAGTTTCTATTCGATCGGAAACGGTCCCCTGATGCGGCAATCGCTCAAAGCGTCAGGGGGGTGGCCACATATGATGCCGTATCTGATCAAGACCTACATCATCCCGCATGCCTTCAAACATTTTCTTGTGACGATTCCACTCGCGCTACGCGGCGCTTACGTCAACCGGTATTGGGGACTGATCCTGCTGCCGATTTGCCTGCTGATGACCTGGCGAGCGTTGAGGCGGCGCGATACGCAAATTTTAATTCTGACCATGCCGGCTTGGATCAACCTCTTGTTCGTCGCTGCCGTCTCCGTGGATCAGCCGCGCTACAATCTGATGCTGATCATCCCCTATTCAATTTCAGGTGCTATCGTACTCGAGAACTTCCTCAAAGCCCGTGTGATGGCGCGAAGGATAGAGGTAGATACAGCGGTTTGATTCTTAGGATTTAAGGATTTACGCACACTAAACGTGAATGCGGGCGGCGTATCTGTCCGTTATCTTGTCCGAAAACTGATTTGTCCACGATTTCGTCAAATCGTCAGATTGCCGGATACTGCGTAACAGACAGGCGCCGAATGGCTGTCTTGGCCCGAAGAAATTGGAGGCGGGTATTCACTGCCGACTGATGTACCGGGCCAGGACCGAACATACTGCCTATTTAAGCCTCACGATTTCGATTCGCTGCGATGCGGCCTCGACCGTCAGACGCCAGTGATCGGCCTGGGTGACCAGCAATATTTTCCGAGGCCGGTAGGCCACGACGTTTACGCCACCCTGGTGCCGGACACTGTCGTAGATGATGCTCGCGCCCCCCGAAGCACGGAGGGCTTCGCCCATGGCCTGCGAGGCCGCGTAGTTGGCGGGATCGTAGGCAGCAGGCCAGCGTGCCTGCTTGCCTCGGATATCGAGGTAATCGCCATCGATCTGGGCGGTATAGGTTCGATAGTCGCGCACCAGGCGTGCTTTCGACGTCGCGACGGCTTCTCGGCGAAGATGGTGGGCGACTTCGAAAGCAGCTGTCCGTAGTTCGGCCGAGGCGTACCAGGCACCGAGATCCGGCCCGTTGAATCGCGCTCCAGCAGATGAAACATGGAGAAATGACGCCATCACGACGCTGGCGTTGGGGCGCCCATAGACCCACTCATCGCTGGGTAAGCGATAAAGCCGATCTTTCACAATGCGGTCGTTCGTCCAACCGACGAGCTCCATCACCGCTGCGGCGTCCGCGGTCGTCACAACGGTGTCGAAAAGGCCGATTGGCGGGAATTTCGAGGGGATCAGCCGGTAGGAAGGTTTGGGGGCAGGGGAGAAGGTCTCGCTCAAGAGATGACGAGGTCCTCGTCGCGGTATGGCACGAAGTTACGGTCCAGTGCCTCGACGGGTTCCATGTAGATGCCACCCCGCGCCGCATCCAAGAAGCGCCGAACTGTCATGAGCCCGTCCTGGGTGCCGCTTGTCACGAGAGCCAGTGGCGGCCTGCCGCCGAATACGGTGGCTCCGTGCGGCGTCTTGAGCCAGGCGACACCTTCTTTCTCGCTTGGGTGCAGGATGCCAAGGGCCTGATGAATGCCGAGCACGGCCGATATGCGGGTCAAGGTGTCGACATCGAGGGTCATCTCGCCATGCTCACGGGCGATTTTGGCCCATTTGTAGAATGTCGATCGGGCAGGACATCCCAGGATCAGGAGCCGCTGCTCCTCGTCGAGGCCCCATAGATCCGCGATGGCCAGGAACGCCCGCACACCGGGCGCACTCAGGTGTCTCCGGTTCTGTGGCGAAAATCGGCTCTGATCGAGTTGATCCGATCTCTCGGGATCAGGCTGTCGTGCGGCGCTAGGTGCTTTCGGCATGGCCATCTCTGAATGTCCACAAATAGACTATATCCGTTACGAGACACGGTCAACCGATCCAGGGCCGCCGCACCGGCGGCTCTCGACATTCAAGAAGCGGGGTTTTCCCGGCGATACACTGAGCGTCTGGTTCTGGTGTGGACTGGGCATGAAGTGGCTACGCGCTACTGAGTGCCGGCGAAGACGTTCCTGCGGCGCGGCGACCGGGCGAGCCGCCGGCTTTGTTGCGGAGAACGGCTGTCAGGCCAGGAGACTGCGCAACCCAGTCGCGGGGCGCGCTCGGGGGCGCAAAGGGGCCGCGGAACCCCTCTAAAGTAATGTCCTAAAATGGTATTTTTAGGACATTACTTCACGGCGAACGATACTGAGACCGCGAGCGTCGCCAATGCGGTAACAAGACCTTGTCGGAAATTGGATGACACGATGATCGCGCAACACGATGCACGAGCGCCTCAATCTGGCAGGGATGATTAGGCATCGCGACAGCGTCTCTCGCCGGCGAACCGTTCTTGGCCATGAGGTATACAATCGGTAGACTAAAGGTATATTACGATGTCTATGCTGGCCTAGATGCGTTGCAGCCAGAGCAAACTCTACGCAGTCGCTTTGGCAATTCCGATGACATCCCTACAGACGGTAGAACAACCTGGAGCGGGCTCACCGATCCGCCCGAATCACATCTCGAACGACACCGCGACTGGGTTTGTGCCAATCCCTTGGCAGGTCAGCACTAGAGCCTGCAGATTACAGATCTTGGGTAGGCGATTGCCATCGCATATGCGACGGCCGACTCCCTTGTCATGTGCAAGAGTCGTGGTGGGAAGTTGCTTGTGCAAGGCATGATAGGCGCCTATACACCTATCGGTTTTTCACCTTAGGTGCCTATCTTGGAGGCAAGCATGCTCGACGGTACAACGCGATGGACCGTATCTGTCTCCAAAGAAACTGACATCGCGGTTCGTTGCTTTCTCGCCAAGCGCGGTATGAAAAAAGGTGATCTCTCGAAATTCATCGAAGACGCCGTGCGTTGCCGCGTTCTCAACCAGACGGTTGAAGAGGTGCGCAGCCAATGTGCTGACAGGCCAGCCGACACGCTCGAGGCCCAGGTCAATGAGGCCGTCACGGAAACGCGCAGGGCATCGAACCGAAAGTCCGATAAGGTATCTGACCGGTTATTGAAACGAACATTGCCATAAGCGCCCTGCTCGCCGGCGCATCTCATCGTGCCGTGGCGAAAAGGCCGGCTTTCATTTCAGGTGACGTAGAATAGGGCATAACCAGCGGTAGAAAAACCATGATTTTGCCTCATTCGACAGGCGTTCAAAAAGGCGGTGCGCGCTGGTTATGGCCGCGGGTGCTCCGGATTAGAGGAAAGGTGGTACATGACAGAACTATCTGAACCGGGCTCGAGAATTCGAGAATTCCGGCAGCCGGTGCACTTTTCGTTGTCGGCAGATCGTGGCTGGGGGCAGCGACTCCAGCTGGCGGCCACTGACCTGAAAGACGGCGTTCGGCTCTGGCGTTTGATCTGGACCTTGGGAGTTTCGGACATCAAATTGCGGTACCGGGGGTCAACGCTTGGGCCGTTCTGGTTGACTATCTCGATGGGAGTTCAGGTGGCTGCCATGGGCTTCCTGTATGCCGATCTGTTTCACACAGACATCCACACATACCTCCCCTACCTCACGATCTCCATCGTTCTATGGGGGTAACTTAATACCCTGATCACGGATGGCTGCGTCTGCTTTTCAAGCTCGGATTCCCTGATCAAGGGTACTCGAATGCCGTTTACAGTACATGCTGCCCGGTCCGTGGTGCGCAACACAATCGTGTTGGCCCACAATCTGGTTGTTGTGGTCGTTGTGTTTGCAATTATGGGGATACATGAGTCGCTGTATTCGTTCGCTGCGATACCGGCCTTTGCACTATGGGTGATTGATGGCTTTGCAATTTCCCTTCTATTTGGTGCTTTCTGTGCCCGGTTTCGAGACGTTCCACAGGTTATCATGGCATTAATGCAGGTCGCATTCTTTGTGACGCCTATCATGTGGAATGCGAAAATACTCGAGAGCCACCCAGAAGCAGCTTTGCT
>JAJZBH010000010.1 GCA_021799015.1 Pseudomonadota bacterium
GTACGGTCGATCGTGAGTTGGTCCGCGCGGCATTCGCCCTCGCGGGAGAACAGGGTTGGCAGCGTGTTTCGGTTGCGGCCGCTGCTAGGCGCGCTGGGATTGACCTTTCGCGAGCGCGTTTGCGGTTCTCCAGCACAATGGATGTCGTTGCCCGATTTTGGTCTCTAGCCGATGCTGCAAGCCTTGGGAGCGACTTGGCGGAAGGTAGTGTAAAGGACCGCCTGTTCGAAATCCTGATGCGGCGTGTTGATTTTCTACAACTCCACCGAGCCGGAGTTAAGGCACTGATTCGGTCTGCCCTGCTTGACCCGGCGCTATCACTTTATTTGACACGACAAACGTTGATTTCGATGGGTTGGGTGCTTGAAGGGGCTGGGGTATCGGGGCAGGGTTTGGCTGGTCAGTTGCGGTGTAAAGGCCTTGCCATGGTCTGGGCTTGGACGATCCGTGCGTGGCTCCGCGATGAATCCGAGGACCTTTCCGCGACCATGGCTTCGCTTGACGCGGCGCTTGGCCGCGCTGACCAGGTCGTACGTGGCTTTCCAACAGGCGTGGCGTGTATTCGAGGAGACGAATCTAACGTAACGTCCGATGGACGAACTCAAACAGAGATGTCATTCGCAGTACCCGATAGCGCAGAGCGAGCGCCAGACTAAGGCTCTGTCGTGGGTGGGGCCGAATGGGGATGGCTTGCGATTGATAGAGTTGATTTCAGGTTTTGCTATGATGGCGTTCATCTGCGCCGCCCTATGGTCTCCGGTTGATGGAAATGAAAACGTTCAGGACAAACAGAGGCAATTCGAAATTTTTAGATCGCCAGCGGAGACGGTAGGGTACCAGGAAAAACCTGTCGGCGGCTGGCAGAGCGGGCACGGAGGTGGTGTTGCCGATTTTGTTTTTTCAAACCGCTGGGCGCCCGAAAGAGCGTCATTTCGGTTTTTGGATATCATGAGAGAGGCACTTTTTCATCACATGGAAGCGCTGGTGGCGGGGAATTTATGGAGCTTCTGTAGGAAGCCATAACCGTATGGACCAAACAAAACCCGTCGCCGCCGGCTGCCCCGAATCGACATGATGTCCCGGAAGGCAACCTCATGTGCTGATGGAAACTTGTGTACCAAAAATCACCAGAACGCGCGGTTTCCGGGAGTTAATTCCACCAATGAAGTGGAATGCGACAGAAGAATGCCATAGCAGGTCTCACGAGACAATGAATATGGTGGGGCGCCTCATAGATCGCAGGGGAAAAAGTAATGTGATCTGCATAATGTTTCAAATGCGCGGTTGAAGGCAGGTCATGTCACAGTCTCTATACGGTTCCGAGCCAATTCTGTTCATACCGAAAAAGCAAAAGGCGCGACCAATGCGGAACGCCCTGCGTGTGGCCTCGGCCTACAAGCCGGCGGGCGACCAGCCTCAGGCGATCGAGGAACTCGTACGCGGCGTGAAAACCGGCGAGCGAAACCAAGTACTGCTCGGTGTCACCGGGTCGGGCAAGACGTTCACAATAGCAAAAGTCATTGAACAGGCGCAGCGGCCGACGTTGGTTCTTGCGCCAAATAAGACCCTGGCGGCCCAGCTGTATACGGAGATGAAGTCATTTTTCCCGGACAACGCAGTTGAATACTTCGTCAGCTATTATGATTATTATCAGCCCGAAGCCTATATTCCGCGTACGGACACATACATTGAAAAAGACGCTCAAATTAACGACCAGATTGACAGGATGCGACACTCGGCAACGCAAGCGCTTCTGGAGCGTGGCGATGTCATTATTGTTGCGTCGGTGTCGTGTATTTATGGTATTGGCTCGGTCGAGACCTACAGCCAGATGGTTGTCCGCGTCACGGTTGGAGAGCGAGTTGATCGCGATCGGCTGGCTAAAGCACTGGTAGAACTCCAATATCGCCGCAATGATGTTGCCTTCCAACGCGGCACGTTCCGACTACGTGGTGAGACGATCGATATCTTCCCCAGCCAGTACGAGGACCGCGCTTGGCGTGTGACATTGTTTGGCGACGAGATCGAGGGTGTTACGGAGTTTGATCCGCTAACGGGCGAGCGGACCAACGATCTCAAGCGAATTACGGTATACGCCAATAGCCATTATGTCACGCCTCGTCCGACAATAAACCAGGCGATCACTCGGATTAAGCGCGAACTGAAGACGCGACTCGCCGAGCTTGCGGCTGAAGGAAAACTTCTAGAAGCAGAGCGGCTTCAACAGCGTACTTCATTCGATATCGAAATGATGGAAACGACCGGTGCATGTAAGGGGATTGAGAATTATTCGCGCTATTTGTCTGGGCGTGATCCAGGGCAGCCGCCGCCAACCCTGTTTGAATATCTTCCAGAGAATGCGCTGCTGGTCGTTGACGAAAGCCACGTTACGGTGCCCCAGATTAATGGCATGTTCAAGGGAGATTTTGCCCGCAAGTCGATACTCGCGGAGCACGGATTTCGTTTGCCGTCGTGCATCGATAATAGGCCCTTGAAATTTGAAGAATGGGAGAGTTTTCGGCCGCAGACGATCTTTGTTTCTGCGACACCAGGGCCATGGGAGCTGAAGCAGACAAGTGGTTCTTTCGTCGAACAGGTGATTCGGCCGACTGGATTAGTTGACCCAGAGGTTGAAGTTAGACCCGTGGAACACCAGGTCGACGACCTGCTCTCCGAATGTCGTCGTGTCGCTTTGGCAGGGGGACGCGTCCTCGTGACAACATTGACGAAGCGAATGGCAGAGGACCTGACCGAGTATCTAACCGAGCAGGGATTAAAGGTCCGCTACCTCCACTCGGATATTGATACCTTGGAGCGCATCGAAATTATCCGTGACCTTCGCCTCGGTGTATACGACATTCTAGTTGGGATCAATCTCCTGCGGGAAGGATTGGACATTCCAGAATGCATGCTCGTCGCGATTCTGGATGCGGATAAGGAAGGTTTCCTCCGCTCCGCGACATCTCTTGTGCAAACAATCGGCCGTGCGGCGCGGAACGTTGATGGGCGTGTCATACTTTACGCGGACATGATGACACGCAGTTTGGCGTACGCCGTCGGCGAAACCGAACGGCGACGTATCAAGCAGAGAGCATGGAATGTTGCGCACGGAGTTACGCCGCAAAGCGTTAGGGCAAATATCAAAGACATTCAGCATTCAGTATATGAGCAAGACTATATTACGGTAGAAGCGATTCCGGGCAGAGAAACAAGTGAGCACGTGGGAACAGATCTGAAGACGGCGATTATAAGGCTGGAGAAACGGATGCAGAACGCGGCGGCAGAGCTAGAGTTTGAAGAAGCGGCGCGGTTGCGTGACGAGATCAAGCGATTGGAGGCGTTGGACCTTGGTTTGCCGATGCCTCCAGTGCGAGGTTCAGGTATTGGGGTCCAAGACCAACGGCGGCAACATGGTTCGCGTCGAAGGGGAAGAACATGAAGAAGTTAATTCCGCTATTGCCCATATTCGTTCTAGTAATCAGCTCCGCGGGAGCGGCTCCACCGATAACGCTCACCTCTCAATTGGCAACGTACGGCCTTAGCCTACTAAAAGTACGCGGCCACGCGGTGACGGGTGCAACTGGGCGTCTGCAATTCGATGTGACCGATACGTGCCACGCTTACGCCGTAACTCAGCGGCTGACGTTGTTAATTCGGAAGGAGGACGGTTCCTTGGTACGCACTGTCAGCGATTATGACACATGGGAAAGTCATGATGGTCGTCATTTCAGCTTCCTCCTTCGAAATACCCAGGACGGTAAGACAAAAGTCGAGTCTCAGGGGACCGCAGAACTTAGTCGTGACGGAGGCATGGTCACGTACAGCGAGCCCACACGCCATTTTGTAAAGTTACCGGCTCACACGCTGTTTCCAATGGCCCAGACTGTGATGCTGCTTCAGGCTGCGGAAAGCGGTAGAAAATTCATGACAACACCGCTATTCGACGGCACATCGAAGAATGGTGCGGAAGACAGCTTTATTGCGGTGCTTGGGCTGAGTGGAACGAAGCATTCAACATTTCCACCACTTTCCAGACTTCCATCAGCCCTAGTTGACATCAGCTTTTTCCCGCGCGTACGCGAAGACAACAAACCAGATTTTCGCTCACAGATGCGATATTACACTGACGGCGTTGCGCGGGGGGTGCATCTTGATTTTGGCAATTTCGTAATGCGAGGGCGCCTTACGCACCTAGTGATTCCTCCACCAACGTGTCAGAAAGGGTGATCTTGGTCGCCAATTGATGGCGAGATTCGCAGTTGCGTGCTGGCCGCAACACGCCAGATGAATGTTTTTTAAAGAAAGCATGAATAGTTTCGACTTGGCCCTGGCTCGGCAGTTGCCTTTATTGACAGGCGAATCACCTGATTGGCGTCGGATGGCTACCGGGCGACGTCTACGTTTCGGGTACTGCGGGCGTGGGCCATACAACGGACTCGTTATGAGCCACCATACCAAGGGGCTGGCGCTGAAGGTCTGCCTTATGCGGTGAGTTACCTTGCGTTGACCAAAATGGCGTGCCCGTGTCAGGCTCCGCGAAATCTTCAGAGAGGCAACTGATGCCAACGACTTTGGAACGTTCATGGTAATGAATCCGAACTTGGGGGTGGAAGACTTCGCGGCCAGGATGCTTGACGCGTTTGGTTGATGAGCGGATCGAAACATCGCGAGCATCGCCACCTGCCAGCAACGTCATGTCCGAACAACACTGATGATGGCATCGGGAGGATTGATGACCGGCAAATGTAAGTAAGCTTGTTGCCATCAGCTGTGGGCTGTCAGGCGCCGTCACCAAAATCAACTTCATTTGCCTGCCAACGTTGCAATGAAGCTATCCTCGTACTGCGTTGTTCAAATGAATGTTTCTTCTGGCTCGATGGGCGTGTATGTGGCGCCGCCGAAAGTGGCGCGGCCTTTTCCACGGAATCGTGGGCATGAGTTTCAGCGAAGGTATCTTTGGTGAGCTGATTTAAATGCGCTGCGTACTAGGGTAACGATGCGTGGAGGGCTGTTTTACATTCAACCGGAGCGGCGGCATGCCGATCGATCAGGCCACGGGCCGTGATGTTTGGTCGTGTGTGGTTCGTATGACCAGCTCACGCAGCGATTCCTGATTGGCTGGACTCAAGGATCAAGAAACAATACCGGCGGCACTTTGAAGTGCCGCCGGATTATCGCTTGTGGACGCCTGACTAGGTTATGACTCAGTAGACATCAGTGGAGATGCCGAAGTGTCCATCTTGGCAGCTCGGCGGGGGGCGGCCTTTTTTATGGCGGCTTTGATCGGGGGTTTTTTCGCTGCAGGTTTCGTAGCTGCTTTTTTCGCTGCGGGCTTCGTAGCTGCTTTTTTCGCTGCTGGTTTCGTAGCTGCTTTTTTCGCTGCGGGCTTCGAGACAGCTTTTACAGTTGATTTCTTCGCCGGCGCTTTAACGGCCGCCTTAGGCTTTGCCATCGTTTTCGGTTTCAAGCTCGCCTTAGGTGCCGCTTTTTTTGCCACAGGTTTTGCGGCGGCTTTTGTTGTCACCTTGGTCTTTGTGATGGAGGATTTCTTCACGCTTGCCTTTGTTGCGGGCTTCCTGACTGCCGCTGGTTTGGGGGCTGCCTTTTTCACAGCTGGCTTTTTTGCGGTGGCAGGCTTCGCAGTTGCCTTCTTGGCTGGCGCTTTCTTACTTGGCGTGCGCATCGCTAGCGGCTGCGCGCGAATATCGGTTTCAGTAGTCACTTGAGTGCTCCTTTGTTTGAGGTATAGCATATCGTACGTCCATGACCCGCTATCCGTAGTGCAATCGACGAGCGTCGTGTTGGTAGTCGCGATCGACCGTTCGATAAGCAATGTTACGAGCGATTGCGACAGGGGTAGTTTCGCGATCGAGTCCTCTCAAACGATGCAGTGCGAAAGCGTTGGAGAGAAAAAGCGATTCCATGTTTCTGGGCGATGACGGATGACACAGCATAAGCGTCCAGTTTTTCGTATCGAAAATGCATAGACCGGTTTGAGGCTGCATCACCTTGCAACATATACGGCCATGGGCCGCCCTTTCCTGTCACGTGCTCGCCAGTCACTCGATCGTTTGATCGATCAGATGGACTTGACGACTACTTCAGCTACTAAGCGAATCGATGAAACAGACGGACGCACGAATCGCTATTCAACGCCTGACATCGATATGTCAACAAAAACTATCATCGAAAAGTGCATTCAAACAAATATTTTCGTTCCTGTCGGGCGGTCGTGATGGGAGAGAAGTGGAAGACATCTGGGCGCAACGTCCCGCCGGGAATTTAAGAGAATGTCAAAAAACGGTAGAAAAAATAAGGATAATATGGAATTCCGTGAGAGTCAGAAATGCGCTTTGAAAATTCGATTTTTACCATTTCACCTTCGCCTCTGAATGGATTGCTGTTCGTTGAGGGCGACAAGGAGAAACTATGCCGGACGGCATGTCATCATACGCGGCGACGGCTACGATCTATGACTGGACGGCCAGCCAAGTGCGACGCTGGTGCGTGTCGTTGGTTGTTGGAGTGGCCATGCGTTGTTGTTTCTCGGACAAGAGTCTGCGTTTGCAGGATACTCTGGTAGGGAAATTGCATCATGTGCGATACACTGCTTGGCGTCTGCGATATTAAGATGTTGCGCCTGATCCTTCTTGCTCCAGGGCATTTTACTTGATGGCAATGAAGCGTCCTGAGGATCGGTGCGGGCGACCTCGATTGCGCCGCATGTTGGGTCCTGTTCGCGCTCATAATGAGTTTTTTTGAGTACGCTGTTCTGCTACAGAAAAAGGTAACGCGTACGTCCAGTTTGAAATTTGACATGGTGGGTGCGGGTGCGGACCTAAACGGAGGACCAACAAACGTGGCTCAAATCGTAGGACGCCTCGTCCAAATTGTTCTTGATGACGACAGACACAGCGCATTATCGCCGACGCAAGAAGCGGAGCGGAATCAGGCTATCGCCGACCTAGAAGCCGAAAGCCAGTTCGCGCTCGCCTCTGATCCCGATCGCCTCATAGTACTGCATCTCTCCGTCCAGGATGGGCGTTTGGTATTTGATATCCGCAGCGAAAAGGATGAGGCTCTCCAAACGATCGGGATGGCTCTCGGGCCATTCCGGACGGTGGTCCGTGACTACCAGATGCTACTCGACTCCTATTCTGCTGCGGTCGCCGAAGGGCGTGAAGCTCGTATCCAAGCGATCGACATGGGACGGCGGGCACTGCACAACGAGGGTGCTCAACTGGTTATCGCTCGGCTTTCTCGCAAGATTGTTCTAGATTTCGAAACGGCCAGGCGATTATTTACATTGATCACGGCCCTGTATCGACGGCCTTAAGGTGACGCCCGCAGAACATTGTTTGATTTCATCGCACGGTAGTAAGGGTACTCATGAAGATAGATGGCAGAAGATTTCGCTCCATATGGATCGATGAATCCGACCGCTGGACAGTCCGCATTATTGACCAAACTAGATTGCCTTGGTCGATTGAGATACCGCGTTTGACCACGGTCGATGAAGTGGCCTTTGCTATACGGTCGATGCATGTGCGTGGAGCCCCGTTGATCGGGGCGACGGCAGCATACGGGGTCGCGCTGGCGATGCGGGCTGATTCGTCGGACGAAGCTCTCGACGCCACTATCAAGCAGCTAGGCGCAACGCGGCCAACTGCAATTAATCTCCGCTGGGCTCTGGAACGAATGTTACGTATTTTACGTGACCATCCGCCAGACGAGCGCATGGATGTTGCCTACGCGGAGGCAGCTGCGATTTGCGAAGAAGATGTTGCTGCCAACCGCGCAATCGGTACACATGGTTTGCCGTTAATCCTTAAGCGAGCCAAAATGCAGGGACGCGTGAATGTTCTCACGCATTGCAACGCGGGCTGGATCGCGACTGTTGACTGGGGAACTGCGCTGGCACCCATATATATGGCTCATGATCAAGGCATCGACGTTCACGTGTTCGTCGACGAAACGCGGCCGCGCAATCAGGGTGCGGCGCTGACAGCATGGGAGCTTGGTAAACACGGTGTTGCCCACACGGTCATTGTCGATAATGCAGGTGGGCACCTAATGCAGCGTGGTCTGATTGATCTTGTGATTGTTGGAGCAGATCGAGTGACGAGGACTGGGGATGTGGCAAACAAGATCGGTACCTATCTAAAAGCATTGGCGGCGCGTGATAATGGTGTGCCGTTCTACGTGGCGTTACCGTCTTCGACGATCGATTGGCGCATTGCTGATGGCGTTGTCGAGGTCCCGATTGAAGAACGTGAGCCGGACGAAGTGAGCACGATCACTGGTCAGACTAGGGATGGCGGTATCGCTACCGTTCGACTCACACCCGTGCAAAGTGCCGCGATCAACCCTGCTTTCGATGTCACGCCTGCGAGATTGGTTTCCGGTCTGGTTACTGAACGTGGGATTTGCACGGCAAACGAAGTGTCTCTTAGGTCCATGTTCCCGCAGGCAGACGAGCTTTGCTAGACGTGGTCAGGATGCTGACTGGGCAGTTTGGGGTGGTCGCGCTTTATGGTATGTAGGGCTTGATGAGCTCGATTTTTACGTCTGACGATCTCTTCCGGCAAGCTGCTCCAGAGGAGGAAAAGCATGGAGCAGGAGATGAACGTGTGGCTCCGCTGGCGGAACGGTTGCGGCCAGACAGCCTTGCCTCCGTAGTCGGCCAGGAACATTTGCTAGGCCCAGATGGCACGATTACGCATATGCTCGATCACAAGAGCATTGGTTCCCTCATTCTCTGGGGGCCACCAGGAGTAGGGAAGACGACGATTGCGCGCCTGATCGCAAAAAGAACAGGATTTGCCTTTACTCAGATTTCAGCGGTCTTCTCGGGAGTTGCCGATCTTAAGCGTGTTTTTGAGGAAGCTGCCCGGCGGCGTCGGGCCGGTCTGCGCACCTTGTTGTTTATCGATGAAATCCACCGCTTTAATCGGGCTCAGCAAGACGGGTTTTTGCCCGTCATCGAGAATGGCACGATCGTGCTGATCGGCGCCACGACGGAAAACCCGTCATTTGAGCTTAATGGTGCATTATTGTCGCGTTGCCAGGTTGTACTGTTGCGGCGACTTGACGATGCAGCTCTTGAACACCTGCTGCAACATGCGGAAGCAGTTGTGGGAAAAACGCTGGCGCTGACGCTAACGGCACGTGCGGCAATGCGTGCCATGGCAGACGGTGATGGTCGCGCTTTGCTCAATATGGCCGAGCAGGTTTTCGCCCTTGCCTCGGCCGTGGAGTTGTGCCCGGATGATTTGGCGAGACTCGTTGCGCGGCGTTCCGCACTCTACGACCGGAATCGCGAGGAGCACTACAATCTTATATCAGCACTACACAAATCGATGCGCGGATCGGACGTTGACGCTGCGCTATACTGGCTGGCACGGATGTTCGCTGGCGGTGAAGACGTTCGTTATATTGTCCGCCGACTGACGCGGTTCGCGGTTGAGGATATCGGTCTTGCAGACCCCCACGCTCTGTCCATTGCACTTGCCTCATGGCAAGCATATGAACGGCTTGGGAGTCCCGAGGGTGACCTAGCTATCGCGCAAGCAGTGATCTATCTCGCGACTGCGCCAAAATCGAACGCTGCCTACCGTGCGTTCGACGCGGCGAGGTTGGCCGCGCGGAATTTCGGCAGTTTGGCACCGCCGTTACATATCCTTAATGGGCCCACACAGTTGATGAAAAAACTCGGTTACGGTGCTGGATACGAGTACGATCACGATCATGCGGATTCGTTTTCAGGGCAGAATTATTTTCCTGATGCCATGCCGCGCCCTGCGTTTTATGAACCAAAAGCTACAGGCTTTGAAGCCGAACTATGCCGCCGACTTGAACATTGGCAAAAATTGCGGAGTGCGCGGTCGTGAACGTCCAAATGCATGACGTTTCAGCTGACGAGGCGGGGTTGCGCCTTGACCGCCTCTTGCGCCGGCATCGGCCAGGCCTGACTCAGGGGGTTATCGAAAGACTCTGCCGTACCGGCCAAGTTCGGATTGACGGTAGGCGTGCCATTTCGTCGACGCGGGTTCTCACGGGGCAATCGGTCCGGATACCACCGACACACGAGATCGATGCAAAGCCGCGGCACAAGATAATGTTCGAAGCGGGCGCGATGCGTGATCTTGTCGCACGGATTCTTTACCAGGATGACGACGTGATCGTCGTAGACAAGCCCGCTGGGCTCGCGACCCAAGGTGGGAAGGGTATCGCGTTGCATTTGGATGGAATGCTTGATGCTTTAAAATTTGAAGCTAAGGAGCGGCCACGCCTTGTGCATCGGCTCGACCGTGGCACCTCAGGAGCTCTTGTTTTGGCCCGTAACGCGTTCGCTGCAGCCGCGTTGGCAAAGGCATTTCGCGGGCGTGACACCCTCAAGACTTATTGGGCGCTTGTTGTTGGGCTTCCGGTGCCGCTAGAGGGACAGATTGATCTTGACCTTGTGCGTATTAGCGGGTCGTCCGGCGCGCGCACTAAGCCCGTGCCGAAGGGCCATCAACACGCTGCACACGCAATTACAAACTACCGGACCCTTGACCACGCCGGACGAAAATTCGCGTGGCTGGAACTGGAGCCCCTAACTGGCCGGACTCATCAGTTGCGTGCACATTGTGCTGCCATGGGCACGCCGATCCTCGGGGATTCACCGTACGCAGGCGCGCTGGCACATGCGGAAGGGTTTGCGAGGCAGTTGCATTTACACGCGAGGCGCCTGGAATTGCCGCATCCGCGCGGCGGCGTTCTAATCGTCGAAGCCGACCTGCCCCCGCATCTGCGCGCCAGCTTGGCCACTTTGGGGTTTACAGTCCCGCGCGCTGCAGCCCCAGAATATCGCCTGAGGAATTAAGGCGTATAGAGCCGGTTGGTCAGATCTGACCGGATGTTTATCTGATAGTTAGAAGGTGGGCGGCCGCCGTGACCTTGAGTCCACGACAAGTGCGTTTCCTTGAGTTGCTCCTCCTGGGCTTGGCTTTGCTTGCGGGATCAAACCACGTGTGTCGTGCAGCTGATCCGCAGCCCTACAACGTCATATTTAAACCGTCAGGGGCTCCTAAACTTGACTTGTTGCTCCGACAAAGTTCCACGCTTGAACAACTCCGGGAGAAAAGCCCGGTAGGTCCGTTCGCCCTCATTGGCCGTGCCGAGGCGGACGGACGAAACTTTGTAACCGTTCTGGAAAGTGAAGGTTATGATTCAGGCAGGGTTGCTATTACGATAGATGGCTATTCGCTCGACAATGCGAGTTTACCGCAAACGCTCCAGCGTGCGCCAGCCGCACCGCCGGTACCGGTTGTCGTAACGGTTGACCGCGGTCCCCTTTATCATATAGGCGAGATCAGCGTGGCCGGGCTTCGCGCGGCTGTCGCTAACCGGGCTCTTGGCATTACGACAGGTGAGCCTGCGAAAGCGACGCCAATCTTGGATGCTGCAATAAATTTGCAGGACGCGCTGCGGGACCGAGGTTTTGCTTTCGCAAAGGTTGCTGAGCCAGTCGCGTACGCGGATCCCGCCAACCATACACTGTCGTTACGTTATTCAGTCGCTCTTGGGCCACGCGTTGACATTGGTACCATCAAATTTAGTGGGTTGCAGCATGCGAAGGCGGCCTTTTTGTACCAACAGATTGCCCTACGTCCCGGTCAGCTATACAGCGCCGCGGAACTCGACCGTGCTCGGACTGGTCTGCTCGCCCTTGGTCTGTTTTCTTCGGTTTCTTTAAAGACTGCTAAGTTACCCTCGCCGCAAGGGCAGTTGCCAGTTACGTTTGTGGTCCACGAACGCAAATTACACCAGGTTGCCATATCGGCTGCCTACTCAAGTGATTTAGGCTTATCATCGAATGTATCATGGATGGACAGAAACGTTTTTGGCGAGGGCCAACGACTGACGTTGAGTCTCGGTTCGAACCAGCTTGGTTCGGCGGGTGGAAAAAAAATCAAGCTTGCGCCCGGGTACGACGTAACGACGACATACCAGATTCCCGATTTTTGGGAGCGTGGACAGAGTTTTATGGGGCAGCTTCAAGCGCTGCGGGAATACCTTCCAGCCTACAACCGCACAGGCGTTCTCGCCGATGTCGGCCTATCGCGGCCTTTGGCTAATAATCTGACCGAAAATTTCGGACTGTCTTTCACTTCGGAACGCGTGGAACAGGAAAACATAGATCGGCGTTACGTTATCAACCAGGCACCAATTAACCTTGATTATGACACGACTAATTCCCTTCTGAACCCGACCCATGGTATCCATCTTACACTGCGTGTTGTACCTTCTATCAAGTGGGGACAAAAGGCTGATTTGTTCGTTACTACTGAATTGATCGGCGACACCTATATAAATATGGAAGCTCCTGGCCGCGGAGTACTTGCCTTGCGGGCGGTGTTAGGGCGCATTTTTGGAGCGTCCCAATTCGGTGTGCCGCCCGATCAACGATTCTATGCCGGAGGTACGGGAACGGTGCGTGGGTTTACTTATCAAACCGTCGGACCGCAGTTTAGCAATGGCATTCCCGAAGGCGGCACTTCGATCGATGCTTTTGAGATCGAATTTCGGCAAAGGCTTGGTAAGCATTTAGGCATTGCCCCGTTCCTTGATGCCGGTCAGGTTTCGGCTAGTGGCGCTATCTTTGCGGGAAAACTGCGTGTCGGAACAGGTCTAGGCTTTCTTTATTATACCAGCATTGGACCGATCCGTCTTGACATCGGCGTGCCCGTCAACCGGCCTCCTGGCGGGGCCTCATTTGCCATTTATATTGGCCTTGGACAGGCGTTTTGATGCGCTCCGTACCGAAATTGTTCCTGGCTTCCATTCTCGGAGCATTTGTCTTCGTACTTGTTGTCCTGGTGGCAGTGCTGATTATGCTGAATACCGGCATGGGGCGCTCCCTTCTGTCACGGGAAGTCGCGGCGTTGAGCGGCGGTCGCGTTCACGTGAAGGGACTCTCGGGACATTTCCCGGATGTCATTGCAGCCCGTCAAATTACTCTCGCCGACAGCAAAGGGGTGTACTTGACCATCGACAGTGCGCGGCTGCGCTGGTCTGCCGCGTCGCTGCTGATTGGCAAGTTCCAAATTGAATCTCTCACCGCTCACCGGGTCGATCTTGTACGTTTGCCGGCACAGAGCAGGTCGCGAACGCGACGAAGAGCTGCACTTCTCAAGGGTTGGCGTCCGTTACTGAACATGCAGGTTTCTGAGCTTGCCATTAAGGCGCTCGATATCGGGAGGCATGTGCTCGGTCAAAAGTTGGCGCTTAAAATTCAAGGCAGCTTTTCACTGCACCGTGCGAAGTCGCTTAATGTCACATTGACTGCGCGTGCTCTAGATGGCGAGGGAGATTACCATGTCTATGGTGCATTACGTGGTCATCGGGTCGACGCGCAATTGGTGGTGCACGACACCGACCAAGGCCCTATCAGTCGCTTAGCAAAATTCGTGCTTCCAAAGGGAATATCAGGGCCAATCAATGTCAGGATGCACCTCGCGGGACCGAGCTCGGACGTACGGCTTGATCTTGCTGTTGCAATTGGACCCACGGAGGTCATCGCGAAAGGAACAGCCAGTTTCATGGACAGGCTGGTTAGCAGTGATCTTACCGTCAATATACCGGACCTGGCACCGGCCGCAGCAGTAATTGGCCAGCGCATAACGGGTAGCACTGCCATGCACCTGGTCGCCACATACCGGGGTGGCCGTGCCAATTTCCATATCGAGGGCGTGCTGGACGTCAAGAGTGGGACAGGATTGATCTCGCGGTTTCTGGGGCCGAAATCCAGGTTGTCAGCGCATTTCAGCGTGATGGAATCCGGTATCACAGTCGATCATTGTGACCTGACGACTCCCTATTTTCAGGCAAACATGCTTGGTAGCATAAGAAAAGAAATTAACCTTGCTGTCGGCATTACGGTTCCCGAGATTAGGCGTATTGACCCGGCGCTTTCGGGTAAGGTCACCGGAATGGCAAAACTGACTGGGGGACGCAACAGGCAACGCCTAACGGGCACGTTGACTGGCCAGGTTGCAACCGCGAAAGGGCGGTCCGGACCATTCAGTCTTGCCGTAGATTTTCAGAATCGGTCAGGAAATTATCATGGAGCGGTGCAAGGTAAAGGTCAGTTGCTTGATCGTCCGGTAACCTTTCGATCGGAAATCGCGCGTACGGCAGACGGTGTGACAACCTTCACCTTAGATAGGCTAAATTGGCAATCTCTGACGGCCTTCGGTACGATAAAATTCTCACGGAATGAACCCGTTCCTTTGGGTAGAGTCCAGATCCAAATGAAGAAGTTAGCGGAACTGGATCCGTTTGTGCATATCGGTCTTTCCGGAGGGATATCGGCTATTTTCGTTCGTCGGGCTGGGGCGCCAGCGTCGTTTGGCATTGACGGTAAGGAGATAGGCCTGGGACGCAACGTTGCGATTGGCGATATCTCAATTGACGGATCGCTACTCAGCCGCTCCGCTAAACCAACTATCCGGGCGCACATAAGACTCTCCAAGGCGACCGCCGGTAGCGTTGTCGTCAGAAAGATGAATGGCCTAGTTGAAGGGGCCATGGCTCGCTTTGCCGTGCAGGCGAACAGCGAGGTTCGGATTGCAAAAGGGGAAGAAAGTCAGATCCAAATCGCGGGAGAAGTCGACCTTCACTCGCAAAACGCTAAGATTTCGCGGTTTGCGTTGAGAAATAAAGCCGCTAGCTTAGAACTGCAGGAGCCGGCCGAGATTTCAATGACGAACGGGATTCTCGTTCATCTCAGGGGCCTTAGAATCAACGGCCCCGGCGGGACAGGGGCGATCTCAGTAAACGGACGGGTCATGCCGAAGCTTGATCTTGATTTCGAGACCAGACAATTCCCTATCGCGCTGGTTAAATCTGTTGACAAACGCGTTGCGGTGACAGGCGTGGCTGACATCGCCGGAAAGCTTACGGGTCCGCTTGCGGCACCGTCGGGCCGCATTTTGTTGCACGCTACCGGGCTCGGTGTCGGTGGGGGCGCGGGAAGCAAGTTGCCTCGTGGCATCATCTCGATGCATGCGACGTTAGATGGACGAAAGATTCACGGTAGAATTGCGGGTATTTTGGGCGGCGGAAGGTTGCACATCGAAGGCTCGATACCAATGGCCGCTGGTGGGCCGTTCGATATGTCCTTCCGCCTTGACGCGCTTCCCGCAGCGGTGGCGGGCTACGTGAATCCCGCGTGGCGGGCAACGGGCACAGTCAGCGGATCAGGTGACATGACGGGTACGATGAACGCGGTCCGTGGCACGGTACAGATTGATGCACACGGTCTTCATGTGACCGAAGGCAAGGGAGCTTTGTTGCCGCCAATCGACGTTGATACCCGAGACACCCTGTCGGGCCGCTTGATCCGTGGCCGCGTCACGGTTGATGCGGGCGCAAAGATGCATCTTGATCTTCGTGGAACGATACAGCTCGGTCAAACAAGAACCGTCAATCTTGGTATTTTCGGTGACGTGGATCTCGCTCTCCTTAACCCGATGACGGAAGCTCAGGGCTTGTGGGTGGCCGGTAGTGTCAGGCCTGACTTTATCATCAGAGGTAGGGTGGTGGCACCGAACGTAACAGGTAGTATGGTTATTACTGGCGCGAGAGTTCGGGATTTTTCATCGGGACTGGATCTGGCCAACGTCGACGTGCGAGTGACGGCGGCTGGCTCCAAAATCAATCTTGTAAGATTGGGTGCTAATGCCGGTCATGGCAGGATTAGTGCAAGCGGATCGGTCGGGCTTCGCGGAAAAGTACCGATCGCCTTGCACGTTCAGCTCGACCACGCGAGTCCTGTTCGAAACGACATCGTTTCAGAGGTGTTGAGTGGCGATTTGAACCTTGTTGGCACTATACGTCGAGGTGTTGATCTGGCCGGAACAATCGTGGTGGACAGCGCTGACATCACGATTCCCGAAGGCTTACCTGCCTCGGTTTCGAAGCTCACGATTGTCCGGCCGGGTCAAAAAAAGCCAGTGTCGCGGATCTCCCTGCCGGCGGTCCGGCTTAACCTCAATGTGATTGCCAAGAATAGAATCTTTGTCCGAGGGCACGGGATTCTCGCTGACCTCGGCGGTCGGTTGCATTTCGGTGGCACTGTGTCGAAGCCGATACCGTCAGGTGGGCTGAGCCTGATTTTGGGCCATTTCAACCTCGGGGGTAAAACTCTCCGGTTCACCAAAGGCCATATTGCGTTCAATGGCGTTGGACTAATGCCAGTTCTCGACCTTGAGGCAACCCATGTTTCCACAGACGGGACCAGCTCAACGCTGGCCGTGACAGGGACGCCAATGGCACCAAAAATTGCCTTGTCTAGTGTGCCGTATTTGCCTTCTGACGAGGTTTTGGCGCATCTGCTTTATAACACCAGCACCCAAAATTTGTCGCCGTTCCAAGCCGCGTCGCTTGCTACATCGCTAGCGCAGTTGGCGGGTATTGGCGGCGGCGTTAGCCCGCTTGGGCGGATTCGAAGCGTCCTTGGACTCGATGAGCTGTCGCTTGGCGGCGGTTCGGATGGAACCGGCGCTCCGACTATAAACGCTGGGCGCTACGTGGCGCCGGGCGTTTACGTGGGAGCACGGCAATCTGCCAGCGGACAGGCACCGCAGGTAAACGTGCAGATCAACCTATTTAGGGGGCTGAAGCTCAATAGCACTCTCAGCAACGGTACGGGGACAAACGCATCAGGTGGGGAAAACGTCGGTTTGTCATATCAATTTGATTACTGACAGCACACTGCAGCTTGTCGATATTGCTATCGACATAATCTGTTATCTACGATTGATGTCGAATATGAAGCCAACGTCGTTACTTAGTCGTTAGACGTGCCGCGATTTCGGCGACCCGCTTGCCTTGTGCCCGCGCGATGGCAAGCTCGTTGGAACTCGGCCTGCGAGAGCCATCTGAATTCGCTAACGTTGTTGCCCCGTAGGGAGAGCCGCCTGTGATCTCGCTCATATTCATAAGTTCAGCGACGGCGTAGGGTACTCCAACAATGATCATGCCGTGATGCAGTAAGGTTGTATGAAAGGAGGTAATGGTTGTTTCTTGGCCGCCATGTTGTGTGCCGGTGCTAGCAAAGACGGAGCCAACTTTTCCGATGAGCGCGCCTTTGGCCCAAAGGCTTCCGGTTTGGTCAAGAAAATTACGCATCTGACCACACATGTTGCCGAATCGTGTCGGCGTTCCAAAGATGATCGCGTCGTATTGGCCAAGCTCATCCGGAGTCGCTATCGCGGCCTCCTGCTCTGTCTTCGCGTGAATCGCTTTGACGACTGCGTCCGGCATGGTTTCCGGCACGCGTTTGACCACCACCTCACTTTCTGGCGCACTTCGTACGCCATCCGCAACAGCATTGGCCAACGTCTCTACGTGGCCCCAGGTGCTATAATAGAGAACAAGAATTTTTGTCATTGCGGGGTTCCTCTCTCTCTCTCTCTCTCTCTCTCTCTCTCTCGATAAGCCGGGCGATTATAGCAATAATTCATTTGATACCAAATTAAATGTAGAAAATGGATGACCGCGTGCTCCGAGTATCGAGGCTGCCGCATCTGCAAACCCGGAGGCTTGGTCGTGAGAGTTTTAATGATGCTCACTGCAATAGGCAGCTTCGCCCGATCCTTAAGCGGTGCTAACTCAGATCGAGCCGAACGAATAGCCTCTTGTGAGGCCGGATCGGCGTGCTGGGTCTTGGGAGCAGCAGAGCCGGAAATTGCGTTACATCGGGGAGCGCGGATTCTCCTCTAGTCAACTACCGAATTGTACAGATGGCGCATGGCTGAGCAGAAAGGCAAAGCAGAAAATCGTGTCGCAGGTCGATCCGGCCCAACTTGTGCCCGAATGATGAAAATAGGGTTGGAGAAAAGGGAGGGATCTAACGATTGCTGGCCGCTTTCTTATTGAGTGCTTTACTTTCTGCTGCTGACCGTAGCAAAACTGGGTGGAAGCTTTTGCCGTCTATCTGGCACGAACTAGGCTGATCTCGAATGCCCCTAATGCCCTTCTCATTCTGACAGGACGTCAAAAAGTTAAAATCTTGCAATCCTGCGGGAAACCTTGTAGTCAGGTCAGACAAAGGCTCCATGCCGGATCTGAAATGGGACGATGGTTTGGTCTGAGTTGAGTCATACGGTCCACATGATTGGACGTCGCCTTCAGTCGGTTCGAGGCGTGGTCGCCATCGTAACGGCCATCGGTGCAGCCATGCTATTTGGCTTTGTTGGCCTGGCGATTGACGGAGGCTTCTGGTATGGAACCCATGCGGCACTCCAGGTCGCTGCCGACGCGGGTGCGATGGCGGCGGCGCGGCAAATTGACTCTTCCAATGCGAGCCAATCCTATCTTCAAAGTGTCGCGCAGAGTGCGGCAAAGAAGGCAGTTTCGACGCTCAGATCGTCACCGGCAGTTGGTCTCGTATGGAACGGTGGTTCCGTTACGGTTACGACCAGTGCGCCCGAACAACTGTTTTTTTCGGAGGTCGTGGGCTACCTGGGAGGCAACCTTGTTGCCCGTGCGACCGCGGGTACAGCAGGAGGCTCACAGCCCTGCGTACTGGCTTTGACGAATTCAAGTACAACGGGTGTCCTTGTCCAGGATAACGGAACGACGGTGAACTCCCCGGATTGCGCAATGTATTCAGATGCGAGTGGAACGAGTTCGGTTGACATCAATGGCGGTGATGTAACTGTTCCAGTGGTTGGGGCGGTTGGAAGCGTTGTCGGCGCGCCAACGAATACACAGGTTATCCAGGGTGGCGCCATTTTACCTGACCCATACGCCAATCTTGCGGTACCAATTCCCAGTTACGGCGCGGGTACGTGTGGAACGTCTTGTCCGGCGAGTACGGCAGCAAATGTGACGACTGATCTGTCGCCCGGATATTACGGGTCTGGCTTGGATATAAGCAAGAACTCAACCGTGAGCTTGGCTCCGGGTGTATACTATATCGATGGCAACCTGACCTTAAATGGCGACAGTACCATCACAGGAACGGGAGTAACATTCTACGTGACGGGTAGTATCTCGTGGAACGGAAACAACAATACAGTCAGTCTTTCTGCTCCCACTAGTGGAACGTACAGCGGTGTGTTAATTTTTCAGTCAAGAACTGACTCGAATCAGGCGTCTTTTAGCGGGAATTCGACGTTTAATATTTCGGGATCGATCTACACCCCAGACGCGTCAGTAGTTTTTACCGGAAATGATACAACGGGTCCGGTTGTTAACATCACGCCAGGCGTCGGCGTTAATGTCGTATCCCAGACCGTAACGGTTTCTGGTCACGCAACTATTAACACTGGTGAACCACCGTCGACGGGCGGCCAAACCGTCGGCGGAACACCATTTCTCAGCGGTTGAAACGCTGGGTTACGCGGACTCACACAGTCATGTGTCAAACAGGCAACGCAAAGAAAATAAAAATTCGGCAACAGCTGACTTGGGTTTTGTTTTTGAGAGACGTTCAAAGCCGGCGGGGAACGGCTGCCATCGAATTTGCTATCGGAGGTATGACGTTACTGCTGTTCTTTTTTTTGCTGATCGATTTGGGTGATCTGGCAGCTACGCAATACGGCCTCGATAACGGTGTTGGTGTATCTGCGCGGTATGCGGCTGTGCTTGCGTCGAATGCGATACACGCAAGCAACGGTATGTCAGGTGCCACCTGCCCGAACACGTCACTGATACAATCGGCGTTCGACGCGGCGGCGGCGCCGATGATACCATCGAGTTCTGCTCCGGAAATATCTGTAGACTGGTCCGGCACGATGACCGAGGTCTGTGGCGGGGGTTCGACTGCGCCAACGCCAGGGGGATGGGTTACGGTTTCGGCTGTCTATGTATGGAAACCTCTTGTTTTTGCGAATATTTTTTCGTCGCGTATCAACCTGAAAGCGACTTATTCTTATGACGTCATGCTTGCGCCGCTTAGTTGAAGCTTTTCGATGGTGTCGGCGACGCAGACGCGGTAGCGTTGCGGTTGAGCTCGCCCTCGTTGTTAGTTTTTTGCTTGTGCCGCTCGTCATTGGAAGTGTCGATATCATGTATGTGCTGATCGAACGGTACCAGATCAACCAGGCGCTAAATGAAATTTACCTGTTTGCCTGGACCGACCCCGCAGATGCGTCCAACTCGACTGATATAGGTAATATTTTGGCGCAATCCAATACGATGTCGCTCGCACCGATCGGTCTTGCAAACCAAGCAAATAATCCAGGCGTCTTGTCATATTGTTTACAGTCGGATGGATCGTTAACGCCGCCTGACAGTGACGGGGCATGTTCAACGGGTCAGGCGGTGACCTACGTCAGTTACGCGCTGACAGCAGCGGTAAATTTGCCGGTCGACGTGCCGTTTCTTCCGCAACCCTTCAACCTTAACGTTTCCGGGTCTGTTCAACTCAAGTAAGCAGATCGGGTCGGCCATCATGCGTGCATGGCGAGGTACATTACGCGTTTGTTTTCCTCGATTTGTTGTGTTTTGTAATGACTCAGCTCTGCTCCTTCGCGTTAGTTCGGTCAAGCAAGAAAGCTATCAGGTTTTTTGTTTTCCTTCTTGCATCTGGAACAGGGAGAGGGTGGGGCTCAACGTCAACTGCCGCTTTTGTGTTTAATAAGTGATACGCAGGCCATCGAATGGTCGGCTTAGTGTTGTGTTGTGTCAATCCGGAGCAGCTGAAAGTTTGATGACATTCGACTACTGCGTCAAGCTATTGTGCTCCGCGTCAGCGAGGAAGGAGTCGAAGTAACCTGGTGTATTGCGGTGAGCACGTGAGCCAAACGCACGACATGCCGTCAGTGTCAGGAGAAAAAAACGACTCGAAGCTGATGGGAAAATAAGTTGACGGCGCATTTTTAACCTGAGACTGCACTCGGGTGTATCCGATGCTTCCCGCTCTACCTCCCGAAAGGCGGGAGCAGACCCCATATTCCGGGCTCGTGCACCAGCTAACATTGTCTCCGCAAAGCGAAAGAGGCTCATGCTGTCTTGTTAAAGACTAGTTCAAGAGCAGCTCCCCGCTATCGGCGGGCGGCTCCGGCCAACAGGATAGTAGCGGAATCCGGCGGCACGGATCGCGAGCGGTTCAAAGATGTTTCGTAGGTCAACAATGATGTTGCCGCGCATCAGCGTAGTAAGGCGATGTGGCGCGAGTGCACGAAATGAATTCCACTCAGTGACGATGACCAGCAGATCGGCGCCTTTTAGCGCCGCGTCCACGTTCTCTGCGTAAACGACGTTCTCTGGGAGAATCGGGCGAGCAACCGACATGGCCGCGGGGTCAAAAACTGTGACGTTAGCGCCCGCATCAATCAACCCTCTGATTAAAGGAATTGAAGGAGCGTCGCGCATGTCATCTGTTTCAGGCTTGAAGGCGAGGCCCAGAACAGTTATAGCAGAGCCACGGATCGAACCGCCTGCCGCGTGGAGGACGCGGTCAGAGAGGCTGGATTTGCGGGCCTCGTTGGCTGCAACGACGGCTTCTGTGAGGCGCGAAGGCGCGCCTGCTTCCGTGGCAATGCGCGCTAGGGCCTTAGTGTCTTTTGGGAAGCATGAACCTCCGAAACCTGGGCCAGGATGTAGAAATTTTCGCCCGATCCTGCCGTCAAGACCCATACCACGCGCAACATCGTGGACGTCGCCACCCACCGCTTCGCAGAGATCTGCCATTTCGTTGATGAAGGTGACCTTCATCGCGAGGAATGCATTGGCGGCGTATTTTGTGAGTTCTGCCGTTTCCAACGACATGACCAAAATCGGTGCCTCGATTAAATTCAGTGGACGATAGAGCTTCCGTAATATCGCTTCGGCGCGCGGTGTTTCGGCGCCTATGATGATGCGATCAGGGCGCATGAAATCGTTGATCGCACTACCTTCTCGAAGGAATTCCGGATTGGAGGCGATCTCAACGGACAGGTCGGGCCGCCGGGCGTGGGCCAATTTTGCCAATCTGCGGCCGGTTCCGACTGGTACGGTCGATTTCGTGACCAGTACGGCGTCATGATCGAGACCTGCGAGGACTTGCTCTGCGGCACTGAGCACATAGGTGAGATCAGCATGACCGTCGCCTCGCCGCGTCGGTGTGCCAACGGCGATAAACACTGCTTCTGCGTTTGCGATTGCTTCGGCGACCACGCCCGTGAAGCTTAGCCTTCCGGCGGCAGTATTCCGCGCCAGGAGTGTGTCGAGACTAGGCTCGTAAATTGGAATCTCGCCGCGACGCAGACGTTCCAATCGTCTTGGCTCAGTCTCGGCTACGACGACTTCGACACCGAATTCCGCGAAGCAAGCGGCAGAAACCAAGCCTACGTAGCCACCGCCAATAATTGCAATATTCAAACTTTAGGCTCCACTTGAAGATCACTTTGTGACAGGGAGGCGAATTGTTTCGCGGAGGCGTGTGTAGCCCGCGACTCTGTCTTGCGAAGACATTGCATGAAAATTTCCTTGTCTTGCAAAGACACTAAGCTGCGGAGTTAACAAGTCAATCGTCCGGTTGAGGAACGGTTATCAGGGTCTCACTTTTAATTTGAGGTGTGGCCGAGTGCCTCATGTTTCTTCTTGCAAAATAAACTGCCCAAACTGCGTCGTTCGAGTCGATTCGAGTGAACGCGCGGCAGTGGCAGGGACGATCACACGTAAAAGGGCCGTCAATTGCATCTACGAAATGTACGAGTAGTCAAAATTGACCTCAACCAAGGATAGCGTCGGGTTGGCCCACCCTGTCCTCGTGAGCATTGACCGGTGGCTAAGTAGTGTCAAAGGTAACAACAAGAGCATGTGATTCCGTTTTCGGGCCATACATTGGTCATTTTGGCAATTGGTTGCGTGATGTGAGACAGAACAATCTGCTTCAGGCATAGATATTGGGTGATCCGTGATGTCCTCTTTTCCATTTGTCCATGTGATTGGGGTGCCGTAAATTGACGCTCGACAGGCCGCTGCCAAATACCATTAGCGATGGCTGTGCAGGAATAAAAATCTTTCGCATCGAGTGTTGTGTTGTGAAGGCCGTTTCGGTGCGATCTCGTGCGACATATGGCGTTGATCCAACGGGATGCAGCTTGTGCTTAAGCATCGCTCATGCTTTCGGTGGCGTGCTTCGGTCGAATAAGGGTAACATTGTTTAGTATGTCCGCGCAGCCTTTTCTGCTTCAACCTGACATGTTGCTACGCGCCTATCGGCTTGGGCTGTTTCCTATGGCCGAGACCCGCAACTCACAGCGCCTGCATTTCCTTGATCCAGAGCGCCGAGGAATTTTGCCGCTGGATCGATTTCATCTCTCCCGCCGTTTGGCGCGAACATTACGAGCGTCGCATTTCACCATAACTGCCGACCGAGATTTCCGGAGAGTGATTTCAGCGTGTGCGGCAAAGGCGCCGAAGCGTGCAGAAACTTGGATTAATCAAGAGATCGAGGCGTCGTTTAACCTCCTTGCTGAACGTGGCCACGCGCACAGTATTGAGGTTTGGGATCGGGAGCGGTTCGTCGGCGGGTTATACGGTTTGGTGATCGGCGGAGCCTTTTTTGGAGAAAGCATGGTCAGCTTCGCACGCGATGCATCGAAAATCGCGCTTGTGCATCTCGTGGCGCGGCTTCGCCTTGGTGGGTTCAGTTTGCTCGATACGCAATTTATTACTGATCATCTAAGCCATTTCGGGGCACTCGAAATTTCTCGCGCAGCATATCATAGCTATTTGGCCGAGGCGGTTCTGCAGGACGTTGCTTGGGTGGCCAATCCTGATCCGGCCGCATTGAGTCATGAGATTGCAGTCATGCGTGACGAAACTGGGAGTAAAAGCCGATGAGACTGTCAACGATTTTACGGCCACTGCTCGCCGCCGCAGCGATGCTGTGGTTGGTAGCCACGAATGCTGCCGCAGCTCCGCAACCCATGTTGCTACCTGCCTATGACATGGTTGGGGTTTATCGGGTCACTCCCACCGGCCGGGCCAGCACGACTTGGCGTGTCCAGTATTCGGCGGAGCTCAAGCGTGTGCGGATGACCAGCTTGGGGGACGGCGCGCTTGGCACCGTGATTCTTCTGGACCTGAGAAAGCTCACTGCTGAGATGATTATACCGCAGATGCATGCAGTCGTAAGTATTCCAGAAATCGCGGTCGCGATGCACCACGCGCTTGCTGGAAATAGGCTGAGATTCACGGCGCTAGGCCACAGAATGATCGCCGGACATCATTGTACTCGCTATCTGGTGCTAAGGCGTTCCGCCGAGGGTACTGCGTGCCTTACAAGCGATGGCGTCCTGTTAGGCGGCGAAGGAACCGATGCGCAAGGTTCGGTACGGGTTGTGGCGCTCCATGTGCGTGAAGCGGTTCAGCCACCGAATCTGTTCCGGCTGCCCGCGGGTTATTCCAGGATCAATTTGCCTCCGGAATTGCTCGCACAGTTGATGGGTTAATGGGGCGGCTCCGTTAAAATAGCCCCTTGGCCCGGATATGAGTGATAGTGACATTGTAGCTGATTCGAAGCATTGGCTGCTCCAGCAGTTTTTTGCAAGGATCGTCTCGCCGTGTAGGTTTTTGCGGCGCGCAAGGACGTGGTGTCTTGGACCAGTCTGTTTCTCAATTCTTCTTTTTTCTTGAGGTGAGTTGTTGGTGGTTTTGTCCCTGGTACGCAGAGACGGAGCAATGATGCCACCGATCCGACTTCTATATTCGTGTTCCAGCGATACTCAGTATCGTGAATCCGGCGGTGACATTTGTAACCGCATTTTTTCAGAATCCAACAAAACCTGTTTCATTGGCGCGTTTGGCAGAAGTCGGGTGTATTGTAGACATGAGCGGCAGTCGAGGGAAATTAAATGGCAACAACGTATGTACCACAATACAGCGTTCGGGAACGTGTTATAGAGGTCCCGTTAACCGGCTCAACATGACCGACACCTAGGCGGTTTTTTTTATGGTGCCGGTGGTTTTGGAAGGATTCTGGTCACACGAGCGGGCCCGCTTGTAGCGGTTCATTATGCAACAGGTTTTTGACACGGTCGCGACCCGACACGGGTGGTGACTTCCGCATCACCGATGACACCACCGCCAAAACACTGCTACCAGAGATCATGCAGCGAATCGGTCGAACAACACGCAGGCTGGGATTGGACGGGGTAGCAACGGCATTCTCGATGTCGGCGTTCGCCGTGTTTCTCGTTCTTATCGGAGATGCCCTGTTCGGGCCCTGGTTTTCGTCGTTCATCATCTATGGTCTTGGGCCGTTCGGTCACATCACGTTGGGCGTTGATCGGCTAGGCGCGATCCTGCTCATGCCAGTGTTTTTTGTTGCCGGTGTGGCTGTTCTCGTTGTTCCGGAAATGTGCGAATGGCGGTTCGCGGCGGGAGTAGTTGCGCTTGCGCTCATGGGGGGCGGCCAAGATATATACGCGGTGACCTTCGGTTTACTTTCGGCGTCTTGGCTAAGTGTTGGCTGCGCCGGCACGGAGGCATTGCTTCTGTCAGCAATTCCGGTGTGCCTCGTGCGCCCATTAGTAGCTTTGCACGTTTTTATGCACGTTGGTGGCAGCCTGGATAATCTCCTGCGGCTGCTTGGCGCGCTTATTGCGCCACTTGGTGCGGCTCGAGCGTGCAGTGCTCCTAATCTGCAGCGATACGTGCGGGCAACAGCGCTCGGTTTATCCGGCATCGCGGTCGGGGCGTTCACAGCAGGTATGTTGCGAGTTGCAGTCGGGGCGGCTGTACTCGCGGCGCTGACCGGGCCGGGACTCACTCTGATTGCGAACCTTCTTCGCAAAGAGATTGGTACAGATGAATTCGACTGGCTTGGTGGTCTGGCGCGGGGCATGCCGGACCTTTCACTCATCCTTCTGATTTTCATCTTCGCCGTGTCTATAGTGCCGCCAGGCGCTGGATTCGCAATTCTGCTTCGATGCTGGCGCCACATTGCGTTCGATCGGAGCGGCCTGGCTATGCTGACCTATGGCATTGGCGTCATTGCGTGGTCAGCACTATCGACCTTTGCTGCGATCCGAGCCTTTGGAGCGATTTCGTTGGGGCGCCCACGCAGTTTGCGCGCCGCAGCTGCAGAAGATACTCGCGATCGGGGGCTGTTGGGGGTTTTGCTACTCGCAGTTGGGGCGTTGCTGGTCGGTTGGTTTGTGATGCCCGGCCGCTGGTCCCTCGCAGTGTTGACGTTGATGTTGACGGCTATAGTGGTCGTCTTACGTTGGGCCGAGGCCCGTGTAGGTAGTGATTTCGTCCCTCATTGGACAGAAGGCTTTGCACAGCCACCTGCATGGATGCCGTTCAACGATCCAAGGACTGAGATTACAGCAAGCGGATTCGCCCAGCCGCTTTTCGGTTCCGACAAAACTTCGATTGGACTATGGTCCAGATTGCGGGCTGCAATACGGTCGGTTTCGGCGTTATGATCGCTTTTGTTCTCCGAACGGTTGCGACGGCCGTGGAGTTGGCTTTTGCGGCAGTCGCTGCGATTCTCCTTGATGCGGGGTTGATTTGGATGCGTGCTAGGGGCGCAGGGCGTGCTCCGCCGCCATTTCTACAGCCTTTGTTCGATCTCGTGAAACTGTGGCGAAAGCGCCGAGTCATACCGGAATTTTCTTCTCCGTTGGCACCGATATGGGCACCATTGAGTGCATCAGCGATGAGTTTGGCGGCGTTTCTTGTCCCGGGTGCCTTTTTCGATACCCTGACGCAACCATTGGCGACGGCGCCGGTCGTTATTGGGCTTCTGTCGCTCGGACGTGCGGCCCTGATACTTGCTGCGCTTGACGCTGGACAAGGGGCGCGTGGTTTGTCAGCGGCGTTGGCTGCTCGCGACTTGGTCGTGTTCGTCATCGCTTTATCCCTGATGGGGCTGGTCCATAGCGAAATTACGCGATCGCTAACGTTGGTGGCTCCGGTGCGCGCCGATACTGCGGATGTCGTGGCCCAAGTCTTGGGTATGGCAGGATTATTCCTTGTCTTGAGCCGCGAAGAGGTTGCGCCTGCGCCGGACAGTTCCGGTCGTGATCGGGCATTGTGGACGGTGGCTGCGATGTTGGGGCGGGTCGCGCTCATTCTATTTGCCTTCGACACACTGTCATGCCTTGATATTGCGAATGCAAAACATGTCGACAGCTGGCTTCCAGGCGTGACGCTGTTTTTCGTCAAAATGATAGTTGCTTTTTTGCTGATGACCGTCACGCCGATACTGGCGCCGATAAAGCGATGGTCCTGGAGTGTACCTGCCGCCCTGGTATTGCTGGCCCTAGCCCTATTTTTGCGAAATCTGGTAGAAATTCCATCGAAGTCATGGCTTTTTATCATGCCGGTGATGATTTGGGGAGCAATTGTCGTGGTGCGACGGAGGGGTCGTGCGGTTGATAGCGTGAGTTTGGCTCAGGCGGGGGTGCTGGTAGGCGCTCTGCTGGCACATGCCCGCAGCGGGGTTATTGTTCTTTTAGCCGCACTCGTCTTGGGCCGACTGGCGATTGTTCTTAGTGCTCGAGATTCTCTGGTAGAGAGGCTCTCGCTTCTTGCGTTAGCAGGATTGCCGCCGTTTGGATTGTTTGCTGGAGACTGCTTGGCCTTGCACGCCGCCTCTAAGCTAGAGCCAGGGGTTGTCGCTTTGAGCGTGATCGGACTTCTTCTTCTCGCATTCCTGGTAATTTCGAAAACGGCAACACGAGTTGTGGAAGGCCCGCCAAACCGGTGGACTGTGACCGCATGGGTTGTTGTGGGAGCGCTTGCGGCCCTTGGTGTGGTGCCCGCGATGGCAACTGCGATTCCCGGAACACTGATACGATGGATGACCTAAAGAGTGAAGTAGTGAATGTCGCGGCAATTCTTGATCGTGCGGCAATCGAGCCGGGCGCCCCCGAAAACCTGCGGGTTTTGACGGCGCCAGACTGGGAATCCCTGATTGAGAGGCTTCGTAACGAGACCGCGATTCGGTTTGTCGCGTTGTTTATTGATGGTGGGCGGGTATATCTCCTTCTTCGGTGTGGCGAGGCTATTGTGCCCGTGGCGTCGCCCTTGAATGAGGGAACGTATTTTGCGGTTTCCCGCGTCCGGCCGGAAGCCGCGTGGTATGAGCGCCTGGCGCATGACCTGAGTGGTGCCGTCGCTGAACAGGCCAATGACGAACGGCCGGCTATCGCTCTGGGCTCAGCGGGAGAAGACCCCGCATGGCCCGGCTTCCGTGATACGCCGGGAGACGGGGAGTATCAGATCGGACTAGGCCCGGTCGGCGGTCTGATTGCTGCCCCATATCATCGGCGTTTGACCCTCGACGGTAACGTCGTGGTGGCTACAGAACACCGGTTTGGGTACACGCATCGCGGGGTGCTACGCCTGATTGCAGGGCAATCTCCACGAGCGGCTGCGCGCACCTGTGCGCGGATTGATTCGGAGGCATGTGTTGCACATGCGGTAGCATATGCTCGGGCCGTGGAAGCAGCGAGCGCCTGCTCGTTGCCGCCGCACATTGAGGAGATACGGGGCAAGATGCTTGCGCTTGAGCACTGTACTGTGTCGCTGTTGCGGCTGGCGCGGGCTGCTGCTGCGGTGGGCGCGGACCGGTTGGCGACCCGCCTGATCACTTTGCGTTGTACTATCGCGGACACCCTAGAAGCGATTTTTGGCCATCGATTGATGATGGACGTCGTCGTACCTGGCGGTATGGCGGTCCGGCCGGATTTGAGCGCGTGGTCTGTCCTCGGTGATGTGCTACAGGATATTGACACTGTAACCCGGCCATTTGGCGGCTGGTCTATACGGAAGCGCTTTGGCTCCAATGCTTCGTTCGCTGGCGATTGGGCGCGCCGTGCGCGGAAGGAGGCGAAAGAGGCTTGTATCGCTCCATGGCATCACGACGCTGAGCCGACGGTCGCTCCAATACCTGATCATGACGGGTTCGGTATGGGCGCTGCAGCAAGCGCACATGGGCTCATTCATTACGTTTTGTCGCTTGAATTGGGCGTTATCGCATTTGGTTTTATCGTTACTCCCGGCGCTAGCGTGGCGGAAGCGTTGGAACGAGCCTCAAGATTTATGCGGATCGATGATTTTATGTTGCGCTCGATTCTTGTAATGCCGCCCGCTTCTGGAATTGATCTGTGACCCAGTCAACAAAGCACTCGGATATCGTGCAAGGCTTGGCGGCACGGTTGGCAGCCGCAGGTGAGACACTGCTTGGGCGATCATTGGCGATCCGTCACGTCGACGCTGGCAGTTGCGGCGGTTGCGAGATGGAGTTGCTGAGCGCCACACTAATGTGGGACCATCTTGGTTGCCACGGAATTTGCATGGTTGAGGATCCACGATCGGCTGATATTCTTTTAATTACAGGTGTTTCCAGCACCGGTCTCGCCGAGGCCGCGCGCCAGTGCTTGGCAGCCATGGCACGACCGCGTTTCGTCGTCGCGGTCGGTGATTGTGCGGCGGACGGAGGGATTTTTAAGGGTAGTCCATCCGTGCTCGGCGGTGCAGCAGCAATATTGCCCGTTGACCTGGTTATTAGTGGCTGTCCGCCCTCGCCGGCCAGGATCATTTCGGGGTTGTTGACGGTCCTTGATGCGAACCGCGCGGCTTCAGCTCTCGGGTCGCCTGTGGGGAGACTATAGTGCCGGATCAGTCGATCGAAAGGCACTTTGGCTGCCGCGTGGCTGGCGTGGATGAGGTGGGTCGCGGGCCTCTTGCGGGACCCGTGGTCGCGGCAGCCGTCATGTTACCGCACCACCTGACGCAGGAACTAGCGGCGTCAATCGACGACTCGAAGCGTTTGAGCTCGTCGACACGACGGGCGGTCCTGTCCTTGCTTGAAGCTTCCGGGGCAGTCATCGCGCTTGGAGCGGCATCTGTATCTGAAATCGAGCAAAGAAATATCTTGAAGGCGACTCTTTTGGCGATGAGCCGGGCGGTTCAAAGACTACGTGTAGTTCCTGATCATGTATTGGTCGACGGCAATGTAGCTCCGTCAATCAAGGGGATCCCTTGTTCTGCGGTTATTGGCGGCGACCGTCTGTCGCTATCAATCGCAGCCGCGTCAATTGTCGCCAAGGTTACGCGAGACTGTCTAATGGAACGGCTTGGCACAAGATACCCAGGGTATGGATGGGAGCGTAATGCCGGATACGGAACTGCGAGCCACCGCGCCGCTATCGCACAGCTGGGTGCGACCGTGCACCACCGATGGGGTTTTGGCGACCTATTGCGTGGACAAAAGAAAGCCCGCGTTCAGCGAAACTTCTCCTCGGGGTGACGCAGGTGCCAAAGCCGTTCATGGGCGGCTACGAGACTCTCAATACCTTTCCGGCGATTGGAGTCTGCGGGCACGGTACGTCGCGTCAGCATGTGTTCAAGTATTGAGAGGAGTTTTTCAGCCACTTCGTAATCACCCTGATCGCAGGCGTGATGGAAAGCGATCAATATCTTGTCAGACAGCCTGCGCGTATAGCGCGGCGTGCTAGCCTTGCGCGCCCCCAGTCCGACCTCTCTCTCTGAGTCCGCCTCAAACTCGTTGATCAATGCCGCTCCCTGTCGTGTTGCTAATCGCTACGTTAGATCATCGTTTACAGTATAGCGCAACATATTGAACAATCCAACCAAATCGTCACGAGGGCTGCAGCATCGTTGTGGCTCTGCGGATTGCTCCAGATTTTTTGGCTGATCGGACGGCGCTCTCTTTGGAAACTCATGAAACGGCTGGTTGGCGCCGTTTTGCAATTTTTCTGGATCAGGATCTGGCTATGGACGCCGCGCCATTCAGGCAATGCTGCCCTAGATCGGTCAGCATCAGCTGGGAAAACGCACGATCGCTTTATTTCAGCGCCTGAAGATCTGGTGGTGGCATCGTTTTGGACATCCGATTTGCGAATGGTTTCCAACCGAAGCGGGAATCGGTCAATCGCGGATCGTAGGGGTCGTGTCCCTGCTGGTGGTGTAGAAGGCCGCTGATCAGCCTGCCGGCGTGACCGTTGAGAGTCTGACGGCGGCAGGCTGATCAGCGGCCGTCGCGGGGATTTTGGGTAGGGTGTCGCTTG
>JAJZBH010000153.1 GCA_021799015.1 Pseudomonadota bacterium
AATATGCAGAACGATGCCTGATTCCGAGGCACGCCTGGCGATCAGCTCGGCATCATACCCTTCAGGGGCTCCATAGACGGTGATCAGACTCATCAGAAACTCACCGTTCCGGCTCGGACAGCACGATGTCCGGGGCCTCGCGCCGAATGCGCCGCAGCATTCGGCTGTCGGCAAAATCGGGAATCCGTCGGCGCCCCGTCAACCAGTCCGCCAGATCAATATCAGGGTAATCCATCACCGCTTCCAAAGCGTCAAGCGCCGACTGGTCCATGCCGGCAATATGTCGCTGCGCAAAGCTGCCGATGATCAGATCTGTTTCGTACGTGCCCCGATGAGTGGCACGATATAACACCCGGCGTTTGCGTTGGGCCAGGAGATCTTCCGGGTCGATGGTCATGATGACTTGCGATATAGAGTGCGCCCGCGCCACTGTCAGCCCATGCCCACGCAACCAATCGACCCGCTAGCAAATCTGCGCGCACCGTTGACCAGCTTGCCTGGTATCGGCCCCCGGCTGGCCGCACTTCTGGCGCGCGCGATTGGCGGCGACACGGTGCTGGACCTGCTGTTCCATCTCCCCGAGCACTACATCGACCGGCGCCAGCGACCACTGCTGCACCATGCAGCCCCCCGCTCAATTGGCACGTTCACCGTCGAAGTAGTCCGCCATGAACCTCCGCCACGAAAGCGCAGCCGACCGTACCGCGTCGTGATTCGGGACTCCAGTGGCGTTGGCGAAATCGTCTTGTTCCATCCACGGCAGCTCTCCCGTTTTCCGATCGGCGCAACACTGTTGGTCTCTGGTCGGATCGAGCGCTTCCAGGACCGGATCACCTTACCGCACCCGGATTACGTGCTGCCGATCGAGCGATCGGCTTCTCTTCCGGCGATCGAGCCTGTCTGGCGACGAACAGCCGGGCTCTACCCCAGCGTGGTGAGCCGGGCTGTTTCCGGAACGCTTGACCGTTTTCCCGATCTGCCGGAATGGCTCTCGCCGGCAATCCTGCAGAATCGGGGATGGCCGGGCTTCGCGGAGGCGCTGCGCGCCTTGCACACGCCGGTGGCCATGCCGGACGAGGGCCCTGCGCGGCGTCTGGCCTACGACGAGCTTCTCGCGCGGCAGCTCTCCTTTGCGTTGATCCGGGCCCGTCGTCGTCAGCGTCCCGGGCGCTCGTTTCATGACGGCTCGGATCTGCGACGGCGCGCGCTTGCTCGCTTCGGCTTCCCGCTAACCCCATCGCAAGCGGGTGCCCTGGCTGAAATCGACGCCGATCTCGCCGCCCCGCACCGGATGCTCCGTTTGCTTCAGGGCGACGTTGGCTCAGGCAAAACTCTCGTTGCCGCCCTTGCGATGCTCCGTGTCGTCGGCGCGGGAGCCCAGGCCGCGCTGCTTGCACCGACCGAACTCCTCGCCCGCCAACATTTTGCTACGTTTTCGCGTATCTGTCCGGTTCCCAGTGCGCTTCTCACCGGCTCGCTAAAGCCTGGCGAGCGCCGCAATATCCTGGCAGGACTCAGGGACGGCTCGATTCCCCTCATTATTGGTACGCACGCCATCTTCCAGGAGTCGGTGGCGTTCCACGATCTCGGCCTTGCCGTCATCGACGAACAACACCGCTTCGGCGTTGGCCAGCGCTTGGCCCTTGGCGCCAAAGGCTCCGCCACGGACATCCTGGTCATGACCGCAACTCCTATCCCCCGCACTCTTCTGCTGTCCCATTGGGGTGAGATGGCCGTCAGCCGCATCACCGAAAAGCCGGCCGGCCGCAAGCCGATCCGGACCACACTGCATCCACTTGATCGCATGGATGCGATTACCGACGCTATCGCCCGAATGATCGCTCATGGCGGTCGCGTCTACTGGGTCTGCCCTCTTGTTTCTGAAAGCGAGACCCTCGACATCAACGCTGCTGAAATGCGGTTTGCTGCGCTGACCGAACGCTTCGGCTCTCGCGTGGTCCTGGCCCATGGTCGGCAGCCTATCGAATCCCGCAGCACAGCCCTCGCCTGTTTTGCAGCAGGAAACGCCGACATTCTCGTTTCCACGACGGTAATCGAGGTCGGTGTCGATGTGCCGGAAGCCAATGTCATGGTCGTCGAACACGCAGAACGTTTTGGCCTTGCCCAACTGCATCAGCTGCGCGGGCGCATCGGTCGGGGCGACACTGCCAGCTATTGCCTCCTCCTCCATGACGATGCACTCAGCGGAGCAGCCAGAAAGCGCCTTGCCATTCTCCGCGAGACCCAGGACGGATTCCGTATCGCCGACGAGGATTTTGCGCTTAGGGGCGGGGGCGATATCCTGGGTGCCAAGCAATCCGGCTTGCCTGGATACCGGCTGGCGGACGCCGAACGCGACTCGGATCTCATTACGATGGCCCATCAGGATGCAACCATGCTGATCGACAGCGACCCTTCTCTTGTCAGCCCGCGCGGGCATGCTGCGCGACTCTTGCTTCGACTTTTCGATCAAGCACGCGCGATCAGTAGCCTAGCGGCCGGATAACGATGAACATGCACGACCTGTTTGTGAACATTCCCGCCCTGCCTTCGGTTTCACCGGCCGGGCTTCCACCACCGGATCAGGGCGAATGGGACAAGGCGCTGCCCGTTGGAACCTTTGACGACAGCGGCCTCGATTCCCAGCCGACAAGACTTTCAAGCGGCACCGGTCAAGGCAACGTGGCGCTGCGGCGAGCACCCCGGCAGTGACCCGGTTATACCCGGATGCGCCGCGCGTCGGGATCGGTGTCGTTGTCCTGTGGGACCGTCGCGTGTTGCTCGTGCGGCGTGGCCGGGAACCAGCCCTCGGCCAGTGGAGCATTCCGGGCGGTGGACAGGAGTTGGGCGAAACGGCTGAAGCCGCGGCGCGGCGCGAATTGCTCGAGGAAACAGGGCTCGCCGTCGGCGAATTGTTTCTCGCAGGAAACGTCGATTCGATCCATCGTGATGAGAAGGGACAGATCAAATTCCATTACACAATCCTCGATTTTGCGGCCCGCTACGCCGGAGGGGAAGTCCGCGCGGGCAGTGATGTAACGGACATTATCTGGGCATCGGCGGACCAGCTCGAAACCTACGAGCTGTGGTCGGAAGCTGTCCGTATCATTACCCGGGCGCGATCAATCCTCGGGTGAACCGGATCGCTATTCTTGCTTGCGCGGCTACTGTCACAAGGTGCGCGTCTGCGGGTTGTCGAAACTCGGGGATCGCAGGCGCCTGAAGGCGGCCTCCAGCGCTCGGGCAAGGTCACGCCTTTCCGCTTCTCCCAGATGGGATCCGACGACGCAGCGCTCCCGCTTTCCGACAATCGCAAGCACCGGTACGCTGCCGGGTCGTTCCTCCAACGTCACCGAAAGCCAATAAGGAGATAGAACCGTTTCACTGCGCCGGCCACGCGAATCTGTGCGCGTCACGGTCAGTCTTTCCGGCGTGAGCACAATCGTCTCTCCCGCCCGCGCCGCCCGCAGGTTCATGGCATAGAATGTGGCCAGGAGGATGAACCCGGCGCCGCTGAAGCCGATTACCGGCAGCGCCCCCAGGTGGACCATCAGGATGTTGAGGAACAGTACAGCGATCGCCAGCAACACAAAGACAACGGCGACTCCACGCCGGCTGATACTCCGATACGGCGTGAGGATCGCCTCGAAAAGCGGCACGGCGCCTTCATTCTCCACGCTCCCTACATCGGACCAGTTCGGCGTCCGGACAAGAGAGAATCGAACGCTCCTGTTCGTTGCGGCGCCATCGACCGTCAAACTGCTGACTGTTCGTTAACGTACGTGGCGGCGAAAGCGCGCACGACGACACGCCTGGGCGCTGTTTTTGCGATTGCCGCGCGCCGGTCTTCGCTTAAGCCGAACCGCTTCCAACGAGGGCGCTGGCAAACTCTGCCGCATCAAAGGCGCGAAGATCGGCAGCCTGCTCGCCGACACCGACGGCATGGACCGGAAGCGCAAAGGCTTCGGCGATCGCAACGACAATGCCGGCGCGGGCAGATCCGTCCAGTTTTGTCACGATAAGGCCCGTAACATCGACCATTTCCTTGAAAGTCCTGACCTGCGCAAGCGCGTTCTGGCCGGTTGTCGCATCCAGCGTCAGGAGAACGGCGTGCGGGGCTGACTCGTCGCGCTTTTTGATGACGCGAACAACCTTGCGGAGTTCTTCCATCAGCGCCGCCTTGTTGTGCAAACGCCCGGCCGTATCAACGAACAGAAGATCGGCACCCTCGCGTTCCGCGCGAGCCATGGCATCAAAGGCAAGTCCGGCCGGGTCGGCGTTCGCGGCGCCGACGATGACCGGCACAGACGCGCGCTGCCCCCATACCTGCAGCTGTTCAACTGCGGCAGCGCGGAATGTGTCACCGGCAACGAGCATCGACGTGCGCCCCTGCTCGCGATAGAGTTGCGCGAGTTTACCGATGGTCGTTGTTTTGCCCGTGCCGTTGACCCCGACCATCAGCACGACAAATGGCTTTTTTCCGCTGATGTCGAGAGGCTTCGCAATCGGAGCCAGAATGTCGGCGATTTCATCCGCCAGTGCAGCGCGGATCTCATCAGGAGAAGCATCCTGACCAAAGCGGGTCCGTCGGAAGGATCTGATAATCCGGGCAGCGACGGTCGGACCAAGATCGGCCGCAATCAGCAGTTCTTCCAGCTCCTCAAGCGCGGCATCGTCCAGTTTCCGTTTGGTAAAGGTATCAGTGATGCCGGCCGATATCTTTGTCGTGCTTCTGGCGAGGCCTGATTTCAGGCGCGTAAGAAAACCGAGTGCCATCAGGTGGCACCGGCAAGTAGGCCACGCTCATCGGCGCCGATGATAGTCGCCGAAACAATCCGGCCCGCCACCACCGGCGTTGAAAAGCGGACCGGAGCAAAATCTTCCGCGTGCCCGGCTTCCGGAGATTCAGCAAGGACAGGAAGCTGCCTGCCGATCATGGCCCGGAACCGTGCAATGACACGGCGGGCACCAGCCTCCCGTAAAAGGGCAGCCCGGGCCCGGCGTTCCGCCATCGGCAACGGCGGCATCCGGGCAGCAGGGGTCCTGGAACGGGCGCTGAACGGAAACACATGCAGATAGTCGAGGTGGGCCTCCTCAATGAGGCTGAGCGTATCGGCAAACATCGCGTCATCCTCGGTTGGAAATCCGGCAATAAGGTCTGCCCCTAACGCGACGTCAGGGCGAAGCGTGCGGGCGCGGTCTGCAGCCTCGATAACATGGCAGCGCAAATGGCGGCGTTTCATGCGCTTGAGGATCATGTTCGAGCCGGACTGAACCGAAAGATGCAGATGCGGCATCAGTCTTTTTTCGGAACCAAACGCATGCCACAAATCTTCGTCGATTTCCGCAGA
>JAJZBH010000011.1 GCA_021799015.1 Pseudomonadota bacterium
GTCCAACCGGCAGAAAACCCAGAACCGGTTTTCAACAACGAGACGCGGCGCAAGCGGGAAAATCCAGTTCGTCGCGGATCCTCCTTGCTTCGTGATTCCCTCAACGATCATATTGCTCTAATGGCATCAAGAATATCGAGTACAGAAGGACGCCCAATGAACGCAAACTCCCCGCTCCGCACGCGCAGTGCCACGATCGCCGCTCTGTTATGCCTCGGGCTAGGCCTGGCGGCGGCTGGCACGCCGCCACAAGTCGCAACGTGCTCCGCTTGCCATGGTGGCAACGGTATGGGTAATCCACTCGCCAATTTCCCGCCGCTGGCCGGCCAACCGGCCCATTACCTCGAACAGCAACTGACGGCCTTTAAAGCGGGCACGCGGCAAAGCTCGATCATGCAGGGAATGGCCGCTTCCCTGTCCGCGTCTGAGGCTAAGGCGATTGCGGATTATTATGCAGCGCTGCCGGTCCCGCCCGCACCCGAACCAAGCCCGGCACCGACGGGTCTCGGGGCCACGATCGCCCTTGACGGGCTAAATCCGGGTACGCCTAAGGCAGTCCCTGCGTGCGCAGCATGCCACGGTGCCGGAGGACTGGGACAGGGTGAGGCATTTCCCCGAATCGCCGGGCTCCCTGCCGGCTACATCGAAAGACAATTCAGCGCATGGAAGACGGGAACCCGCCATGAAACCACGCTGCACCTGATGCGCAACATTGCCGACAAGCTTGACAGTACGCAGATCGACGCCGTGGCATCGTATTATGCGGCCTTGTCTCCCAATCCGTCGGTCGCGAAGGCCGCTCCTTCCGCAGCAAAATCGGGGTCGCAGGGATAGGCAGCGCAACCTCGGATCAGCGCGGTACCCGCTTCAACCAGCCCTTATCCAACCGCGCTCGCCCTGCTGCCAGTAGATCAGCGAGTGTCCACTGGACTTCGCGCGGCTCCAGCGTATCCGTGCTGCTGACACCGCCTGCTCGTCCTTGCCATCGAACAGATCAAAAACCCGTTCGAATCGCTGCGCATCGACCTCCATGCCATCAAGCAGAAAGAGAAAGCGGGCGCCGTTTTCAGCGCTGTCCGAACAGCTCAACAGAATCGGCTGATCCGCAGCAAACGCTCCACCTGCCATGCCATGCGGCAGCCAATCCGGGTTCTCACACAGCCAAAGACGGTTATCCAGTGCCTCGAGCAACTCCCGGTCGTGCGCGCACACCAAGGCTCTCTGCCCGGCAGCCAGCGTTTTCCCAAGCAGTGGTGGCAGGGCGTCCGCGACCCCTGTCCGTACCAGATGATAAAATCCTATTTCGGCCACAGAATTGCCAACCGCGGGGTCACTGTGCTGTCGTTCTCCTGCTCCATTTATAGGCCCGTTTTGATGGTTCGGCCAAGGCGCCATCATAGAAGGCCCGTTTCGGGGCCAGCATCATCGCCCTGACAAAATCGCGCGTTCACCGGCTGCCCGTGCCTCGTAACCTGCGCCTGCCCGTGCTCAGAGGCTATTTACCATCCAGGGTACTTCCACCGACATTGGGCACCCGCCGGTCGGGTCATGCGACTCATTCGATGACAATCGCGGGACCACGCTGCTGTGGTGTCGTGCCGAGTTCCCGCATGATTGACTCCGCTACAGCCAGAAATGCACGTGCCGCATCGCTGTCCGGTGCGCTCACAACGATCGGCGTCCCGGCATCCGATGTTTCGCGGATGGCTGGCAGCAAGGGAATCTCACCCAGAAACGGGACACCGGCTCGCTGAGCCTCCACTCGTGCCCCACCATGACCAAAAATCTCAGTTCGCGTTCCACAGTTCGGGCAGCAAAAGAAACTCATGTTCTCGACAACACCAAGAACCGGCACTCTTACCTGGCGGAACATTGAAACGCCCCGCCGCGCATCTGCAAGCGCAACGTCCTGCGGTGTAGAAACAATCACTGCGCCCGCTAGCTTCAACCGCTGCGCCAGCGTCAGCTGAATATCTCCTGTGCCCGGTGGCAGATCAATGACCATCAGGTCCAGTTCAGGCCATGCCACCTGCGTCATCAGTTGCATGAGCGCGTTCAAAACCATTGGCCCGCGCCAGATCATCGCGGTCTCATCGGAAACGACGTGGCCAATGGAAATTGCTTGCAATCCCCAAGCATCGAATGGGCGGAGATGGTTTCCGACTGTTTCTGGCTTGCCGGATGTTCCCAGCATGCGCGGCAGAGACGGTCCATAAATGTCCGCGTCCAACAATCCAACCCGCTTACCCATTGCCGCAAGCGCTACTGCCAGATTGACCGCAACCGTCGATTTGCCAACACCGCCCTTTCCCGACGCAACCGCGATGATTGCACCAACCTGCCCAAGGATCGTAGCCGTTTGCGCCGAAGGCGCCGACGTTGCGGGTTGGGCGCGCGGTGCATTTCGCTGCGCGGTAAATACGACGGCCACGTTCCGTACGCCTTTCAGACGTGAGAGCATGGACTCTAGCGCCTGTCGCAGCGGTTCGCGGTGGGCTGCTTCCTCGCGTGTCGCCAGCAGTGCGACCTGCACCAATCCGTCGCGGACCGCGATCGAATCGACCATCGAGTCAGGAATCTGCGTGCTATCGGCAGGCATCCGAAACTCCCGTATCGCAGCCCGAATCTTTACTTCGTCGATCATGGTCTCACATCTCCACACAACACACGCGTCGCTCTTAAGCCATTGCGGCTCGCCGAGGAAATCCGCCTGCAGCAACACTACACGGCAGGCCGCCCTATCAGCGGGAGGACACGATCAGGTTCGAACACAGGAAGCGAGCATTCCTGCCCCCGGCACACGAATGCGGCGGGTCGATCAGCGAGCTTGCCATGTGCAGGGTGCCCAGCTGCCAAGGAATCCCCGCCCGCCACGGGCAGAACCACCACCAATGGGCTCGGGCTGCGCAAGGCAGCTCGATGCAGACCCCGGTAAGCAGGAAGTGACGGGTCGCCGGTGATGACCACACTGGTTGCCCCCTCCAACAGAGCCGCGGCGACGAGCACCGTCGGATATGCCGGCAACGCCTGGCGCTCGCCGGTTACTACAGAGATAAGCCGTTCGGCTCGTTGGCGGTAGGCGGCATTCCCGGTAAGGTGAAGCAGTGTCGCGTAGCCTTCCGCCATCATCCCAGCACCGGAAGGCGTCGGGCCGTCGACCGCCCCACGCGGGCGAATTCCTCCCGGGAGATCGTTGATGTCCTCAGCGGTAATGAAAAACCCTCCTTCAGGATCAGCGAAAACGCGCTGCACCAGCGCTGCAGTTCGTTCCGCATGCGCAAGGTACGCAATGTCTCCGGTAACCTGGTATAATGCCAGCGCAGCTCGTAGCATCGCCGCCTGATCGTCCAAAAGACCCGATGCGGTAACTACTCCGCGCCTGTAGGCATGTTCATACCGGCCATCTGCAACGCGCATCAGCCCATTTACCGCAGAGTACGCTTCCCTTGCCAGATCGAGCCAGCCTGGCTGGTCGAAGACGGCGCTTGCGCGCGCAAGTGCGGCGATCATCAATCCGTTCCAATCGGCGAGAAGCTTGTCATCGCGGGTTGGTCGAACGCGCTTGCTCCGGACCGCCAGCAACTGCGCCCGCATAGCTTGCAGCTTGTCTTCCTGTGCCTGGTCGCCGGGATACGTCCGCCTGGTGAATATGATCTTTCCTTCCCAGTTCCCTGCCGGCGGGACCCAATAATGTTCTTCAAAAAAAGCAAGATCGGGGCCCAAAGCAGCGCCAATCTCGCTTCGCGTCCAGACGTAAAATTTCCCTTCCTCTCCTTCCGAATCGGCATCCTCCGACGCGCAGAATGCCAGTGACCCGTCTGCCGCCGGGTCTGCCTCCGCGCGCATGTCCCGTCGCAGCCACTCAACAGTTTCGGCCGCCCTGGCCGCGAACAATGTGCTGGGTTCGGCAGCGTGGGTCAGCGCCAGTAACTCCAGCAGCAAGGCATTGTCATAAAGCATCTTCTCAAAATGAGGCACGAGCCATTGCGCGTCCGTCGAATACCGGGCGAATCCACCGCCAAGATGGTCGAATATCCCTCCCTGGCTCATGCGGGCCATCGTCAGCGTCACCGCTTCCGCCGCTTCACGTCGGCCACTGCGCATGAACTCACTCCATAAGAAGCGAAAAATCGGGGCGTTCGGAAATTTCGGCGCCCCCTGTAAACCGCCCTGCTCCCAGTCGACCCTCGAGATAAATCTCTCGACCACCCAATCCAGATCAACAGGGGTCAATTGCGGGCCACTTGGGGCGGCAGCGCGTGCGGCGAGGCGACGCCATAGCGCCAGGCCCCTCCCCTCCAGGCGTTCCCGATTCTTTTCCCAAGCGTCTACGAGCGTTCGCAGCACTTGCGGAAATCCCGGCCTGTTCCAGCGAGGCTCCGGCGGAAAATATGTGCCACCATAGATGGGCACCCCTTGCGGCGTCAGAAACATCGTGAGCGGCCAGCCCCCCTGCTCGCCCATCTCCTGCAAGGCAGACATATAGATGTGGTCAAGGTCGGGACGTTCCTCGCGATCGACCTTGATATTGACGAAGTGCGCATTCATCAGCGCCGCGATATCGCGATTCTCGAAGCTTTCGTGTGCCATTACGTGGCACCAGTGGCAGGCTGCGTATCCGATCGATAGCAGAATCATCTTGCCTTCGCTCTGAGCTCGGGCGAGTGCCGCCTCGCTCCAGGGAACCCACTCGACCGGGTTGGTTGCATGCTGCAAAAGATAAGGAGAATTCGTTCCAGCCAGCGCGTTCATCGCCATCATGGGTGCTTTCGTATAACTGTGTCCTGGCCCTACATAGGGACCGAAACTGACTGACGCGAGGACAGAAATGACCGAACCGAAGGACGCCAGCCCACTTCCCGGCGATCCTCCCTGTTATTACCGCCACCATGTTTTCGTCTGCACCAACCGTCGTCCCGACGGTCATCCGCGGGGCTCCTGTGCGGCCAAAGGCTCGGAAGCAGTTCGCAACTACATGAAGGCGCGTGCGAAAGAGCTCGGCCTGACGTCAGCGCGCATCAATACCGCCGGCTGCCTTGATCGTTGCGAGGAGGGGCCTTGCGTCGTGATCTACCCGGCGGGGCTCTGGTACCGTGCGACGGACCGCGCGGCCGCGGAACGCATACTCGAATCGCTCCGGGGAGAGCCCCCCCTTTCCGACCTGATGTTGCCGCCCGGCCCGACCGAAAGCAAATGACCGACATTGTTTTTGCGGCGGCCACCGGCGCCGGCGGCGCCATCACGATCATCCGTATCAGCGGCGCAGGTACCGGCAATCTTCTTCGGACACTGGCGGGGCCGCTTCCCCGGCCACGCATGGCGGCCTTGCGCACCCTTCGGGACCAATCCGGTCAAGCGCTCGATCGGGGCTTCGTCCTTTGGTTTCCGGCTCCAAAATCTTACACCGGCGAAGAATACGGCGAGTTACACCTTCACGGGGGGCGTGCGGTTCGGATGGCTGTTGCCAACGTGCTGGTTGCCCTCGGCGCGCGCCCCGCCGAACCCGGCGAGTTCTCCCGCAGGGCCTTTGCAAACGGCAAGCTTGATCTGCTCGAAGCTGAAGGCGTGGCGGACCTGATCAATGCGGAAACCGAATCCCAGCGCCGCATGGCGGTCGAGCAGGCAGATGGCGTGGCGAGCAGCGTGGTAGCCCGTTGGCGGCAAATGCTGGTCGAGCTTCTCGCCCAGTTGGCGGCAATCATTGATTTTGCGGATGACGATCTGCCCGCCGAGGTAGAGGGCATTCTGCGTACGCAGTTGCAATCCTTTCGGGAGGAAATCGCCACCGCCCTGGGCGCAGGAAATGCTGCGGAGCGACTGCGCGAAGGTATCGACATCGTCGTGCTGGGTGCCCCAAATGCCGGCAAATCCACTCTGATAAACGCACTTGCAGGAGAAGAAATTTCTATTGTCTCCGATATCGCCGGCACCACCCGTGATGCCGTCGGAGCACGTGTTCAAATTGCCGGCGTTCCCGTACGCCTCGTCGATACCGCTGGCCTCCGCGAGACAACCGATTCGGTTGAGGCCGAAGGTGTCCGCCGCGCGCGCGCCCACGGAGCGAAAGCCGATCTCCTGCTTCTCCTCGCGTCCCCTCCCGACTTCTCGTTTCCGAAGGCGCCCGACGGGGTGGAATGCATCCTGATCTCGACGAAAAGCGATTTGTTTTGCGCCGTCCCCGATGGCACGCTCCCGATCAGTGCCAAAACAGGACAAAACATGAGCGCTCTGGTTGATAGACTCGCCGATGCTGTCCGGCGGTTGACGGATCGAGGAGGTGCTCCCGGCTTCGCCCGCCCGCGGCATCGAGCATGCCTTCGCGATATTTTGTCGCACCTCGATAGCGCCCTCGCTGAACATCAGCCGGAACTCTGCGCCGCCGAGCTGCAGGGTGCTAGCCATGTACTCGCCAGGCTGGCTGGCGCCGTCGGGGTAGAAGAAGTTCTGGACGAGGTATTCTCGGCTTTCTGTATCGGCAAGTAGTCCGGTCCTGACTTGGGGCTGCAAGACCTGGGCATTTCGAGGGGCCACTCCGAAGTGAGCCTTCGCCAGAGCGCCCGGTGTTGCCGGGGGGCCGACGATCCGCCCGCTCGTGGTCAACCGCCACGAGATTCGCACGTTGATACGCATCCTGGCTCGTAGCGTTCCCGGACACAACCGCTGACCGTAACATCAGGCCCAGGGAAAACGCGGCAGCCAGAAACACGAAAGATGCCGCAGAATCATTGAGATTCCCTTACAGTATTGGCACGGAACCTCAAGTTGATCGGCGCTGCCGTCAGCTTTGTGTTTCGTAGCCAGAGCGATTCGGGCTTTTTTTGACAGCGGGTCTTTGTGCGCACTAGCGAATAAGCGAAATGAAATAATGCCCGACAAGACTACGCTGCCCAGCCGGCGGATATTTTCTGGCGTCTCGTCCCGAAGAAAGCGCTTTCAGAAAAGCGTGGGTAGCGTTCGCGTTACCGGAGCATCGTCCGGAATTGTTTTATCGTAGCCTTTGTTTTTTTAACAATAAGGCAGCCAGAACTTTTGTTTGACTGCGAAGCCTAATTGGGCAACCATCAACAAAGTGAGCCGACGACGCTGAAAGCGCGGTCAGGCGGGTTTATCATCGGGAGCGCGACATGTTATGTCCTGCAAGCGCTTGCTTCCGTGACGAAGGATTGCCAATCGCACTGGCGCACGGAGGAACACGGCGATGTCGGGCGTGGTTATGAGACGCCCACCCTTGAGCAACTAGCGACCAAGATCAACTGACGCAGGTGACTAACAGATGACAAGGTGTCGGCCCCGTTATCGCAACTCTGTAAGTTATTTTAAAATTGATATCGGTTCCCTGTTTGTGTGTTACTTGTCGCGGCAAGAGCATATCGCTCGTCTGTTCCACGCCCGAGCATTAAAAAAGTCTCACGACGCTCGTAAACATTTCAGGAAAGCGCAGATGCGTTAATGGCAGAAAACAACTTTTTGAACAGCACCTGCGGTCACACAATTGACAGGAACGACTCTCAAGGCAAAGGGAATGCCTCCGTTCCGTCAAAGCTGCAGGCTTTTTCACTCTTGGCCCCAACGTTCCGGGCAGCATCAATCGCCTCAATGAATGCCGCTGTAGCGCCAGTAGTCGGCTGGTCGGAGCAAATTTCTCGCGTCGCGAACAAGCCTGACCACTACCTTCGGTGCATGCGCATTTCTACGCAACGGCTTGCCGTGCCCGTGAGGCCCTGCGTGCCTGAAACCAGAATCGTTGTGGCAATACAGCGTTTCATTCGCCCATTAGGCCATCGTGGCCGCCACAGTGTGGCAGGCAGCGACCTCCATTCTCGTTTCCGGAGACATTTCCTATGGAAAATATCTACGGCGCAATCGCAGCTTTTGCTGCAGCCGAAGTTCTGGTGCTCCTTTTGGCATGGTATATCATCGAGCGCTCGATTGCCCGTCCGATCCGGAAGATCGGCGCCGTAGCGACGAGACTCGCCGGCGGCAATAACGAGGCCCGAGTTGGGCAGCTGGTGGGATTCCGGGAAATTTCGATGCTCGGGCGAAGTATCGACACCATGGCCGCAGCGATCCAGGCATCCGGTGCCAGTCGCGGCGACGCAATCAAGAATCTCGAGGAGACGCACGCCCTGCTGAATGCGGTGATCGGATCGTCGCCGGCGGCCATCATCTGTCTGGACAGTGAAGGCCGCGTGGTTCTGTGGAGTCCTGCAGCCGAACGGATTTTCGGCTGGACCGCGGCAGAGGTGCAAGGAAAACCATACCCCGTCGTACCAAACTCTGAACAAGATCAGTTCGCCGCCCATTTTCGGCTGACAATGGGAGGTGGAACGGTCGTCGGTGCACGCGCGTCCCGTATGAAAAAGGACGGAACGCTTGTCGAGGCAATGATTCACACGGCGCCCTTGAGGGACGAAAATGGCGAGACGACCGGTATTCAGCTCGCCATCGTCAATGACGTGTCGCAGCAGGCACTAACGGAGCGCGAGTTACAGCAAGCGCAAAAGATGGAAGCGGTGGGGAAACTCACCGGTGGCGTAGCGCATGACTTTAATAATCTCCTTGCAATTGCCATTGGGAATCTTGATTTGGCGAAGGAAGGTTTGGGGAGTGCGGGTCGTTTGCCCGAGTTAGTGGATGCGGCGTTGAATGCATGTTTGCGCGGGGCGGATTTGACGCGTCGGCTGTTGGCGTTCTCGCGGCAGCAGCCGCTGCGGCCGTGTGCGGTAGCGCCCGGGGAAGCGGTTCAGATGATGATGCGCTTGTTGGGGAATGTGCTGGGTGAGCAGGTGACGGTACGGCTGCACGTGGAAGATGGTTTATGGCGCGTGGTTGTGGACCCAACGCAGCTGGAGACGACGATGCTGAATTTGGCGGTGAATGCGCGGGACGCGATGCCGGATGGGGGCATCTTGTCGATTGCCCTGAGGAACACGCGGCTGGATGAGGACTTCGTGGTAGAGCATCCCGGGATGCTGGCGGGGGATTATGTGGAGATCGCTGTATCCGACACAGGAATCGGGATGGCGTCTGAGGTTGCGGGGCGAGTCTTTGAGCCATTTTTCACGACCAAGGAATCCGGAACAGGGCTGGGTCTGAGCATGGTATATGGGTTTATCAAACAATCTGATGGGCACATCAAGATTTACAGCGAGCCGGGTGTAGGGACGGTGATCAAGCTGTGGCTGCCGCGCGTGGTGGATGGGAGGGATCCCGGGCTGGTTGAGCCGGTGGCGATGGAAGCGACACCGTGCGGGGATGAGATGGTTCTCGTTGTGGAGGATAATGCCGCGATCCGGAAAGTAGTTGTTCGGCAGCTGGAGGACCTGGGTTACCGGACGGTTGAGGCAGGTCACGCGGAGGAAGCTCTCGGTATTTTGCAAGAGCGCAAGGATGTGGATGTCCTGTTTACGGACATTGTGATGCCGGGAGGGCGGAACGGGCGTGTTCTGGCAGACGAGGCCCTGGCGTTACGGCCTGGTCTGAAGGTGTTGTTCACGTCTGGCTTTGCCCATCAGGTTGGGGGAGGGGACCCGGCGACGGTTCCGCTGCTTAGCAAGCCGTACCGCAAACAGCAGCTTGCGGAAGCGCTGCGGCAGGTTCTTGGCGGCAGGCTGGGTTAGGATTAACGATGGCTGCGGGAGGGGACGTGAACATGTCGGCAAGCCGTCTTCTCATTGTTGACGACGAGGCTGATTTTGCGGCGTTCGTGTCGCGGGTTGCGACGGAGTGTGGCTATGAGTCCGTGGCAGTCGCAGATGCGGGAGCAGTCCCGGACCATCTGGTTTCCTGGTGCCCCGATCTCATAATTCTGGATCTTCAAATGCCCGGGACGGACGGAATTCAGCTGTTGCGGGAGCTCGCGCGCACTGCGGCCAAGGTGAAGGTGCTGCTGGCAAGCGGCGTCGACGAGCGGGTTCTGGACACGGCCCGGCAGCTTGGCACGGAGGCCGGTCTCGAGATTGTGGGGGCGCTGCTCAAGCCGGTGCGTGCAGTGGCCCTACGCCGCCAGCTGGAGGCGGCGAAGATGCAGGACAGCCCGATCGAACCGGTCGACGTCGACCGAGCGGTTGGACAGAAAGAACTCAACCTTCACTACCAACCGCGACTTGATGGCAAGCTGGGCCGCGTTATCGGGGCGGAAACGCTGGTCCGCTGGGTTCACCCCTCCCGCGGAATGCTCCTGCCTGCCCAGTTCATCCCTGTGCTGGAGGGCAGCCGGGCGATCGATGCGCTCACCGATTGGGTCCTCGATACCGCCCTGCGTCAGGCAGGGTTGTGGCGGCGCAACGGTTGCTGCTTCGACATCTCGGTAAACGTGTCCGCACGCAACCTTCACGATCTCGACTTGCCTGATCGTATTGCCAACCTCTGCGACAGCCACGGCGTACCTCCGAAGACCCTCACCATCGAACTCACCGAGACCGCCACCATGCAGGACGCCGGCTGCATCATGGACGTCCTGACTCGCCTGCGTCTCAAGGGTTTCGGCCTTGCCATCGACGACTTCGGGACTGGCTACTCCTCCCTCGTCCAGCTCCGCCGCTTGCCTTTCTCTGAAGTCAAGATCGACAAATCCTTCGTGTCCGATATGCTCACGTCAAAAGACAGTGCCGTCATCGTCCGAACCATCATTGCGATGGCGCGAAACCTGGGCATCGAACCCGCTGCCGAAGGGGTCGAAAACAAAATCACCGCACGCGAACTCGTCAAACAGGGCTGCCATATCATGCAAGGCTACTGGATCTCTCGCCCACTCCCGGCCGAGGATTTCCAGGCCTTCATCGACGGCTACGTACCAACACCGTGAATGACCGGGGCCTGTTCAGCGGTCCTTTTTTAGGCTGTCTCTCCTGATCGGGAACGAGCCAGCGTCAAACCACAGATCACGCCACGAGTTCGAGCGGCACGGCGGCCTGCCGTCGCAGGAGCTCGCGGTACGGCCCTGGGCGAACGGCAAGCGCATCAGGCGACCCCTCATCAATGATTCGGCCGTTTTCCATCACGACGATACGATCGAAATTACGCAAGGTTGACAGTCGGTGAGCCACCGCAATCACCGTGCGCCCTTCCCCAAGACGGTCAATCGCCTCCTGCACCGCGGCTTCACTCTCCGAGTCAAGTGCGGATGTCGCCTCGTCAAGCAGAAGCAGCGGCGCATCGCAGAGCACGGCACGCGCAATCGCAAGGCGCTGGCGCTGACCTCCAGAAAGTTTCATGCCTCGCTCACCGACGATGGTTTGATAACCGCCGGGCAGCGCCGAGATGAATTCATGCGCATTAGCCGCGCGGGCTGCCTCGATCACCTCCGCATCCGACGCCTCAGGTCGACCGTACCGGATGTTTTCCATAACAGAACGATGAAAAAGCTGCACATCCTGGGACACGACTGAAAGCACACTTGCGAGGCTCTCGCGCTTCAACGCCTTTACATCCAACCCGTCGACCAGCACGCGTCCGCCAGTCACGTCGTACTGCCGCTGAAGTAAGGCCAGAAGCGTTGTCTTGCCGGAGCCCGATCGCCCGACCAGGCCGACCTTTTCCCCGGCTCCCACGCGAAGCGTGATATTTCTCAGGACTGGGTTACCATCATGATAAGTAAAACTGACATCGTTGAAAAGTACCGCACCACGCGGCTTTTCCAGGGATTCTGCGTTGGCCACCTCCGATAATTCATGTGGCGTCAGCAGCGCGGAGAGCGCGTCTTTCAACCGTGCCCAGTCCTGAACCATTTCGACGAGAGCTACCGCAAGGTCACGCGTTCCATGAAGGACGGTAAAACCGAGTGTTGTTACGAGGACAACATCCCCAGGGCTTGCTTCGCCCCGCTCCCAGCGCAACAACGTCCATGCCAATAACCCTGCCGTGAGCACTGCCGTTACCACGGCATGAAACGTTCGTAACCACTCGAGATAGTTGAGGCTTGCCTGTCGTGCCTGAAGCTCGTGGCCGACGTCGGCCGCAAACCGCCGTCTTTCACGAAAAGCAGCGCCAAATGCACGGACGACCGAAACGTTATTGATTACGTCAACGATTTCACCATCAACGAACGACGCCGCATGCGCGTAGCGTTCGTGCAGAGGGTTTCCCCGACGAGCCAACCGCACGAGAAAGAGCCCCAGAAAGGCCGCAACACTGCAAAGCGTGACACCCATCAGCGGATCGACAGTGCCGATCAGAATAATGGCAAGCCCAACGGCTAGTGCCGGCGGCAGCACGTTCCACGCCATCATGCTCTCGATCCGGAACACGGCATTGCCAGTGGCGGTTATCCGTCCGGCCAACATACCCGGTCTTCTCTCGGTAAAGAATGCAGGTGCGTGGCCAAGCAAATGGTCGAACAGGTAACGTCGGATGTCTCCCGTGACCGCAACGAAGCTGCGAGCAGCAACGAATCCAGCGATTCGCCAGGACAGGTTGTCAGCCGCAATCAGCAGGGCCAGAACGCCGAACGCCGACCATAACGCATCGGTCTCATGCTTGGCAAGCACATCGACAAGATCGCGCACAGCGTATTGCGAAAGTACGGAGCACGTTACCGCTGTTAACACGGCGGACAGGATCACCGCATGGCCGAGCTTATGACGATAGACGGCGCCCAAAAGGAAGTGAAGCGGCCTCTGCTCGAAGCCGCTGCACGATTTTGTGTTGGCACCAGCATCAATTTTCGTCGTGCCGTCGGTGGACAAAGCCATTTCTGTTTTCCTCCGCGTTTCACCTGAAACAATCGGATTTCACGCGTCCGGCGCCGCGAATATTCCGGACACATATCGCCTGACGCCTCGAACATGGCGCCAAATGCGGCAGCAATACGGCAGCCATGCCCAATCTCCGCCGCATCTGTCCGTAAGGTCGGAAACCTCGGAGTTTTTAGTCAAGGAGTGAACCCCCTATGCGGATCGCGCAAATTGCACCCCTTTTTGAGGCCGTGCCTCCGAAGCTTTATGGTGGCACAGAGCGGGTTGTGTCGTTTCTGACCGAAGAGCTTGTGGCCATGGGTCATGACGTTACCCTGTTTGCAAGCGGCGATTCTGTGACCAGCGCGAAGCTGGAACCCGTATGGCCGCGCGCTCTCCGGCTTGATACGACGATCCGGGATTCGACTGCCCCTCACGTTCTTTTGATGGAGCATGTTCGAAGGGTCGCTGCCGACTTCGATGTGTTACATTTTCATACGGATTACTGGCCAGCATCGCTGTTTAGCCGGCAGCCCGTTCCCTCGATTACAACCTTACATGGCCGCCTGGACTTGCCCGAACTCAAGCCCGTGTATGCTGGTTTGCCGCCGATGAATCTGGTTGCAATCTCCGAATCACAGAGGCAACCACTGCCGGAAGGGAATTTCGTCGGCACGGTACTGCATGGTCTGCCGGAAAACCTGCTGATGCCCATGCCGGGCGAAAAAAAATATGTCGCCTTTCTCGGTCGCATATGTCCTGAGAAAAGGGCTGACCGTGCCATCCGAATCGCCCGCGCCGCAGGTATGAACCTTCGCATCGCCGCCAAAGTTGATCGGGTAGATGCGGAATATTACGAGACCACGATCCGCCCAATGTTAGGACATGATGCTGAACTGATTGGCGAGATCGACGATCGCGCCAAGCCCGGCTTTCTGTCCGGCGCGCAGGCACTACTGATGCCCATCGACTGGCCCGAGCCCTTCGGCCTGGTAATGATCGAGGCGATGGCCTGTGGTACGCCTGTCATTGCCTGGAATCACGGTTCGGTGCCCGAGATTATCGAAGACGGGATCACCGGCTTCATCGTCGAGAGCGAACCCGAGGCAGCGGCAGCGCTTGCGCGGGTCCATACTCTGGATCGTCGCCGTATCCGCGCCGAGTTTGAGCGGCGCTTCACGGCGCGCCGAATGGCCGCCGACTACCTTAAAATTTACCAGCGCATTTCCGTACCCGACGACATCTACCAGCGTATCTTCTTGTCAGAGCGTCCAGCCCTGCAGTTAGTTGGATAAGCAAGTGCCGAAGCGCTTGAAATTGAAACACGGCACAAACTGCGGTCCAGGCGCAAAATCATCCCACCTGCGGGGCCGTTAGGCGCACGTGTAAATCGGGCTCCGGGCACGCCTGCAGCTTGTGCCGTGCTGCAGGCGTGCCGGTGTATCGACGCGCTGCGTTTACGGTCGCGCGCCACCGATTACGGCCCCAGGATGCGCGGCGAGCAACTTCCGATACATGGGTGATATCGCCTGTTTCGGGAAAAAAGCTTTCCAAACAGAAACTGGCAGCATCTGCGACGGCGGTGGGGCAAAAACGAAGTCTGCTTTGCTCACCATTCTATGACAGGCAATGCAGGCGTTGACCTTGCCGTAGGAGAGGACTTTTCCGGCTGGCGAGTAGCTCGCCATCAGCCAGTTTCGATCATCCCGGTCGTACCCGTCAATCTTTAGCATCGCGGTGATACCTGTGAGTTTTCTGTTCCGGTCGTAATTTTCCTTGACGAGCAGACTCCCTGCCGGATAGCGCGTCACGGACGTGATCTTGCCCGTCGGACCAATTGTCCTGCTCGCAGGACTGTTGCTCAGATCGACGGTATAAATGTCAACAACGCGCGAGCCGGCTTGGAAAGCCCGGGTACCCGGCATAATGGCACGTTGTTGTTCCAGGGTCTTGACGCTCTTCCAAAGAGCCTCCGGGGTCGGGACCGCGGCGCTTGGCGCCGCAACAGCGGCCCATGCCGCCAGCAACGTGGCAGCACCGCCGACCAAAACGATTTGCAACCATTTGGCGGTCATTGGTCTTGTTTCTCCTTCCTCGGACAACAGGCGCCCCGCCCGTTGCCGGTTCTGATGACCCGAGAACTCTACCATACTCCCAGCTTTAGAGGCACGACCGTCAGCAACATGAACGGGCAACCGCCGCTACAGGCTTCAGCAGGCCGGGCGCAACGCCGCATGCCACGCCACGGCAGCCGGGGGCCCGCTCACACCACCAGCAGCAACGACCGCTGCCTTGGACGGGCCAGTCCACCGGCTGCAATTCCGCTTCAGCGCAAGCGTGTGGCCGAGGTTGTTGCCCATCGTTGGCAGGTGCAACGGGGTCTGGAAAGGTGAGGTATCGCCCCCACGACAGCGAGGTCGGCCGCCCGCTACGTCAACGTCTGCGAGCCACCCGCCGTGGCTGAGTGGAACCGGATCCGAGCGTCATCGTCGATGCGCCGCAGGGCTCCCGCGGCGTGGACGGGTGAAATGCCGTCAAGAAAAAAGAGAGCACCGCTGCGCGCCTATGGCTTATCCCCGGTATGAATGCAGGGCCTTTGCGCCGCCCGATGTACGATCAATTCTTTCCGGATTCGTGAGCCACAGCTCCAAGACCCGAGATCAGAGCGATGAGTCCTCTGAGGAGCGCGGCCGGGTCGGGAGGACAGCCAGGAATATGGAGATCAACGGGAAGTAGTTGCCCAAGTTCCCCGATACAGACTGGACTTTGTGCAAAAAGTCCTCCTGTGCAAGCGCAATCGCCCGTGGCCACGACCCATTTTGGGGCAGGCATTGCGTCGTATGTCAGCCGCAGGGCCGCGCCCATGTTGTGGGTCAGAGATCCCGTCACCATCAATACGTCGGCATGACGCGGCGAAGCCACAATTTTCAACCCGAATCGTTCCAGGTCATAGAGCGCGTTGTTGAGCGCGATAATCTCGAGTTCGCACGCGTTGCAAGATCCGGCGTCGACGTGGCGAATAGCCAGTGAGCGACCAAGACGGCGCTGCGCGATACGGTTCATGGTTCCTACCAGGCCGGACTTCTCCTCGTCCGACAGGTGCGGCGCCGCCTCCGTCAATTTACCCCTGAACAGGCTTTCGATCAGTGTTTTCCGCATCCGCACCTACAGATCACAACCGGCATAAGCAGCATTGAACGACTTGTTGCAGAGAGGAAAATCAGCGACAATGTTCCCCTCGATAGCGGCCTCTAGAGCTGGCCAGAGAAACCACGACGGATCTCGTACGAAAACGTCGCTGATTCGTCCGCCGCAGACACGCACAAACGCAAAGATATCGCCCCGAAACCCCTCGACCAGCGCTGCCCCGCTGCGCACTGTCAGATCATTCGGTAGCGCCGCATGAATGGAAGATTTCGGCATCATGTCCAACAGACACAGGAGAATTCGCACGCTTTCCTGGATCTCCGCGATTCGCACCCGCACTCTTGCATCGACGTCAGCGGAGCTCAATACAGGGACTCTAACATCGATGCCGTCATAGGGTGCGTAAGGCATGTCCCGGCGAGCATCGAAATTCTGCCCCGCCGCACGTCCCACATACCCGCCGCATCCCAGCAGGCTCGCGAGGGCCGGATCGAGCCAGCCTGTACCGACGACACGGTCCTGAAGCGAAGCCGTCTTTTCGTAAAGGTCCACAAGCCTCTCGAAAGTGACGAGCACCGATGGGAGGCCTGATTTCAACGCAGTTGCGCCTCCTTCATTCAGATCGCGCAGAACGCCCCCGGGGACAATGCAGTCCATCATCAGGCGGTGGCCGAACACGAGCGCAGCCAGGCGCAGGACGCGTTCACGCAGGACCGCGGCGTGGGTGTTGAGCAGCGAGAAACCGCTGTCATTGCAGATCGCACCAAAATCACCCAGATGGTTGGCCAGACGTTCCAGTTCCGCCATGATACCGCGTAACGTGCTCGCGCGCGCGGGAACCGTGAGGCCAAGAGCCTGTTCAACGGCACGCGCAAAGGCAAATGCATACGCGACTGTCGAATCCCCGCTGATCCGCCCGACCAGGGCAGCGGCGTCGTCAATAGCCCCTCCTCTCATCAGACCAAGGACGTCCCGATGGACATATCCGAGCCTTGCCTCGAGGCGAACAATGATTTCGCCATTCACAGAGAACCGGAAGTGGCCCGGCTCAATCGTACCGGCGTGAACTGGCCCGACGGGAATCTGGTGAACGCCGGGTCCAAGAGCAGGCTTGAAGTTGTACGACGTCCTGGCGCGCGAGTGTGGCCAGAATCCGTGATCAAGCCATGGGCGGGTATCGGGCAAACCGTCCGCAACCAACCCGTAAACGTCCTGAATGGCTCTCTCCATCAGGATCGCGGACGGATGATGTCGACCAACCGAAGGATAATGCGAGTCCGGCGCGGAATGGCTGACGATTTCTATCGACCTCTCGCCCTTGTGGCGAACCGCAAGATTGACGTTGCCACCCCCGTCATTCCGCTCGCCCCACATCGCGACGAAAGTAGCGTCTCGCTCTGCGAGATTCCTCGTCACGTCCTTCCAGCGTGCATTATTCACAAGGGGCGCCATTCTCTAACCAAGCAGTAACGCCACATGGGCAAACCAATCATAAAGAAAAACAGGCAGTGCCATTCCTCCAAAAAGAACGATTCCAAAGTGCAGCAGAATTGGCGTCTTGGATGCGCGAACAGGGTGTGATCCCGGACTGGGAGTGCCAAAGCAGAGGGTCGTCATGCGCCCGATCAAGGCGCCGAAAGCGAGCAGAATTCCCAAACCAAGGACGACAGCCAGAATCGGCGCATGAGCAAACGTCGACGTTATCAGCAGGAATTCGGACGTAAAAATGCCGAATGGCGGCAACCCGGCAATCGCGACCACACCCACAACCAGCATCCAGCCCAGCAGCGGATGACTGCTGGTAAGGCCGCGGATATCGGCAATTTTCTGGGTGCCCTTGGCCTGGGCCACGTGTCCGACCGTGAAGAAAATCGCCGACTTGGTCAGACTGTGCATCATCATCTGCAGCAACCCGGCAACATTTCCGAGTGTGCCTCCGACTCCGAAGGCGAAAGCGATGATGCCCATATGCTCGACGGACGAATAGGCAAACATCCGTTTGATGTCGCGCCGGCGATACAACATGATCGCCGCGAACAGCAGCGTGACCATCCCGGTGCCGATCATGAGGACGTTAGGTTCGCTGATTACAGAACTATGCGCAAGCAGAACCTTGAAGCGCAGGATGACATAAATCGCGACATTGAGGAGGAGGCCTGAAAGAACCGCGGAAATAGGGGTCGGCCCCTCCGCGTGGGCGTCCGGCAACCAGGCATGCATCGGGACAAGCCCCGCCTTGGTACCGTATCCAATCAGCAGAAAGATAAACGCCACGTTCAACATCGCCGGGTCGAGAAGCCGGGCATTGTGTAACAGGTTCGTCCACTGCATTGCGCCCATGCCGGCGCCGAGTGCCGGCTCTGCCGCGAGATACACCAGGATCGTGCCAAAAAGAGCGAGTGCGATGCCGACACTTGCAAGAATGAGGTATTTCCAGGCTGCTTCCACCGCTGCGTGCGTGCGGTATATACCGACCATCATCACAGTCGCGAGAGTGGCAAGCTCAATCCCGAACCACATCAAGCCAAGATTATTGGTGATCAGGGCAAGATTCATTCCGGCCATCATGGACTGGTACATCGCATGGTAAAACCGCAAATATCGCGGCGTTAGATTGCCTGTCTCCAGTTCATAGGCGATATAACCGGCACTGAAGATGCTTGTCGTGAAACCAACAAAGCCATTCAACAATAGAAAGACGATGTTGAGATCATCAACCAGAAACAGCCCATTTGATGCCGGCCGGCTCAGCAATAACAAGCTGATGTCCGCGAGAGTGGCCAGGCTCACGAAGACATTCAGCCTCGCAGCAAGACGCCAATGCGATACCATTGCCAAAATGGTTGCAGAGACGACGGGAATTGCAATCGTGGCATCCACTGCGCCCGTGGCGACGTTCATCATTGCAGTTCCCCACGGAACGCGTCGAGCGCAGTACTATCAATCGTGTCAAAACGTTCCCTGATGCGGAAAAGGAACACGCCAATAACGATAAACGCGATTACGATCGAGAATGTGACGCTGATTTCGACAACGAGGGGCATGCCTTCAGCGCCAGCCGCCGCAAGGATCAGGCCGTTCTCAAGCGACATGAAGCCTGCGATCTGGCTAACGGCATTGCGCCGCGCTATCATCATCAACATTCCGAGAAGGATTGTGGCGAGCGCCAAGGCAACGTCCTCGCGCGCGAGCACGGCGGAGTGCGCGGCAGTGTGCAGCATCACGACCAGTGACAGCGCAACAAGGCCCATCCCCGCAAGCATGGTCAGACCAATACCAACGGCCGCCTCGACTTCACGGTGAATGTTAAGGCGCCGGACAATACGATGGAGAGCAAGCGGAATGATCATCGCCTTGAACCCCAGGGCGATGACCGCGGTAATGTAGAGTTGTGGCTCAGCCTGGATCCAGGCCTGCCATGCAACAGCAAGCCCAAGGACTGCGGAATGCAGCGCGAGCACGTTGATCACTGCGGAGAGCCGGTCCTGGTACAGCATCATGAAGCTGACAAGAACCAACGCGCCTGAAAGCGCGTGGGCCAGGCTGAGCGCACCGTTAGGACCGAAGATTGAGTTGACCAATGTTACCATCATAGCGTTGCCGAGAGAAACAGCAGTAACGTGCCCAGGAGGCCGAGCATCAATGCGGCGCCAACGAAGTTTGGAACGCGAAACACCCTCATCTTTGCAATTGTTGTTTCAAAGACAGCGAGCAGGACAGCGGCCAGTGCAAGCTTGCCAAAATACGCCGCCACCCCGAACAGGAGCGGCCCTGGCCGATCGCCTGAGGAGGCGATGCCGAGGGGTACGAAGATGCATGCGATGAGGGACACGTAAAGCAGCAATTTAAGCGCGTGGGCCAGATCGATCAAAGCAAGGTGTCGGGCCGAGTATTCAAGCACCATGGCTTCATGCACCATCGTCAGCTCGAGGTGGGTCGCCGGATTGTCGACCGGTAACCGGCCCGTCTCCACAATGGCAACCATGACCAGGGCAACAAGCGCCAGGCCCATGGACAGGCGCAAGCCGGTTGAACCGGAATGCATAAAAGTCGAGATAACGGTGAGCTGGCTTGAGCCTGCTACCAGCGCCACGGCAAATACGATCATCAGCATTGCCGGCTCGGCCAACGAGGCAAACATTGCCTCGCGGCTGGCTCCCAGACCGCCAAACGGCGTTCCCACATCGAGCGCAGCCAACATCTGAAAAAATCGCGCGCTGCCCAGCAAAGCCGCGATCACGATCAGATCGCCCGACCGGGAAAACAGGAGACCGGTTTCAAATGTCGGAACCAAAGAAGCGGCAATCCAGGTGACGGCAAAAATCAGGTAGGGCGCTACACGGAAAAGCCACGACGCCTCCGTCGCAACGACTGCGTCTTTCGCGATCAATTTCGCGAGGTCCCGGTACACCTGCAGCAAAGGAGGACCAGCGCGACGTTGCAGACGAGCCTTGGCCAGCCGCACGAAGCCTGTCAGTAACGGTGCCGCCGCCAGAACGAGGAACATCTGTAGAAACTGCAGACCCAGCGGCAGGCTCAGCCCCATGGCGCAACCCATACAAGGAGGACGACGAGCGTTATGAAGACGATGGTCAAATAGCGCCGGATGGTGAGAAACTGCAGACGGTTCATTCTGTCAGCGGCCCATCCGACAAGAACTAACAGCGGGGCGTAGCAGCACTGCCATACCGGATCGATCAACGCGGAAATGAGATGCGCAGGCGCAACGTCCCCCGGCATTGGCATGGTTACCTGGTCACGCGCGTTGAACACGAAACTTCCGAAAACACGGCGAATAGGCTGCGCAAAGCCGGATGCGGAATATTGTGTGCTTAAGGAAGGAGAGGCGGCAGTTGCATCCTCCGGGCTGGTATAGCCACAGCCCCAAGGTGGGGCCCGGCAAATGATGCGAGAGCCGTAGCGATGCAATATCACGGCGGCAAACCCAGCTCCCGCAGCAATGAGGGCGAAGATGGAAAGCGGGTTATAGGAGCTCCGGCTGAGGGAGACGGGGACGACGGTCAACCAGGACATGCCGTGACCGGCAGGCAGGCGGGCCCCGAGCAGCGACCGGGTAACGGGCGCAAAAAGATCAATCACCATCCCGGGGGCCAACCCAACAACGACACACAGCGCTGCCAGTCCGATCATGCCGGCCCGGGAAAAGGCATCCGTCTCGGTCGCCGCCGACGCGGCCGGCGAGCGGGGACGGCCGAGGAACGTGATTCCGAAAACTTTGACGAAGCAGGCAGCCGAAAGCGCTGCAGCGAGAGCGAGCATTGCTCCCACCGAGGGAACCGCGAGCTTCAATGACCAAGCCGATAGGCGAGGGCTCAACAGGATCGCCTGGAATAACATCCACTCCGATGCGAAACCGTTCAGGGGAGGAAGCCCGGAAATAGCGACGCTGCCGATGAGGAAGAGGAGGCCTGTTTGCGGCATCCGGCGAAGAAGCCCGCCAAGCCGCTCCATGTCCCGCTCTCCGGTTCGTGCCAGCACCGCGCCTGAGCCAAGGAATAACAGGTTTTTAAACAAGGAGTGATTGAAGGCATGAAAAACGGCAGCCGCAAGCGCGAGCGCGGCGCAAACATCAAGGCGTTCAGCCCGAAAGGCGAGCGCGAGACCCAGCCCGATGAAAATGATCCCGATATTTTCTACCGTATGATAGGCCAGCAGTCGTTTGAGATCGTGCTCCATCAGCGCGTAAAGCACGCCTAGGACGGCAGTGATTCCGCCCATAATCAAAACAATCAAGCCCCACCACCAGGCAGGCTTGCCGAGAAAATCGAATACGATGAGAACGAAAGCGTAGACGGCTACCTTCGTCATTACCCCGCTCATTAGAGCCGATACGTGGCTCGGGGCCGCAGGATGAGCCCGAGGCAGCCATATGTGCAACGGAACGAGCCCTGCTTTTGATCCTGCGCCGAATAGCGCCAGCAACATCACCACGGCACCAACCCAGGACCCGGGATGGGCTGCCCGAATTGACGCGAAATCGTATTGGCCGTGAACGCCGGCGAGCAGTCCGAAGGCAAGCAAAAGTGCAAGCGTTCCCGAACTCGCCATCACCAGATAGACTACGCCCGACGCGCGGGCTTCCTCATCCTCATGATGGGCCACGACAAGCGCCCAGGACGAAAGCGACATCAACTCCCAGAATATCAGGAAATCATAAGCGTCCGCAGCAATGAGGACCATGTTCATCGCCGCGATAAATAACGGAAAGAAGGGCAGCACGCGCCAAGCTTCCGGTTCACCCCGGCCATAGCCCACAGCGTAAAGGCTGGCGGTGGCCGCCCCAACATCCGTAATGATCAGGAACGCCGCTGAAAGTCCTGTCATTTGAAAATTCATTCCAAGGTGTGGAAGACCCAGCGGCAACACAACCGCTGTCCCTGACGTAGCTCCAAAAGCCAGTTGAAGAATTGCGGCCCCGGAAGCGATCGCGGCGACGATGAACGATGCACCGTAAACGAGAGGCCGGGCATCGGGTGTCCGACCGCGCAAGGCGCCAAAGCCGCCCAAAAGGCTCCACGCGAGCGCGCAAAAGAGAATTACAGATGTCACGATCTGTCGTTCTTAAGACGGACGCCCCGTCCACCCGACGCATCCGAAACGTCGCCTTCGCTAATCAGGATGATTCCGGCCCGATCCAACGCGTCAAGAAGTTTCATCAGCGAATCCACATTGCCGCGGACAACCCCGTCGCTGGCCTCCATTCGCTGGATGGTGGGCAGCGACAGGCCAGAAAGTTCGGCCAGCTCCCTTTGGTCCATAGCCAGCAGCGCCCGAGCCGCCCTTAACTGTCCAGCCGTAATCATGTTCAAAACACCATTAGTAGTGTTTAAACTGATAATATATAGAGTTAGTGTTTATTAATACATGTTTTTCAATTCTGTATTGCAGTTTTTACAATATTTGGGCGAGCCACGCTCAAACATGGCGGTTGAGGACCGCCTCGCGGCCACGCGCGACCAGAGCGGGTATTGACGCCGAGAAGGGAAAGGCTTCGGCCGCTGCGGGTACCTATGCCGGCCTACTGTGGGCCTACGTCCTTCTCGACCCATTTGGCGATCTCGCCAATCCAGCAAAGAACGAGCAGGGATTGCCCCTCGCTTTGGCCAACGAAAGGAGGCGCGTACGCAAAAGCAAGGGACTGAGCCGTGACTTCTAAGAAATCCGCCACAGGATACTTCGTCTACATCTCGCTTCCGGTTGAAACATCCGCGGTGACAGCGGGAAAATTCGTGCTGGGCAAGAACACGCGCGGTGATGCCCTTGGACAATTCGTCTATCGTACCATGCACCTCGACGCCCCCCCCCGCGCGGTCGAGATCGATGCCGTCGAACTCAAGCTCTCGAAGCGCACCTATGAGATAGTATTGCGTGAGCTGCGTGCTCGCCGCGCTGCGCGACGCTGGCCTTGACTATTGGGAACCTCGAATCATCGAAAAGCAAACCGGCAAGGCAACGCGTGGCAACTCCTACGGTGTTCTTGTTGAGGAGCTGCACCGCATCGTCGAGGAACCAAAGCAAGACGCAGAGACGATCCGCAGTGCCTTTGCCTAGCCAGGGTTTTCGTTATGAGGTTTAATCGCACCATCCTGGGATCGTCGGTCGTGCCGCACCGGCCAATGCTAGCCCCCATCATTGCCGTCTGATTCCTCACGGTTCCCCGTGACACAGGTCGTCGGCGGATCACCCGCCGTAGCGGCGCTCGCGGCGCTGGAAAGACCGGATCGCTCGCAGATAGTCGATCCTCCGGAAAGCCGGCCAGTTTACATCGCAGAAATGCAGCTCGCTGTGAACGCTTTGCCAAAGCAGAAATCCGGACAACCTGATCTCGCCACTGGTGCGGATGATCAGATCGGGATCAGGTACGTCACCGAGATAAAGGTGCTGTCGGATCGCCTCGGGCGTGATTTCCGAGGCAACGTCGGTTATCGACATGCCGTGCGCGGCGCGATCAAGAAGCAAGCCGCGGACGGCATCGGTGATCTCTTCGCGCCCTCCGTAACCAACCGCGAGGGTAACGGTCATGCCGTCATTTCCGCTGGTTGCCGCCTCAGCCTCGTCAATGGCCTGCAGAAGCGCGGGAGGCAGAATGTCGCGTCGACCAATCGCCGCCACACGGATTCCGCGACGATGGATATGAGGATCGGCGACCAGGGCGCGCATTTTCGCCTCGACAGCACCGAGAATGCCCTCAACCTCCGCTTCCGGGCGCCCCAGGTTGTTCGGAGAAAACACCCAAAGCGTCACCATCGCGATCCCGAGATCGGCGCTCCATGCCAAAACATCATCAAGTTTCGCCGCACCCAGCCGGTAAATTATTTCGGGTTCGTACAGTCTTCGGGCGCGCGCGTGGCGACGATTGCCATCGAGAATAATTCCGACATGGTGGGGCATCGGCCCTGAGAGAACCTGCTTCGCCAGCCGCCGCTCATAAAGCCAATAGACAAAACGCCAAGCCCATGCACGCGAGCGACTGGCAACGCCTCGTCCGCTCTCGCCGTAGCGGCCGGTCGAGAAGATGGTCCGGTACCTTCGACGGCCGGCAACCGAGCCCGGCAATGGTCCACCCGCGTTCAGCACCAGCTATGGGCCACGATGGTCGGCCGCGGCCATTTCCGACGCACGATCATACCGACACGCGTAAAACGCACAGAAAACCAATCGGTTCCCGGGTTGGAGCGCCGGTCCTTTCGATGCCGGTTCTGTTCGGGGAGCGGCACCGATGCAGCCGTGCAGACCACCCTGAGCGGGAGTTGGTCGAGACACCTGCTGCTCTCTTTCAACTTTGACACGCGCCTGATCATCACAGTTTCGGGGAGACATGAAGGCAGGCGAATGGCGTTCGGCCAATGCCCGGGTGATCGGGAGCGCTGCCGGGCACTCGCTCCGACAGACCGCTCCGTCGTGCATGCAAAGAGTTCAGGCAGGTTAAGAAAAAAAGCGGGGATATCATGATCTTCTTTCAACCCACTATATCATTCCTCTGGAGTCCGTACACGCTGTCGATCATTCACGATCTCAGGATTTGGTTGCCGACTGCCGCCGATTCGCCCACGCCGGGGCCGGCTTGGAACTCATGGTCACCATTGCCGCATAAATCACCTGATGCAAAAATACGAGGGCTCCATACCCGGACGCCCTCTGATGACGGATGGCGCCTTTGCCTGTGGTTCACGTGCTCCTGCAGCGTCACAGACGGTGGCACTGCAGCGGGAGTTTTGTCGCTCACAGGCAAGAGCGGACCTGTTAAGGTACCCCCATCTCGGTCGGTCACGGCGAGCCGTTCGCCGTCACATCCGCAATTGCGGCGGCAACCGCCGGGCCAAGTGAACGAAACTCGGCGCTGCGCCCGGAGTCTCGCAGCCAGGCAAGAGAAATGGTCCGCCACGCCCCGGCGCCATCCAGACGGCGCAGTACGGCACCCGAGTCACGCATGAGACCCCCGGCCGCGGCAAGACGGGGGATAAGTGCAACACCAAAGCCACTCGCGACCATATGGATGAGCGTATGCAATGAGGTCGCGGCAAACTCATGGATGCGGGAATCCGTCGGGCAAGCCGCAAGCACCTGCTCGCGAAGACAATGCCCGTCTTCCAGCAGCAACATAGGCTCCCGTGCCAGGGCGGACAGCGGTATTGTGTCGCAGACGGTCAGGAAATGTTGCGCTGGAAGCGCGACAACAAACTCGTCCCGGGCGATCGGCATCGTCTCTGCCGGATCGCACGGATACGGCTCAGCCATAATCGCCATATCCAGGGTTCCATCCTGCAAGTTCGCAAGCAATCTGGCGGAGCGGTCCTCTCGCAGCGCAACATGCAACTCCGGGTATATGTGCCGTATCGTAGACATCAGTCGCGACAACAGGAACGGCCCAATCGTCGGAATAATACCAAGGCGTAAACCGCCGGCTAGAGGCGCTCGCGCCGCATCAGCAGCGTCCGCGACGGACCGCAGGGCAGCAAGTGCCGTCCTTGCCCGCACAACCAACTCCTGCCCCAACGATGTAAACACGACCCGCTTCCCCGCACTCCGGTCAAGTATCGCGGCGCCCAGAGCGCGTTCAAGCGCAATCAGTCCTGTGGAAAGCGTCGATTGACTTACGGCGCAGGCAGCCGCAGCTCGACCAACATGCAGCGTGTCGGCGAGCGCAACGAGGTATCGCAGTTGTTGCGAAGTCGGAAGCGGCGTCATCGGTTTTATCGATAAAGATCACCCAAAATCTTCATTGGCAAGCCCTATTGCGTTGCACCACATAGTGGTCTTCGTTCAATTTTGGATACAAGGACTGAAGATATGCTCACAATCGGCGATACGCTCCCGTCATTCGCTCTCAAAGCGGTTCAGGGAGGACCGAAAGGTCTGGCCCTCAACGAAGCGTTCATCGAAATTTCCGATAAATCAGATCCCGGAAAATGGAAGATTTTGTTTGCCTGGCCGAAGGACTTCACTTTTGTGTGTCCGACGGAAATCGTGGCTTTCGGAAAGCTTGCCCGTGATTTCGCAGATCGGGACGCTGTAGTTTGGGGCCTGTCGACCGACAGCGAATTCGTGCACATGAATTGGCGGTTGCATCACGAGGATTTGAAAAGCCTGCCGATTCCGATGATCGCAGACATCAAACGTGAATTTTCCCAAGCGCTCGGGATTCTCGACAAGCGCGAAGGAGTCGCGATGCGTGCAACTTTCATCATCGACCCGGAAGGGATTATTCGGTTCGTTTCCGTGAATGACCTTGATGTCGGTCGCAACCCCCAGGAGGTGCTGCGCGTGCTGGACGCACTCCAGAGCGACGAGCTTTGCCCCTGTAACTGGCAAAAGGGTGAGCCCACGCTTAAGGCCGCCTGAATCGCACACCAAAAACGGTCGCCCCTCAAGGGGCGACCTTCGATGGAGTCCTCTGATGAATTTCCAGCAGTTGAAAGACGCGCTTCCTGACTGGGCGCGTGATATTCGTCTCAATCTTGGAACGCTGATGAGCGAGCCATGCCTGACAGAACAGCAACGCAGTGGAGCGTTCATCGCTGCCGCCGTTGCAACGCGCCATCCCGACCTGATCGCGGCAATCACAGCCGAGTTCTCGTCGTCACTGGGAATGGAAGCCGCAGACGCAGCTCGCGCTGCCGCGACCATCATGGCCATGAACAACATCTATTATCGGTCTACCCACGCGCTCGATGGCGACTATCCTCGCTTGCCGGCAAAGCTTCGCATGACGGTGATTGGCAAGCCGGGGGTGGAAAAGGCTGATTTCGAGCTTTGGTGCCTTGCGGTCTCTGCCATCAACGGATGCGCAAAGTGCACCGAAAGCCACGAAAGAGTCGTACGCGAGGCAGGACTGACCCAGGAACAGGTGCAGGCCGCGATCCGCATTGCCGCCACGGTCAATGCAGCCGCAACAGCCCTATCCGCAAATCCACCACTTTCAAGCGTCAGGTTTGAGGCGGCTGCCTGACATCGCGACCACCCGGCGAAATCCTCCATGCCAAGCTCGCACTGCCGGACGCCGATTATCATCCTCACATGCGGCGGCTCTTGCTCCCGTCTCGAGTTGACGCACAATTGATTGTGACGAGGGCCTGAATGGAAGTCGCCGCGGCAACAAGCCGGAAGCATGGTGAAACAGCAGCGCCGCATGCACCTTATTGCGTCTGCACCATTCCGCTGAGGTTTAGCGTGTACTGCCCGCCAAACCCGGGAATGGGAACGGGCAGAATCACCGTGGAGGTCAGCCCATAGGTCACATACGTTTGATCGACTCCTTGCCCTTTCAGGGCGCAGCCAGGTTTTGCACCCGCGCTTGGAGGCGGGGCGCCCGGCTTTTGCTGAACGTGCGAGCAACCATAATAGGTGACGGGCGCTCCCGCCTGAACAATCGGGGCCACGCTGCTTCGGCTCGCCTGCGCGAGAATGGCGCTGATCGCCTGCACGTTCGAGGCGTTCGACGGGTTTGCCCAAGCGTAGAAATACAGCGACTGAAGCGCCTGATACATCTGGTAACGCTGGGTCAGGACGAACAGCATATCGATTGACCCGACGGTAAGTGGAACGAAAAAGAAGATTAACACCAGGGCAAGTTCAATTGAGACGGAACCTTTCCGGTCCCAGACGTGTCTAGCGCGACGCATCAGGAAGCGCCCTGATTGGCAGTCGGCGACATGATCGGCTCACTGTCCGATGCCTCGAGGTTGATCCCGGATTGGAACAGGTAGGGCAAAGCGATGGGAAGCCACCGGTAGGTCGCAGTAACCGTGACGTAGGACTGTGGCTGAGTGGTTGCCTGCGCGTTGCAATCTGACGGCAGCGTTATCGCATTCGGATATGTCGCGGTGTTCGCCTGAAACCAGGATATGGTTAATGTCACGCCGCCAGAAGTTACGGAAAAGTTATTGCCGCTGGCGCTCGCAACGGGGATCGGCGACGGAGCATGGAACGGAGGTGAGCCGACATCAAAGAACGACTGTACCGGCGTATCATTTTCGCACACGGCGACAATCTGGCCATTGGTCTGCCCGGCTGCGTTGGCCGTCGAGGTAATGCTTGCGTTGCGCGCCGCCGCCATGACACCGCTTTGTAAACCGTTCTTGGCGAGCGAGAGCAGACCGAGATTGATGATGCCGAACATCAGCGAAATAAGAACCATAGCGCCGATCGCAAATTCAATTGCCGCGACCGCCCGGCGGTCCCGGCGCAGCGGCGCACACCTCGCGTGTTCAAGAAGCCGCACATTCATACCCGACACGATTGCCCATCCGCCTCCAAGGGTTCACATCACCCGCTCAGAAAGACGTTGGCGACAAGCGTCGGCGCAATAAGCTGCGTCGACCCGTAGGGCAACGAAACCAGCGGAGAGCCTTGTCCGCACACGGATATGGTGTCCGACTGACTGTCGGTGCCCGACGCGGACGAGGTGGTATAGTTGAAGCCCGTTCCGGCTGGCGTGGAACTTGAATACAAAGACTGCCCGCCGTTCGAGCATGTGGGAACTGTGCTAAGGCTTGGCTGGGCCTTCTGATAAGCGGGCAGATACCCAGACTCCTGGGTCGACAGGCTTGTCTGGTAGTCGCTCGCCGTCGGAGAGCAGGGATCCGAGTTGTTATTGTAGCAGAAATAGGTGTTTTCGGTTTCCTTCGTATAAACCGGTATGGAATTGATGACATAGACCTGCGTCGAATAGACGTCTGTTACCTTGACTGGTTCGTTCGCATAGAAATTGACCGTGACGGTCCCTGAGACATTCCCGGTGTTGGTCTGGCTCGATGACTCGCTGGTCACGACCGACGAACCACTGCCGGTCTGGACAACATTGCTGCACAACGGCGTACCGAAGCTACCGCCTCCACTTCCCAGGCTCGTCGGCAGAACGGCTCCCTGGCATACCTGGTCAGCGTACTGAACGTATCCGTTGTAATTATAGTACGTTATCGTCGTCTGGGTGGACGTGAAATTGAGAACGCCGCTGGACAGCCCGTAAGGATCGACGATCGACTGCGATGCCGTCACGATCGCGCCCACCGACGATCCCCCGAAGTGAAACGCGAAATTCACGTTATTGGGATTTTGCGTGAAGTAGTTGCTCGTACCGCTTTCCGGCAACGTCGCGTTTCCATCCAGGATCAGAAAGTTGTTTTTCAAGCCATTCGGAACAGAAACGTAATTGAGCGTCATCCCCGGATAAATGTCGAGCCCACCGCAATACGCTGCTGCCGGAACATTGCATGTCGCGGCGGGATTGTTCGAACTGTCATTGGCGCAGAACACCGGGTTTGTCGGATCAACGGTCACTGCGCCGATCGTTCCACTGTACGTTCCTATGACCCGTCGTCGACGCCTTTTTGTGGAATAAGTGACCGTACCCGGCCCGAAATAGACCACCGTGCTGACGCCGCTCGCCGGATCGGTCCAAACCGTGGAGGTAATCCCGGTAGACGTCGCTGTCGTCTTCGAGCCGCCGTTGTTCAGCTGAAAGAATAACTGCTTGCACGGCGGCGCGAAATTGTCAGGCAGCGTGTTCGTCGCACTCTGATACGTCGGCGCGGAACCGGTGTAATAGGCCCCCTGAACGAGTTGCCCGCTTCTCCCCTGGCTGAGTGGCGACTGCGTGACATACTGGCCGGTAGTTTGACTCGCGGGCACAAACATGTCGCCACTGACGTGTTCGGTCGGCCCTGTCGTCGTCACGGCATAGATGTTCGACGGCGCGAGATTCGGATTGATTTCCTGCCGGAGCGTTGCCGTCGCGGAACCCGCAAGCGTTATGTTCGAGATCGGCAGAATTTCCGAGAAGAATTTGAGCGCCGGTGTCGTCGCGACGACGGTAACGGTGGAAAAGACATTGCCGTTCTGGCTTGGAGGAGACGTTCCGCCATTTTTCAACTGGCTGCTGGCCGGCACGATCAGGGTCGACCCTTCGGAGCTAAGGGCCAAGGTCAAATTGGCAGTCGTGAAGTGATACTCGTTGTTCGTAGCGAGATTCGCCGCGTTGATCGCAATCTGCTGCAACGTCGCCGTACTTGTCTGGCCGGAACTGGCGGCCGCCATTGCTCCCGCCTCGGCAGCCACTTCCATGGCCTGATGGGATCCGTACCAGAAAGTGAGATCGGTAACCAAGCCTGCCATACCGAGGAGTACCGGCGCCGACAACGCTGTCATGATAGCAACCGCCGCACGACGCTTGGTCATGCGACGCATCGCCGGTGCAACCCGGCTTTTGAATGCGAGGCTGATCATGTTGCGGGCTATGCCCATCGGTGAACGCCGTACCTGAAAAGATTATTAAATATTTCTTAGAACAATTACATTACAGATACAAGAAATTTCGAAGACTTTCGAGAAGGCTCCGGCACCCGGCACCAATTGTCGCGGAAGGTTTCCGGGATCGCTGAACCGCAGCACGACGGCATGGCGTGGCTTGCCGCCGACGTTATACCAGGCTGCTCATCCGGTGACCGTTTTGATCCAATCGCGCTGCGTGAGTGACGCGATGCTTTCCGGTGCCTGCATGAGCTTGTTCCAAGCGTCGCGGCAGGCAGCGAGGATGTCGTCGTAGGTG
>JAJZBH010000154.1 GCA_021799015.1 Pseudomonadota bacterium
CTTGACGTCGTCAGCCAGCGGAACCTCCTCTGGCAACCAATGAACACGTTGTTGTGTCAGCCACGCCTCGTACGCCCACGGATAGCGGAATGGCTTGTAAACCGGATTCTCCGTGAGGAGGTCGAATGTCACATGGGTCTCCTCGGGGTTAGTGGCCGAAAGACGTATTCTCGAATTATCCATGATCCTTCAGACCTCTCCCTCTTGAGCCATTTACTCTTTCCGAAGTAGTCGCAATATAGGAACGTGCTGCGAGATTCGGCAAGCAGCTTCAGTTCGCCAGTACCCCGACATCACGAGCACGATGATTGGAGCCAAATCAACGGCCCTCACGAGCTTGGCGTTCCTTTTCAACGAATGCGGCCATTCCCTCACGCTGGTCCGGCGTTCCAAAAAGCGAGAGAAATATTGCTCGCTCGTAACTTACGCCTTCCGCGAGTGTCGTTTCATAGGCGCGATTGATACTCCGCTTGGCAAGAACAGCTGCAATGGACGACATCCCAGAGATAACGTCTCCAAGCCTAACCGCCTCCAAGATTAAATCACTCGCCGGCACAATCCGAGCAACAAGATTAGCGCGCTCAGCCTCGGCAGCGTCCATCATGCGTCCGGTCAGGATCATTTCCATTGCCTTGCTTTTACCAATAGCACGCGTCAGCCTTTGGGTCCCGCCAGCGCCCGGGATAATGCCGAGCCGAATCTCCGGCTGGCCGAATACAGCGGTATCGGCCGCAAGAATAATGTCGCACATCATCGCAAGCTCACAGCCGCCCCCAAGCGCATATCCAGCCACGGCCGCGATTACCGGCTTGGTGATCGTCGTGACCACCTCCCAGGTCTTCCCAATAAAGTCGTCCATCGCAGTGTCAGGAAAGCTTCGGCCCTGCAGTTCCTTGATATCGCCGCCGGCGGCAAATGCTCGTTCGTTGCCGGTGACCACGATAGCTCCGATCCGAGGATTCGCATCAAAACTGGTCAGAGCAGTGCCGAGTTCTGCCATTAATTGATCACAAAGTGCATTCAGGACCTCAGGGCGGTTCAGACGCACCAGACCAACCCGACCACGAACCTCCGTCTCGATCATCATATATGACATCCGATTGCCCATCCCGTGGCCATGCAAAACGAACGTATAATGGATGATAAAGGCGCCCTGATCAATTATTTCAATGCTCTCCCGCCTTAGTGAAGGCTCAAAAAACTTGGATACTCAGTGATGGCATGCTGCAATTTGACCCGACGTCGCGAACCACACCGTGCCTTCGTATCAAACGCCCATAAACATCACGTTTTGGTCCTGATATGCATTTGTTGACGCGCCTGCTCAGAACAGAATATTTGCCGTAGGCAATACACTACATTACGCCATATTGTTGCCGTCCCGACCGCCGAGTCGACGCACTGTTAGAATCTGACTCTGAATGCCATTTTTTCTAACTTTGGCGTGTGATTTTTCTTGTAAGCAGGCGGATGTGTGCGAGGAGGAGCCATGCGGTAGCACTGGCGATTGTTGCCTTGACATCCTTGGCGAGTCGGCGGCATCGACCGAGCCAGGCGAAGGTTCTCTCGACAACCCATCGGCGGGGCAGAAGTTCGAAGCCTTCTGCGTTGTCGGAGCGCTTTACGATTTGGATAATCCATTTCCCGATTTTTTCGAGGCGTCCTTTCAGCTTGGGCCCGGCATAGTCCACACCTATAGCCACGCCCACGAAATCATCGAAGTGTGGAGAAACGACCAGAACCTGCGCCGACCGCATACAAGCTTCGATGGACTCATAAAACGAATTTACAATCCGCTCCAAAAAAACGGACCAGAACAAGAACAAAGCGAACCTATAGACCCGGGCAAACGGCGGAGCAGGTCAACGTTCTTCGAAAACTGCTAATTTCTGGCAGCATCTCCTGAATCACGTCAATGAAAAACTGAATAATTCCCACTAGGGCCCCAGCCGAAAGCCGCGGAACAGAGATCCAGGCAACTCTGGGTCTTTTCCAGTTCTTCTACTGAGCATGCTATGCTATCGTCAAACGGCTGCGGCATGACAACAGGCAGCTGAGTCAGGCGGTCAATCCCTTGCTGGTGGTCATAACCGTACCACAAAGACGACCCAAGATCGCGAGTGGAGCCGTTTCCGGGCGTGCCAGTACAGCGGGGTCAATGTAGAAAGTCTGCTCAAGCGCGTTGCGTCCGGCAATCGCCGCATGTGGCACCTGATCGGTAAATACAATCCAAGTGCATCCCGATCCAAATTTAACGTCGTCAGCTGGAGTGCCACGCTGCCAATCCAGATCTCGCTTGGCCGCATCATGGAGGAACAACATAATCTCGTCGTAGCGACTGCGTCGCCCCTTGGTCAGGCCCAAATGCTCCAGAAGCCATGTTTTCCCGGGATTTGCGCGCGGCAGCGATGGCAAGAACTGCTGGGCATACGCTTCGAAAGTTGGTCCAATTCGCCAACGACGCGGCGCACCATCAGGATCGATATTAGTAAATACACGCAGAATTCGCCGACCTTGCATAGGGCGACTTGGAAATGCATCGACATGCAGACGCTTATCGTCCTGCCGCCAAGACGTTCTCCGGTCGGCAATTTCCACAGGTCGAAAGCTAGTCCGCGCACAAGATAAGCCCTCAGCGTAAGCCGGGAATAGCCCTTCCACCAGCGTAGTGGCACAACTAGCGAACCGCTTCAGCAGGCCAATCATGGTCTCCAGCTCTGCGCCAGTGAGAGAGCTCCCTTTGCATTGATGAGTCACCGGATCAAGACTGATATTTTTGGCCGAACCATCCAAGCCGGCAGCACAAACGACAGAGGTTTCTGCGTTGGTCAGTAAAAAAGGAAGAGCAGAAAACAATAAAACTGCCCCACCTTCGAGCATTTCAATAGCCTGCGCGCGGATGATGTCACCAAAGGGACCATCCCAAGATTCACAATTAATCGAATCGATCACGGCTGCTGTAGTTTAGACACTTTTCGGCCAAAGTGAAGTAACGTTTTGCAGACGGTGAGCCTGTCAATTTCGTGGTTTTCCCACAAACAGCCTGCCACCGCGCCAAAGAAGGTCCAAGAGCTCTCGGAGCATCAAATTGTTCCTCTCGCGAGACTAAAAACCTCTACCAAGCCGGATTTTGCAAGTACGCACTGCTCTTCAGGTGGCCCCATGTCTCCATACAAAAAATCTCACCGCTGTAGCGCTGTCAAAAGCCGGTCGTGATTGGGACAAGCAGCATTATAATCTCTGTTCACGTCTTCAGCCGGTAGCCGGTGCAAAAAATCCACCACAGCACTAGCAGACAGATCGCCATAAAGAGACCAGTGAAAGCAAGACTCGCTCCAATACCCACGTCAGTGCTGCCGTAGAAACTCCAGCGGAAGCCGCTTACCAGATAAACAACTGGGTTGAGCATGTTAATCGTCCTCCAGGGCTGCGGCAGCATATCAATAGAATAAAAGGCGCCTCCTAGAAACGTGAGCGGCGTCATCACCAGCGCCGGTACAATCGCGAGCTGCTCGAAATTGTCCGCCCAGATGCCAATGATAAACCCGAACAGGCTGAAAGCGAGTGCAGTCAGCACCAGAAACGCGACCATCCAAACAGGGTGGTGAATATGGAGCGGCACGAACAGCGTCGCTGTCGCCAGGATAATTAGTGCGAGCAAGATGGCTTTGGTAGCGGCCGCACCAACATAGGCAAAAACCGCCTCGGCATACGAGAGCGGGGCCGATAAAACTTCATATACCGTCTTGGTAAATTTTGGGAAATAGATGCCGATCGAAGCGTTAGAAACGCTTTGGGTAAGCAATGTCAGCATGATCAGACCGGGCACGATGAATGCACCGTAACCAACACCATCAACGTGTTGAATCTGTGAGCCGATCGCACGGCCAAAAACAACAAAGTAAAGCACCGTCGTGATGACCGGGGTGGCCACACTTTGCCACATAGTACGCGCCATGCGCGCCATCTCCTTGCGGTAAATTGCGTAGATGCCGGTGTAGTTAAGAGAAAACCACGTCATGCCGCCCTCTCGACGAGGCTTACAAAAATATCCTCGAGAGAGCTACGAGCGGTGTCAAGATCACGAAACTCAATGCCGAGCTCGGCGACGCGCCGGAGCAACGCGGGTATGCCAGTATCCTCGGCATTGGCATCAAACCTGTAGATAAGATTGTGCCCACTCTCCTCAAGTTCCAATTGCCAGCCGGCCAGCTCGAGAGGAACGTCCGCGAGTGGCTGCTGCAGCACGATGGTCAGCCGCCTTTTTCCCATCTTGCGCATAAGGCTGACCGTTTTCTCTACCAACAGCAAGCGCCCTTTATCGATGACTCCGACGCGATCTGCCATCTCTTCTGCCTCCTCAATATAATGAGTGGTCAGAATGATGGTGACGCCCTTTTCGCGCAGCCTACGTACAAGAGCCCACATGTCACGCCGGAGCGTCACATCAACGCCGGCCGTGGGTTCGTCAAGAAACAGTATATCAGGTTCGTGGCTTAGTGCCTTAGCAATCATCACGCGCCTCTTCATGCCGCCGGAAAGTTCGATAACCCGGGCATCACGTTTGTTCCAAAGCGATAAATCGCGGAGTAATTGCTCAAGATATGCGGTATCCCGTCGCTTGCCAAACAGCCCGCGGCTGAAGAGCACGGTGTTCCAGACAGTTTCAAAGATATCCAGCGCGATTTCCTGCGGTACCATGCCAATGCGCGTCCGTGCCGCACGATAATCGCGCGTGATGTCATGACCCGCAACCAGCACTCGGCCTGACGATTTGGTTACGAGGCCGCAGATTATGCTGATCAGCGTCGTCTTACCTGCTCCGTTAGGACCAAGAAGGGCAAAAATTTCACCTTGTTCAATCGCTAGATCAACAGCATGGAGGGCAATGCAGCCATTCCTGTACACCTTGTTGACGTTCTGGACCAACACTTGCTGCATAAGACAATCTTTCTGATATTCTCGGCATTTCAGTTTGACGTGTGCCGTCCGCTCGTCAAGGCGACCAGCCAAAGTCTAGTTCGAGAGAAAGAGAGGCGGGTACCGGGTTGCCTTTGTTCGCTGTTGCTCGCGTATGCCTAAGCTTGGTCATAGCGGTGTCCAATCACCCCCCTGTCCCACGGCCTCATCGTCTCCAAAGTCCTTGCGTCAGGCGATGTTCTGCTGCAACGCAAGTCAGGCAAGCCATTTTCGGTCGCCGTGTGTTGATCTCTAAAACTCTCCAAAAACAACATCCATCTGATTATTTTTAATAGACTCTTTAATAGAGTCGGCATGAAATGACCGAAAGTGCCCCGGAAGGCTCGGCTCAAAACCGAAGCCTGAAGGCCAT
>JAJZBH010000155.1 GCA_021799015.1 Pseudomonadota bacterium
CCGTCGCAACGCTTACGATAAAAGACTTCGTCGTCTCCCGGTAACTCATCCCAGAGGGTATCGCAGCCACAACACGCTCACGCAAATCCAACGAATACGGACAACCCATGCATGTTGGCCTCCAGCCCAGCCAGCATCCTAGGTCAGAAATCACACCGCGCGGATACCCCAAAATTGATTCAGCCTCAGACGATCAGGCTCTAGTGGTTTTCTCCTCGTTGAGTGGCTTGTGTGCGGTCCGGGTGGCTCACGAAGTAGGCTTCCTTCGGTGCCAAATCCGTACTCTGGCGACAGCGAATGGTGAACGAGAGGCAGCACCATGGTGAATCCGTAGCCAAACGAATATGATAGAACATGTGGTATGAATATTATGAAGCTTATCATTGATCCCACCAGTCAGGATGCAGATGGAATGGATACGTAGTGATGGTCGATTTCATCATGATTGCCCAGGGTATTGGCTTCGTCGGCGCCGCCATCGTTATCTTGTCGTGGCAGGTCCAAGGGAACAAGCTGCGCCTGATCGCGGTCCAGTCCGCGGGCGCGCTCTGTTTCAGTCTATCTTATGTCATGCTTGGTAATGTTGCCGCATCGCTAGGCAATTTTCTGGTTCCGGCAGTCCTCCTCTGGTGCCAGCCCGGCTATAAGCGGGCTGATCACTTCGATCGGGTATCGTCGCTCTCAGTCCGGCTTAGTGCTGTTCTATATGCCGCGCTCGGCGTCGGTATGGTTGCAACCGGACAGGACGGGGTGCGAACCGTGGTTGAGTTCGCCACATCGGGCGGCGCACTAATCATCTACGCGATCCTGATGCGTTACTCCGAGATGGTGATACGCATCGGCACAATGGTCTGCATAGCCCTCTGGATTCTGAATAACTGGGTAACGCCGTCATACAGTGGGTTGTTGCTAAACGCGTTCGAGCTGATCAGCGTGACGATCGGCATGTATCGGGCTCGCACAACCGTTGTCGTTGCCGGCCTCGATTCAATCGCTCGCGCCACGAGCCGCGTTTAGAATCTCGCGCACCCGCGGTCAGTGCGGGAGGAAACTATCTGCGATCTGTGGAGATGATCGCAGGCGGGCGTTTGCTAAATTAGATTAAGCGAATCTCGTTATCCGGAATTAGCTTGAAGACCCCCTCTTTCTTTGCTGAATCCAATACGGCTGGCGTTCAACGCCAATACGGTCTCGTCATCGACCGTAGCCACCGCTGCTGATTTTATCGGAAAGTTTCAGAACAACGTTCCGAATGATTTGCACGTTTTGTAGCGTGAGTGACGCCATGTGACGTGGTCTTGTCCCGACCACGGAAAGAAAAGTGTGCAGCTTCTCCACACATTGCGCGGGACTAAGTCCATGTCGAGGTGATAGCTGCCCGCAGGTCTTGGCGCTTCCGGTTGTCCTTTGAGGCCTGAATCGTCCATCATGATCGCTTCTACTCGCGCAGGACTCATTGCGAGATTTAACGCAGCATGACTATCTGAAGCGAGGATGTATTTTCTGGCGCGTAGCGTCCCGATCGGCGCTGCCATTTGTTCGGTCAAGGAACAAATAGTATTCTCCTTTTTCGATCGGCATGAGTCGAGAACAAACGACCAACGTTAGGAACCCATGCACACTGGCCATTGCCGACGCAAGAGTTTTCGCTTGGCCTATCGAAACAGTGGCCTTCAACCAGCAGGAAAGTCGGTCAATGTGTGGCCTCTGCTTAAGACGTGGCAGCGTTGGCAGCGAAAAGATAAGCAACACGAAGGCATCGCGCACATATCACAAGCGGCGGGCTATACAGCGCCCAACTGCCAGATTTTATTACTACCATACTACGATTGCACCAACCCAAGACTTTATCAACCCTGGAGAAATCCGGGGTTTTTGTGTTGGTGCCGCCAAATCCGGCGGTTGGCGTCGCGCTGCACAAGCGAGTGACGACACCGAAACGTGACACCATCGCGTCAGTTTCACGACTATAAGGCGCCCATCCCTGATTTCCCATGCAGGGCTTTTTTTGTCATAAACTGAAACCCCCGGAGCAATCCGGGGGCTCTTTTTTACTCTAACACAATGGCGTGAGACACACAAAGGTGTGAGTTTCGAGTCGGCGATCGTGCGCTATACATTCCATGTCTTCTCCTTAGACACTGCACTAGACTCAAAAACCCCGGGCAACCGGGGTTCTTTGTGGAGGAGCATTTCCACCTGCCATTGGGAGGGGCCCAAAAACACGAACAGGTGACGACACGGAGGCATGACATCTTCGTGCCGAATTGTCGCATATTTAAAGACGGCACTTAAGCCTCTACTCAAATTGCTTTCGAGTAGAATTTCGTTTCTCCGGGACTTGGGAACCGCGACTTGGCCCGCAACCCTGGAGCCAGCCGGAGTTTCTCTTTCGCCACAGTATGGCGTGTTCCGCTGGACACACTATCGATCCCGTATTACTAAAGCGCACTCCCGATCTTGGGCAACTGAGATCCTATAATTCCCTAACACAACTCCCCGGAGCAATCCGGGTTTTTTTTGTATCCATATTGCCACACATCAACGACATGATTCACGAAACACAAGGTCGTGATGTCACGTGACTGTGATATCTGCGCTCTAAATTGTAGGCTACAGAGACCCGGGCCCTGACTTCTCCCCCAGCAGGGTCAGTTGTGTGAAGTGAAGTCAACAGGAGAGGTCTCGGGACAATCCGAGGCCTTTTCTTTTCCCGGTTTAGGTGCGCGAGTCTCATGGCGGTAATGGCAAACGTGCCGCTCTGGGGTCGCCATCTGCCTGGGTCCCTCGAGCATCGGCCGGGGTTGGGTTGCCGTGATAAAAAGGCGAAACGCGGCCAATCTGAACAGTGCGCAGTGGCTGCCGCCCGCGAGCACGTAGACGATGTGTAACGGTGCGCGATGTGGTGGTTTGCACAGGAGCTGGGATTGCGGTGTTGAATCGTCGAAGGGATTTCTATCCGGTTCATTTAGCCGGAGACTGGCCGTGCGGCGAACGCCGATGAGACATGGCTTCGGCTGGATGTTGCCAGCTTCTATGCCTCGTGCCTTCGAATCAAGGAACAATGTTCAAGGTGGATTGAACCAGTTTCGAGAAACTCCAAAGACATCACATCGCGCTCGATCACGTTGTCGCCACTGCCCTTTAATTTCCACGCAGCAGACCAAAGTTCTCAGCATGCTCGCCAACTTTTTAGAAGTCCTTGGGCCTACGCTTCTGCGATGTACGTTTCGTGAAAATTGATACCAGCGTCTGCACCGATGGATGAAATGCTGAAAACGCGCAATATCGCGAAAAAGAAGGTGCGAAGCGGGCACGAAAAGGTCCCGCTTTGGGCCTTCGGGTTGGTACCGCTCGCGATCGCAGGTGCTATGCTGCTTCTCGCCATGCATGTTTAAACTGGAAAATGTACCTAAGGCACCATCGATTCTTTCACGATCTGAAACATACGATGATCTTGTATGATGATGCCGCCACGTTGCACAAACGCGGCTTTTTACCTTGCCGGCCGGGGTTTGCCGAAAACGCCCATGGGAAGACCATTCTAAGCTGCCACTGGCCAGGTCGACCACCGCCGCCGCTTCGGCGAATCCCCGCAACACCCCTTGTCCGAGGTGCTTACGTGGCGTACCGGCATCAGACCGTGCTGGGTCTCACCCACCACCGTGGCCGGCCCGGCTTTCCCTACACCTGGGTTCTCGTAGACAAAAATCCACCAGTAGAGAATGTTACGGTATGGCAGCGCGATGCCGAGAATGGCTCGTGGTTCCCCCTACAATTCAGCCCCGCTAACACCGGTATCGATCATTCCACGCCAGATGGATCCTGGCCCATTGTCATGCGCCTGAAGACCGGATGCATGAAGGGACAGACGCCGACCAGGATCCATTACGACGACCCAGACGTGCACTGGATCAATTATTTTTATGGCAACATCGCCGTTCACGGCTATAGGAGAGCCGCGTATGGCTTTCCACAGAGCGCTGGATGTGTGGAGCTGCCTCTGCCATCGGCGCGGGCCATTTTTCGCTTAGTCCATGACGGCACTATTGTTACCGTCGTAGGGCGTTGGCAGACTCCGCCGAGAAATGGCTGGAGCTTCGCCACGCTAATACCGCGTTGGCCATGCTGCCGTGTTAACAGGCCGGACACATGATCCCCCTCGAGCCACCGTTAAATTTTCGCATGTCACTCTTAAAGCCAGAGCTGTTCCACACTTGACCCATGTTTTGACCCCTCTCAGGCTTTGGTCGAGGGACGCTGGAGTGATCGACATGGCGTTATGGAGCGCAATTCGTGACCGCCATTTTCGGCAGCAGATTCCGATCCGCGAGATTGAACGGCGTACGGGGTTATCGCGGAACACGATCCCAAAATACCCGCGGCCAGACGGTAGAAAGCCGACGTTCAAACTTCCCGACCGACCACGTAAGCCGGACTCGTCTGCCGGGGAACTGACAGGCTGGCTGCGACAGGACGCCGGCAAATCGCGCAAGCGGGAGCGCACGACGAAGCAGTTGATTGCTGACCTTGTCGCGCTGAGGTTTGACGGTTCCTATGGACGGACGGCGGCATTTATTCGCTGTTGGAAGACCGATCGGCAACGTGAGTAGCAGACCAACGGCGCCGGCTTCCGGATCTACACGTCGAAATTGGGCACCTCGAAAAAGCTCTGGCTTTGACGGTGTGAGGGAGGATTGGATGGTGTCGCAAACCGAGTTTTTTGCTCGGGATGATTGGTGAGGCCAGGCGGCGACGCGTTCAGTCAGCCGAAATTACCCGTTCCGCCGCGCGGAGTAGGACCGCCGCAGCATCCGACGCAATTGCTCTGCCGCGAAAACCCGCCACCACATCACGGCTAGTAGCCACTCCAAATCGCAAAAGGTCTTTGCTGCAAAAGCGCTGTAAGCGCTGTCTGGATGACGTCCCTGGCTTGGTTGGCGGGCACTACGCCGTGGCGGGTGCGGTGGTCTGGGTTTTCCAGTTCCCAACACGGCATGAGACTGTCGATTTTGTTGGTCTTGGTATTTCCGGCGACGATGCGTTCGAGGACGTCGGTGAGCCAGGCGAGGGGCTCGACACCGCTGAGCTTGGCGGATCCGATCAGCGTCGCCATCAGCGCCCAGTGCTCGGCGCCAGTATCGTTACCCGCGAACAGCGCATTCTTGCGTCCCAGGGGGATCCGGCGGATTTCGCGCTCGACGGTGTTGGTATCGAGCTCGATCCGGCCATCGTCGAGGAAGCGGGTCAGCCCCTCCCAGTGCCGC
>JAJZBH010000156.1 GCA_021799015.1 Pseudomonadota bacterium
CGCACCCAGGGTTTGACAGCCTTGGCTAGCTAACGTGGTTCGTCCCAGCATCGGCTAGTCATTCCGGTTCAGCGCTTCTCCAGATGATACCCGAACACCTCAGAATTCACGACGCCCACCAGACACTCCAGAGGAGCCCCAGTCTTCGTTAACGCCAACTACCGATCATCCAGAAAAACCCGGTTGCGACATCATCCAATCGTCCTTCACACTCTCAAAACCAGAGAATCACCAATTTCTCTAAAACACCAGAGGCTCTTCGAGGTGTCCGACACCAACTCAACCAAACCGCCGCGCAATTCCCGGCGCGTAAATCTACGGCACAAATATTATGTTATATATATAGCGACAATCAATTTTTCTCTGCTTTTATTGCAAATACGGCAACGACCCATGTAAGCGTGTGGATATTCGTATATGGGTAGAATTCTCCCCATCAATCTCGAGCGTCGAGAAAATTACTAACATATTCCCGTCTCGGCCGCTCAAAAAAAAGCGACTGACTCTGATCAGTTCTTATCAAAGGACACAACTGCTTCCAGATGTTCGGAACCAGGAAACTGGTCAATCGGTACTGCTTCGATCAAAACGTACCCGGAACGCCGAAGCGCGCGAGCATCGCGGGCTAATGTTTTCGGATTACAGCTGACGTAGATGACGCGGCCAACACCCGAGGCCGCAATCTGAGTGATCTGAGCTCCCGCGCCTCCAAAAGGTGGATCAAGTATCACGGCGGCAAAGGATGAAAGTTCATCCGCCATCACTGGGCGGCGAGTAAGGTCACGGACCTCCGACGTAACCATGCCAGCAAGCCCTGCATCACGTACCGCGTGTTCCAGAGCTGCGGTCGCGGCTTTACTGCCTTCAAAGGTTTGGATTTTTGCGTACTGGGCAAGGACACCTGTGAAGCTGCCAACACCCGCATAGAGTTCAGCGATTCGAGCCTTTCGAGGCAGTCTACGAGGCAGAAACCGAACAATCGATGTTACGATAGCCTTCTCGCCTTCCCCGCTCGGCTGCAGAAATGCGCCAGGCGGCACCTTTATTGAGAGCGATCCCGACCGGTGAGTCGGTACACGCCGAATAAGTATTGGATCATCGACGAGACTAACCCGAGCAAGGTCGTATGATTGAGCAAAATCGACTAAGCGAATACGATCTTCGGTCGTTGCTTCATCATCTAGACCTAAGCATACATCGATCCCTCCTTCCGTAATCGTGACGAGGACACTTCCTTTTCGTCGCATTCCATTTAGTTGACCAAACAACGCACGAAGCGGACCGATAAGCGATTCGATGCGTGGATCCGCGAGCGGACACGCACGAATATTCACGACAACGTGCGACCGAGGGGCATGCAAGCCAAAGTGTATCGCACCACTCACTCGAGCGACGGCAAAATCCATACGACGGCGTGAACCCATAGGAATCGTGATCAACGGAGTAATGTTAGGATCCAGAAAACCAGCATCCTGCAAAGCATGATTGAGAAGTTGACGCTTGGCATAAAGCTCACCCGGATCAAAAGGGTTGGCGACCGTACACCCTCCGCAAACACCGACGTAGGGGCAGGCCGTTGGCGTCCTCAAGAAGCCGCCACGGCTTCGATAATCACTTGCGCAAAGGCGATGGGGTATTCATCAGTGAGGGTAAGATGAATCATCGAACGGTGCCCCTCGGGTGTAACTTTTGCCAGCCGAAACGCAGCGCCTCCGGTCAGCATCAACGTTGGTTGGCCGGATGGAAGATTGACTACACCGAGATCCGCAAAAAAAACGCTATGACGAAATCCACTGCCGAGTGCCTTGGCACAAGCCTCTTTGGCAGCGAAACGCTTGGCATATGTTGCGGCCCGCTGAAGTGGCCGGCGTTCAGCCCGAGCACGCTCAACGTCTGTAAAGATGCGGCTCGTAAAACGCTCACCGAACCGCACAAGCGTTGCCTCGATGCGACGAATATCACACAGATCTGAACCAATACCGATGATCACGAGCGGGCACGGTCCACTTGCGCAACTCCACCTGCGGCACGCAATCCGGCGATCACCTGGGACAGGTGTCGTAAATCCCGGATTTCAACATCCATCAGACACTCGAAAAAATCCTGCTGACGATGGACGATCTTCAGGTTCTCAAGAGCTGCGTCCTGCCTTGCAACCGCATTGGCTAGGTTAGCAACAGCATTTGGAGTATTGCTCACTATGACGCTGACTCGGCCGGTAAACGGTCGCTCTTTGCTTGTCCCTCCCTTGCCAACACCATCGCGTGCAGGACCGTCTCTCGCCTGCGCGAGCCGGGCATAGTCCCAATCAACATCGATGAAGCGCTCTGGTGTAGTCGCAAAGTTCTCAAGCGTAAGGCAATCACGGGTATGGATTGTAACGCCCTTGCCGGTCGCAACGATTCCTATGATCTTATCACCCGGCAATGGATGACAGCAGCCCGCGTAATGAACCTCCATCCCTGAAATCAAGCCCGTGATTGGCAAAGAGTTCGATCGTTTGGCGCTGGACCCGCGTGGAGCTCGGGTAAGCATACCCGGAACAATGCGGGGGCCGCGGTTCTCACGCAGCTCAGGATATGCGGCGTAAACGACTTCCTTAGCACCGAGATTGCCTGTCGCTACGGCAACGTACAGATCGTCAAGGTTACTCAATTTAAATTGCTTAAGAAGCGGATCAAGAATTTTCTCGCTGCCGTCAACGCCGTCTTGGCGAAATGCACGGGCAAGCGCGGCCTTTCCTTGGTCGCGGTTCTGTACCCGGATCTGCTGAGCAAGAAAGCGGCGAATACGTGCGCGAGCCTTTCCGGTGACTACAAACCGTTCCCAAGAGGGCGATGGCGTGCCACCGCGTGCGGTTAGAATCTCCACTTGGTCCCCATTCTGCAGTTCGTAGCGCAACGGCATCAAGCGCCCATTGATGCGCGCGCCGACACATGTATCCCCAATCTGCGAGTGAACAGCATAGGCGAAATCGACGGCGGTAGCTCCCCTAGGCAATTGGATCAACTGACCTTTTGGGGTGAAGCAAAAGACTTGATCCTGATAAAGCTCCAGTTTCGTGTTTTCCAGGAATTCATCAGGAGCAGCCGAATTCTCCAAGATCTCGAGGAGGTCTTGAACCCAACGAAACTTCTTTACGTCTGCGGCCGAGGCGTCTGTTTGCTTGTAGAGCCAATGGGCGGCAACACCGTTTTCCGCGATTTCGTGCATTTCATGAGTACGAATCTGCACCTCGATTTTCTGGTTACGCGGGTGGCGGAGTGTTACACCAGTATGGAGAGATTGGTAGAGGTTGCTTTTCGGTGTCGAGATATAGTCCTTGAAGCGCCCGGCAATGACGGGAAAAGCAGCGTGGATAGCACCCAGAGCAATGTAACAGGCCTCGCGAGTAGGAACAATGATACGAAAAGCCATGATGTCAGAGAGTTGTTCGAACGCGACATTACGCCGCTGCATCTTTTCCCAGATCGAAAAAATCGACTTCTCGCGGCCTATGACCTCGACGTCGGCGATGCCAGCGGCACGGCACACCCGGATAAGATCGGCCCGAACTTCATCAATGACGTCCGCGCCCTGTCCTCGCAGAAAGTTAAGTCGCGCCTGAATTGACTGATAAGCTTCCGGGTCAAGCACCGCAAAGGCTCGATTCTGTAGCTCGGCTTTGACACGCTCCATACCGATCCGTTCGGCCAGAGGCGCGTAGATTTCCATCGTTTCTCGGGCAATACGGATCCGGCGCTCACGGTCGGTGACAAATTGAATTGTCCGCATGTTGTGCAATCGGTCAGCTAACTTGACGAGCAGAACACGAATGTCCTTGCTCATCGCGAGCACAAGCTTGCGGAAGTTTTCTGCCTGCTTTGTCCGATCGGATTGCAGCTCCAGCCTGGTCAGTTTTGTAACGCCGTCAACCAACCCCGCAATTTCCGGCCCAAAACTGGCCTCAATGTTCAGGAGCGACACCTTGGTGTCTTCAATTACGTCATGTAGCAAGGCTGTCGCAATACTACTGGTGTCGAGGCGATAATCAGCAAGGATATCGGCAACCGCGATCGGGTGGGTAATGTAAGGGTCACCGTTGTCGCGGATCTGGCTGATGTGCGCGTCGGCAGCAACGTGATACGCATGATCAATTAACGAACCGTCAGCACGCGGATCGTAAGCGCGGATGCGAGTCAGCAGTGAAGCTATCAACGCTCGGCCAGACTGCTCGTAAGCTTCGTCCCCGGGGGCACACCGCACCTCACTCATCGAGTGGCGGCTGTGCCCGGGCTCCATGATAGGAAACCTGTAGTCAGCGGCGCGGCCGTTCGCCGCCGCCAAGTTCTGCCTCGATGGCAGCGGCAATATCTTCCGAGGTCATCTCTTCCGATTCAGCAGCCAATGCCGCCGCCTCTTCTTCGGCCGACACGTCTTGCAAACCAAAGATATTCTGGTCTGTAGGGATCAAATCCTGAACCTCTTCATCCGCCGGCTCTGGCTCTGGGACGCGAGACAAGGACTGGATGAGATCTTGCTCCAGCGCATCAAAGCTTACGCTCGATTCTGCAATTTCACGGAGGGCCACAACGGGATTTTTGTCGTTGTCACGGGCAATGGTAATCTGAGCGCCGCGCGACAGGTTACGGGCGCGCTGACTGGCTAAAAGGACCAGATCAAAGCGGTTCGGTACTTGTTCAATGCAGTCTTCAACAGTGACGCGCGCCATGCGGCGAACTCCATTCAACTTTTACAGTTTCGCAAGGATTGTTACACACTATCATATGGCGCGCTGCGGCGCAATATTAAAGGCCGGTACCCTCGAGTTGAATGGGCACTGTCGAGTTAGTTCGTTCGGCCACCAGATCCGGTAGTCGCGTTGTCCTCGACCTCCGAGCCGCAAGCGGCCTCGCATCGAAGGATGGGTGGCCAATCGCAGGTCGGCGGCGGAACCCCTGGTAGGGATCGGATGCCGAGCAATCCTTCAGCGAGGATTGACGTCTGCGCCTTGGAGATGGAACCGATCGGCGACGCATAGCGGGTGCCCGATGTTCCCTACCGCGTTGCTTCCGGCGTGCGTCCTGTTGCCGTACCATAGGCAGCAGAGGTTTGTCCGGGGAGGCCAGAGGTGCACCTGCCCACGCACGTCTAAGAGTCTGGCTCGTAATTAAATCTAATGTTTTCATGCGCGCGCGACGAGTCTGACGGTCCGACGGATGGACGCGATGAGCAGCCAGGCTTCTGACGAAGCAATGGTGGCTTCCCAATCC
>JAJZBH010000157.1 GCA_021799015.1 Pseudomonadota bacterium
ATCACTCGCAGAAGAACGAGAAATGGCTGGCTTCAAGGATGCTGGTCAGCCGCATCCATCGTCGCAAGCCGGCATCAAACCTGCATCAGTTTCCCACGCCACCAGGGTAATTGCGGGTGTCCAGCTACCGGATTTGGTGGCCGTTGAGTTATCTCGATAATTCCCAACCCGGTTATATTCTCCAACTATCGTCTCAGTAACGTGTGGCAGAGCGGACACTACGGCCGTCGTATCGCTCGAATTCCTTAATTGCGTAGGTTTTTTCCATGACGCAACCGCGCGTGCTCTGGCTTTTCGCTTCGATGAAAGCTTCTTACTATTCGCTTGATCAAGTCGAGAAAAAACGCGAAAAAAACCGCGCTCACAACAACCCCTGAGACGACACGTACCGTTAGCGGCGCCATCAACAAACCGTCCCGTGAAAGGATGACGCTGAACGCAGCCATCGCTATCATCGCCGTAGACAGCCAAAAGCTTGGTATCGACGACCACATCCAACGATCTTCACGTACGACAAAAACATTTGCCTGCACCGCGAGCATAAGCGTAAGAAACGATAGCGTTCGGATTTCTACCATTGGTAAATTCCAAATTTCTCTGCCAACAAGCAACATCGCAAGGGCATACCCAAGGGTCGCGACTCCATAGACAACGCCTTCGGCGATTATTCCGCTAATCTTCCAATGCCTGGGGTGCCTACTCGGTACCGCCCTGTCTGTCGTAATAGCCATCGTCAAAAAGTCATTAACGATCAACAACATGACCATCAGAAAGGGCGTCAAGACCGCATGGCTGGTAAGCACCAACCCCAAAGCTAAATAAAGAACAAACGTAATCTTTCGTACAACCATTGAGAGCGCGTAGGTTCTGATGCGCTGGAAGGCGACGCGCCCTTCGCGGATCGCATCCAGAATGCCAGACAGACCCGGGGCCGTTAACACAAGCCCTGCTGCGGCCTTTGCGACATCGGTTGCCGTAGAAACGGCGATACCCATCTGGGCTTGGCGGAGCGCTGGGGCATCATTGGTGCCATCACCGCACATGCCCACAACGTAGCCACTTTGCTGAAACAGCTTCACTAACTGGAATTTTTGTTCAGGGAACACACCCGCAAAAACGCCAAAGTCGCCGAGCGAAGTCAGCGTGGACAACGTCGCAGAATCGCACACCTTTCCGTCGATGCCAACCGCTTTGGCGATGACCGTCGCGGTCTCCGGCGAATCTCCCGTTGCCATTACCACACGAACCCCAAGACCACGTAAGTCCTCAATTAGACCGACAGCGTCGTCACGAGGAGGATCTGCGAGTCCGATCATTCCAATTACGGAAGTTGTATCACCGCGGGTAGTCGTGACAGCAAGAACCCGACATCCAGCCTCAGCAAGCTGCCGCCGGGCGTCGTCGTATACGGACGGCACCGGCGCCGGAAGCAATGCCTCAACCGAGCCCTTGCGAATGAGAACGCCATTCGCAAGTTGCGCCTCGGCGTATTTTCGAGCTGGATCAAACGGGGTGAATGCTGCCACCTCGTGTACAATTATGGCTTTTGCCCGCGCCGCATCGATGATTACCTGATCGAGCGGGTCGCCCCCTTCTGACGATGCAGCCGCGGCGGCTTCCAAAACAGCGCGTTCGTCAGCACCATCAAACCCGAAAATCCCGCGAATGGACAATTCGTTCTGCGTTAGTGTTCCCGTTTTGTCAGAACATAAAAGACTCATGGTTGCCGCCTCATTGATGGCAGCAAGCCGCGTCGGCAAAACAGACCGAGCTACTAGCTTCCGAGCCGAGATGGCTGCTGCCAACGTGAAGGTCGACGGCAATGCGACCGGAATCGAAGCCAGCATAGCGGTTAGTACCAAAGGGATGGATTCGGAAACGGTCATCCCGATTTCATGCGCGTATAGTAACATCGCCAGCACGATTGCCCCGTTGATCAGCGCTAGATCACGAACCACCGCCAACACTGCGTGTTGCTCGCCGCTAACGCTCCGCGCGTCTCGAACCAGCGACGCGGTCTTTCCAAAGTATGCATGTGATCCAGTAGCTGTAACAACGCCCGTCGCTTCACCTTGGCGAACCAACCCACCTGCGTACACCTGGTCTCCAGCTCTCCGTTCAACAGGCAGGGATTCACCTGTAAGCATCGACTGGTCAATCAACACTATCCCAGACATAAGTTCGATATCAGCGGGAACTACGGTACCCAGGGCAAGCTTCACCAGATCGCCTGGCACTAACCGGGAGGCCGCCACGCGTTTCCAACTTTCATCGCGCCGGACAGATGCCGTTATTGCAAGTTTTTGCCGAAGTGCTGTGACCGCACCGCGGGCACGCGCTTCTTGCGATACCCCCAGTACAGCGTTGAAAAACAGGAGAAAGAAAATGACCAGCGCCTGCATTTCGTGGCCGAGAAGAAGCTCAAGCAGGACGGTCGCTTCCAGCATCCACGCGAGAGGTGTCCACATCCGCGAGCCAAGGGATCCAAGCCATTTCTCGGTCGTGTCCGCGACCTCATTCGGGCCATACTGCAGCAACAGTCGGGCGGCGTCAGCTTCTGAAAGTCCCTGTTCGGTTTTCGTGCCCATCTCGGCGTCCGCCTCTCTCTTACTCCGCCCCAATCACGCAGCCAAATCGCGCCGTTACCGATGTGCCAGCCTTCCTGACGTCACGGGTGCGGCACTTAACACAGCTGAGGCTTCGAGATGACGCGAAAGGAGCAAGCAACTCGCACGCGAGTAACGCCGGCTTTTACGACGGACCGGAACGACACCCGCACCTGAAGATAGCCGGTACCGCGCCGGTGGCGCCCACGCGCCGCGCCTTTTTCAAGGTGAAGGGGACGACCATCTTGCCGAGTCAGTGTGTCACCATCCCGCGTCGCCACGTGCGGCTGCTTCAAGCAGGGGCCATGAAACAGTGTCTCAGAAACGAGGTGCGGCCGCACGCTTTATTCGGTCGTTGATTGCGATGCCAATACCATCGTCAGGGATCGGACTGACGGCAATGCCCGTAAGACCAAGCGCTAGCGCTTCGTCGTCGATCCGCCGCAGTGCCGAGAAAAAATTCGCTGCCGCCTCAACCAAGTCACCTGTCGCGGATAAATTGATCGTTAACCTTCCATCCGGTAAACTTTCTCCGAACCCCAACAGCGCCTCGTGTTCTTCAACGGAGGTCGCCCCTGGCCGAACTGGCAGCCGTGGTGCATAATGTGATCGCATCATACCCGGCCCGCGTAACGCCAACGTGCTTCCGCCAACCACAATAGGCCCAATAACTCCCTCGATCATTTTGCACGTACAAACTCCAGGCCGCAGCAACATCGCGTCCTGTCCCGTTAAGTCAACGACCGTCGACTCCAATCCGACTCTAGTCGCTCCAGCATCAAGAACTGCACCGACCTTACCATCCAAATCCGCTAGAACATGACGGGCAAGCGTGGGGCTTACGCGCCCGGACGAATTGGCTGACGGCGCGGCAATCGGACGCCCGACTGCTGCCAACAGAGCGCGTGCAACAGGATGATCAGGCAGCCGGACGGCAAGCGATGGTAACCCTGCCGCTGCAAGGTCACTGATTGGGGATGTCGCTACGCGCGGCAGTACCAGCGTTAGTGGGCCAGGCCAGAATGCAGCCGCAAGAGCACGTGCGCGGGCGTCAGCAACCACGTGCTCAAAGGCAGCTCCGGAGGAGAAAAAATGACAAATCAAAGGGTTGAAGCTTGGCCGCCCTTTTGCAGAAAATATACTGGCAACCGCTTTGTCGTTTGTTGCATCGGCACCCAATCCGTAGACTGTCTCCGTCGGAAATGCCACCAGATTTCCGGCGCGTAGCAACAATACCGCCCGACCGATACCGGTCTCATCCGATGGCAACCGCTCCGTCAACAATATGTCCTATTCGTCGGAACCGAGATCCCGCAGCACGTCTGCCCGGTGCAGAAGGCGATTGATGCGGGCCGCTTCTTCTAGCGCAGCGTCAGCCTCGAAATGCAAATCCGGTGTTACTCGCAACCGCAAGCCGTGGCCAATCTCGCTCCGCAGAAATGGGGCCGCGTGGCGAAGCGCTGGCAATATAGGCGCGATAGCTTCACCACCAAGCAGCGAAACGAACACCGTCGCATGCTTTAAATCCGGACTAACTCGCACTTCTGCAACTGTGATACTCCGCCCTGCCAAAGCAGGGTCACGAAACTCTGTACGAATAAAAACATCGGCAAGCCGATGCCGGATTTCTTCGGCAACGCGTCGTCGCCTCTGCCCGCCTTTTTCCTTGGTTTTAGAATCCCAGATTACGCTGCGACTGTTTCTGTTTCGTAGCATTCGACCATGTCGCCTTCACGGAGATCGTTGAATCCAGCAAAAGACAAGCCGCACTCGTACCCGCGCGCAACCTCCCTTACGTCATCCTTGAACCGCTTGAGCTGCGACAACTCGCCTTGGTGCACCACCAGGCCATCTCGCAGCAGCCGTACACGGGCACCTCGCTTGACGGCCCCTTCCGTGACGTAACAGCCAGCCACCTTACCTACCTTGGTGATATCGAACACTTGGCGGACCTCCGCGTAGCCCAAGAATTTTTCCCGCTGAATCGGCGCGAGCTTGCCTTTTACCAGCTTCTCGATATCATCCGCCACGTCGTAGATAATCGAGTAGTATCGAACATCGACACCATCTCGGCTAGCAAGCTGCCTCGCCTGCGCATTGGCGCGGACATTAAACCCGATCACCACTGCAGACGACGCCTTGGCGAGCTGGATGTCACTCTCCGTGATCTGGCCAACCCCGGCAAGCACCACGCGAACGCGAACTTCTCCATTTCCCAGTTTCTCCACGGTCGCTTGGATCGCCTCAGCACTTCCTTGCACGTCAGCCTTTATAACAACCGCGACTTCCTTCTGCTCACCCGCCTGAATCCGTGCCAGCATCTGATCAAGCGTGCCACGCGCGGCCCCGCTGGCCGCCGCGCTCCGATCACGTTCCCGCCGCTGACGGAACGCGGCTATTTCCCTTGCGCGCCCTTCATTTTCCACCACAACTAACAATTCACCGGCCAAAGGTACGCCCGACATACCAAGCACTTCAACCGGCGTCGACGGCCCCGCCTCTGCGATCTGTCTCCCACGGTCGTCAATCATCGCGCGTACGCGACCTGATTCTGTCCCCGCAACGACGATATCCCCCTGCCGCAGAGTTCCCTTCTGCACCAGTACAGTTGCAACCGGCCCGCGGCCACGA
>JAJZBH010000012.1 GCA_021799015.1 Pseudomonadota bacterium
GGTCTTGCTCCCGGTGGGGTTTACCCTGCCACCCTTGTTACCAAGGGCGCGGTGCGCTCTTGCCGCACCATTTCACCCTTACCCGCAAGGATTGGCGCGCGGGCGGTATATTTTCTGTGGCACTTTCCCTGGGGTCGCCCCCGCCGGCCGTTAGCCGGCACCGCATTCCCGTGGAGCCCGGACTTTCCTCCATCGCACACCATGTACTAGAGGCGACGGCGACTACCCGGCCATCTGGTGCATTTTTTCTGAACCATATGCCAATCCTCGTCAACCGCACTCAATTATTATCCATCAAGACCCGGACTGCAGCCGCCCTTGCCTGCGTTTCCTCGTCAGGCACACCATTGATCCAATCAGGACGAAATCGACGCTGGAACGCAGCAATCACGGCGAAATAGTTGAGGCTCAAGTCATACCCGATTGCGGCAAGATCAGCGACGATATCACGGCTCTCGGTCTTTCCGTCTGTCCAGAGCCCGATCCCTGCTTTTGCCAAAATGGCCCATGGAAATTTTTCTCCCGGATCACGTTTGCGATCCGGCGCAATGTCGGAATGGCCGACTACATTGCGCTGAGGTATCGGATGCCGCGCGAGTATACCCACACAAAGCCGTATCAGGGATTCGATCTGCCTGTCGGGGAAGGGTGTATATCCAAGCTCGTGACCTGGATTGACCAACTCAATACCAATCGAGCGATCATTGAGGCCGCAGACGCCCCGCCAGTAGCTGACCCCAGCATGCCATGCCCGGGATTGCTCGGGCACCAGACACAAAACCGAGCCATTTTCCTCGACCAAATAGTGCGCTGAAACTTTCGCCGCCGGATCACATAGGCGTGCTTTGGCCGCGTCAGCGGATTGCATACCGGTGTAATGAAGAACCAAATGATCAACCAAGGCGCCCGCAGATCGATCATCAAAATTCGGAGAAATCAAGGTGTTAGGTCACGCTTGATCTGATCATAGGCGGCGTTAATCCGTGCTACCCGCTCAGTGGCCCGAGTAATAAACTCGGCCGGCACCCCGCGCGATGCAAGTTGATCCGGATGGTTTTCGCGCATCAACTGTTTCCACCGCGCACGTATCGCATTCAACGCCGTGCCGGGAGGCAATCCCAAAACACTGTAGGGGTCTTCATCCTGGCCCGCAGAAAACGAAGGATTGGCAGCTCGGGCTCGCTCCATCTGGGTCAGGCCCAGAATTAAGCCGATTTTCTCGAGAAGATCCGTCTCAAACCGGTTAATCGGTCCATCGGCTCTCGCAATCCCATAAAGCGCACCCAGAACTTGCTCGAGAGTTACGCGATTGTCGGCGAAAGTGGCCGTTAGCTGACGCGCATACGGTTCGAACCCGGCAGCATCTTCGCGCGCCCGGTCGAACAAATACCCGATCGTTGGGATCGCGGCTGCCTCGATACGGAAGTACCTGCGAAAGGCATCGATCTCTGCGCGCGTCACGGGCCCATCACATTTCGCCAGCTTGGCTGCCAGCACGGTCACGCTAATGGCAAAAACCTGATCGCGTCGTCCAACCAACGCGGCCAACCGAGCAGAATCGAGCGGTAGGGCCCGCCGCAGATGGGTGCCGACGGCTCCGAAATCGCCTCGATCGGCAGCGTGTCCAAGCATGATGCCGGCGATCGCCCCTACTGGACCACCGACCACGAGCCCCGCTGTCCCGCCAATCACCTTGCCCCACATACCCATGCGCCAAATATCGTCCGAGTGACGGTTTTGGTCAAAGCGGCGGCGCCTGAATTTCCCGCTACGCAATCAGTAGCGGCGCAACAAGGCAACCAGCCGGCCTTGCACTTTCACCCGCTCGGCAGGAACGATTCGTGTTTCGTATCGAGCGTTAGCTGGCTCAAGAGCGATCGAATTACCGCGCCGCCGCAAACGCTTTAGAGTGACCTCATTATCATCAATAAGTGCTACCACGATCTGACCAGCTTCAGCGGTATCAATTTTCCGAATGATTGCTGTATCGCCGTCGAGAATTCCCGCCTCGATCATCGAATCCCCAACCACCTCAAGCGCATAGTGCTCGCCGGAGCCAACCATCATCGCGGGCACCTCGATATCTGTATGGGCCGCGCGCAGCGCCTCGATCGGCTGTCCAGCAGCAATCCGCCCGTAAAGCGGCAGTGAAATCGCCGGAACACCAACCGCCGTCTGAGCACCGGTGAACCGCGCAGAGAAATCTCCTCGAATGACATTTGGAGCAAATCGGGAAGCAGTTGGCACCTCGGACGCCTGGGATTGAGGAACCGCGTCGGCTGGCAAACGCAGAATCTCCAGCGCTCGTGCTCGATGCCTATACCGGCGTAAGAAGCCGCGCTCCTCAAGCGCCGAGATCAGACGATGAATACCTGATTTCGACTTGAGCTCCAACGCTTCCTTCATCTCCTCAAAACTTGGCGAGCAACCAGTCCGACGCATATGTTGGTCGATGAACTGAAGTAAGTCATGCTGTTTCGGCGTGAGCATTAGCTGACTCCGGTCTGCCCGAGACGCGAACGCGGTCGGAACAAAATGAAAACATTGTTCTAAGGAGCTTTCTCGCGTCGCGTCAATCCCACAAAATATTTAGTTCTGCGCCGCCTGACCGCGATCAACTCAGCCTACATCCGATTCAGACTTGTTCGGTTGGCGGCAACGTGAATGGAAAAACCGCACCAGTCAGAGTCGCTTCGCGTGCTTTTCGTGCGCGAACAAAATGCACACCGACTTCAAATGCAGCCCGGAACGTCGGGGAGCGCCGTGCGTGCCTCATTGGTTCGGTCTTCCAGAGGAAGAATGCTGTTATCGTCGAACTCGGACATGGGTTCGAGGAGTGGCCGATGCTGGCCGATGGCCCGTGTCGAACTGGAAGCAGGGGCGCCGCCGCCGACCCGGATTGTCCCTCCCTACATCCGTGAGGTGAGGCCGGCCGCGTTTCGGATGTCAGGTCAGGCCACAGCAGCACTGGATGGGGGTGCCCACTACCTCAACCTGATAGCACCCACGTTTACGATCCCACGTTTACGATCCGTAGAACCTCTCAGCCATACAGAGGAGAGACCATAACAGGGACCGCTCGCCACGCTCTGGCGCCTCGATATCAATCTGACCTATACCAGCACCACTACTCACCTAGAATCGCCATCGCTTGGCGCTTGAGATACAGAAAGGCTGGATCGAGAGTCATATCCCAATGTCGTGCCCGTGGAAGCGGAACTCCCGTTTCGATTGCTATTCGCCCAGGCCGCGCGCGCATGACGACAAGGCGATCACCAAGCATAATAGCCTCATCAATGTCATGGGTAATAAATACGATTGTCGCGCCGATTTTACCCCAGAGTTCGAGGAGAAATTTTTGCATTCGGTGCCGTGTCTGGGCATCCAGCGCACCGAACGGTTCGTCCATAAGCAGAACGCGTGGATTCATGACCAGAGCGCGGGCAATTGCAACACGTTGCTGCATGCCGCCCGAGAGTTCATAGGGATGATGGCCTTCAAAGCCTTTCAGGCCCATGATGCCGATGACCTCATCGACCCGACCCCAGTCAATGCCCGCTGTCCGCCGCATCCGAAGCCCAAACGCAATATTGTCACGCAAACTAAGCCACGGATAGAGCCCGGGCTGCTGGAAAACCACAACACGGTCCGGCCCCGGTTTCATGATCGGGACATCGTCAAGCAGAATGCGCCCTTTTGTAGGTGTTGACAGTCCAGCGATCAAATTGAGAAGTGTCGATTTACCGCACCCTGATGCCCCGAGGATGGTCACAAATGTACCATCCTCGATCGTCAGCGACACATCGTCAAGCGCCCGGTGTCGCCCGAAATCCTTGCGGACGCGCTCGACCACAATTGGCATAGCGCAGTACTATTTCGTGGCTGCGGCAGCGAATTGCGAATCCACGACGGCCACAGGATTTTTCGGCGGATTGGTGATCCGCCCGATTTTCAACAAAACTTTCGCCGTATTTTCAACAGTCCGGGTCGTTGCCGACGTCGCCATCCCTGTGCCACTTCCAAGCACCTCTGGCGTCGTTTGGTCTTTAGCGGAAAAAATCTCGTAACCGGCAAGCTCGGTTTTCGCGACCGGTTTCGAAATGCCCGCTGCCTTAGCCATGAGGGCGATGGCCTTCTCTGGATGCGCTTTAGTATAACTAACGCCGACGTCGAGCGCTCGCACGAAATCTGTTGCTATTCTGGGGTGGATGTGGACCCATCGTGTGTCCGCGATACAGACGTTGTAGGATGACGCGTCGCGCGGCAAATCTGAGTCAGTCTTCAAAATTCGACCGCCAAGACTGCGCAAAGCATCGAATACCGGGTCCCACACGATCGCTGCATTAATGCTTTTTGTGGTCCACGCAACGCGCATTTCAGGTGGCGACATGTTCACTTGATGCACAGCATCGAAAGGAACATTTGCTTCAGCAAGAAACGTCGCAAGTTCAAACGACGATTGTGAACCCTGCACAATCGCAATGCGGTGTCCCTTGAGATCTGCAACTGTTCTAATGCCATGTCCCGGCCGCACAACAATTCCGGCCGCCGTCGTATATCGCTCCTGATTGAATATGATGGTAAGAGGCAAACCCTGCGAAATCGCCGCAACGAACGGCGGAATGCCAATCCCGCACATAAACTGCAAGCTGTTAGACGCAAGCGCGCTCATTGCAGCTGGACCGGAAGCAAAATATTTTAGTCTTACATGGGCGGGAATCATTTTCTGGAACAAGCCCTGCGATTGCGTCACCATGTACGGATCGGCACCATTATTTTCGTAACCGATCACAACCGTGGGCTTAGCTGCCCGAGCCCACGGGGAAGAACCTAGTAGCGACGAAATTAAGACGCCCAACACAAGTCCGTGAAGTTTTTTCTGCATGAGAGCTCTCCGTTGTTATCCGTGACCGCGCCACGGGACGACCCGCCGTTCGATGACTCTGATCGTCAGCTCCATGGCATATCCCAGAATGCCGATGACAATGATGCCAACGATGACAATTGCAACCTGCAGCGCTTGTCCGGCATATTGGACCAGCCAACCAAGACCTTGATCAGCAGCGATCAGCTCGGCCGCGACAAGACAAGTCCAAGCAACGCCGATGCCGACACGCATGGCGGTGAAAATTTCCGGGAGAGCGGAAGGCAGAATGACATGACGAAAAATTTGAGCCTCGGATGCACCGAGTGTTTGCGCCACCGAAACCCTTAGTATTGGCGTCGCTTTGACACCTGAGATGGTTCCAATGATGATAACCGGAATGGTTCCAACAAGAATCAAAAGGACTTTAGGAAGCTCGCCAATCCCAAACCAGACAACAAGGAGCGGGATGTACGCGAGAGGCGGGACCGGGCGCCCAAACTGCAGAAAGGGATCGATAACCCGAAACACCAGATCATTTCGCGCCATAAGCAGTCCAATCGGCACACCCGCCAGGACGGCGCCCCCAAAGCCGATGGCTATCCTTAATGAACTGGTCACAATATCGTCAACCAAGGAGTGGCCGCCATACCCCTTGGTAAGCAGTTTGATGAAGGCAAGCCATACGGCCACAGGTGATGGCAACGCAATTGGAGGAAACACATGCAAGTCAGAGATCACTTGCCACAAAATCACCGCACAAATAACAACGGTCGCCGTCGTGAACCGGGAAACATGGTGCCAGGGGACACCACTACGAGGTGCTATCTCAAAAGCATCCGGAATTTCATCTGCCTCGATCGAGGGTATTTGATCAGGGACGTCCGGGCCAAGCGCCGGCGAGGCGTCAATTGCCAGCGCCTGATCACAAACATGCTCCGGAGATACCGTCATTAACCTCTGGCTTCTCTGCGGCGTTGATCGAACATCATTCCGTTCTCGCATGGTCCGGAGGTTCATTGAACCTAGCAATCGAGCGATGCAGGATGACGCGATCGAGCTGCGAGATCAAGTGCAATCAACGAAAAATGAATGAGGGCACATCCTGCAGCAACGGCCCATGCTCAGACTGGTGCCCAACAAGCCTCGTATTCTTGTACAACCCCCTCACAACGAAGTTTTAACAGATGCGCCAACACGGTCCGTTGTGCCGCTCGCATCAGGATCGGATGTTGTGCCCCGTAAAGAAGCTCGACAAGTTCAGGAACGGTCGCAGAAGATTTGGCGAGGCGTGTTACAATCTCTGCCTCGCGGGCCTGACGATGAGCGAGCATTTCAGTGACCAGCACGCGGGGGTTGCCCAGCAAGGCACCATGACCAGGAAGGTATGCCACGTCATCGCGATCCAGCAGTCGCTTCAGGCTATCGCAATAGGCGATCATGTCACCGTCTGGGGGGTCTACCACCGACGACGACCACGACATCACGTGGTCACCACTAAACAGAATCGGCCCAACTCCCGGTACATGATAGGCGAACGACAAGTGATCGCTTGCATGACCGGGGGTATGCAACGCCACCAGCCCAGCGGCTTCAGAGCCTTCATCAAGATAAAAATCCGGCGCGAAACCTGCTGCCGCCGGCCGCCGAAAGGCATAGGTTAGCGCGCCCGTTCGGCTGACCAGTTCCGAAGTTGCGCCAAGGTGATCACGATGTGTATGAGACAAAGCAATCCGACGAATCGGTGTCGATCCAGCCGCACGCAAGATGTCCCTGACATGCACCGGATCGTCGGGCCCAGGATCAAGTACTGTCAGACCATCGCTTCCTTCAATTAGATACGTGTTCGTGCCATGATACGTCATCATTCCGGGATTCTGAGCCACCAGACGACTGATCCCCGGCAGAACATTGTGTGCCACCCCCCGTAGCGGCTCTTTTTCACGAAGAAAGGGCATCTTCGCTCCCTAGGCCGACCGACCACAGGTGACAAGAACGGAGAAATACATGAAAATTACACAAGCTCTGCTGGGCTAACTTTCAACCTACCCAATAATAAACGGCACCCAACACAAGAAAAATCATGGCTGCAAGTAAGGTTCCGACGATCCAGGCACTGAATCCAAACCCCTCGCGATCGAGGCTCGATCGCCAGCGTCCCGACCGGAAACCAGCAATGGATTTTCCTTTCGAAGTGGTCGTCACAGCACCTCACATTCCGTAAATGACAGACTGCGCCAGCTGATGACACACCACAAGCAAAACTTCGACATAGCGTCTTCCACCGGATGCAGCCCTTGATCTTGCGAGGGCAGTGCGGCACACCGAACCGATGAGCGAAGGTGCCGTCGATTCCGAAGCTCCGCTCCGGCGCTCCTTAGCGCGACATCGGATGTTCGCCACCGGGCTGCTGCTCGTTATGGTGGCGCTGACCTTTGTAGCTTACGCGATGCCGCCCAGTTTACCTACATTGGCGTTGCGCGACGGGGCCAAGGCCGGGCTAATCGGCGGACTGGCCGATTGGTTTGCAGTTACAGCCTTGTTCAGGCATCCGCTCGGCTTGCCAATTCCTCACACCGCCATATTGCCTGCGCAAAAGGAGCGCCTCGGCACAGCACTCGGCCGTTTCGTCGCTAACCATGTCTTCACCGAAGCCGATATCACTCGATTCCTCGCTGGGCTCGACCTGCCCGAAATCATCGGGCGCTTTTTAGCCGACCCGGCAACTTCAAGACCCGCAGCCGAAGCGCTCGCGGCGTCAATGCCCGGATTACTGCGAGCCTTAGAGGATGGCCGCGCAAGCCGCATCATCGTTAGGCTGTTACCTAGAATTGCCAGCGGCCCTGCCGCGAACCAACTGGTCGCGCGCGCGCTGCAATCACTTGTGGAGTCGGGACACCATCAGGAGGTCTTTTCATTTATCCTCGCGCACCTGCGTTCGGCTCTCAGCAGCCATCAACTCGAATTGAAGCAGGCCATTCGCGAACGGGTACGCGAGCAGGGAGGAATGCTGGTCGGATGGGCCGTCGGAGCGAATATTGCGAGCCGTGTGATTGCTGCGATCAACGTTGAGCTCGATCGTATCGGGCCGGACAGCTCGGAACTGCGAGAAGCTTTCGACGAATGGGTTCGACGCGAGGTCTTGTCCCTGACAGAGAACGAAGCCCGGGGCGCCGAACTTGGAGCCGCTCTGAAGCGCGTAATTGGGCACCCAAGCGTCCGAATCTGGAGCGCTGAAATTTGGGCTCGACTGCGCGATTCTATCATAATGGACACGAAACGGCATAGCGGTCATAGCGTCACGCTTCTGCAGAACGCCCTAGCCAATCTCGGCACCCTGCTAGCCGAGGACCCCGCCTCGCGGCGCCGAATTTCAGTTGCCGCTGGCGTCGTCGTCGCGCGATTGCTGCCAGCCGCCCAAGCGGAAATTGCCGGGTTCATCGCGCGCGTCGTCGGTAATTGGGACGCCGAAACGATCACGGAAAAGCTTGAACTCCGTGTCGGCCGCGATCTTCAGTACATCCGGGTTAACGGCACCCTGGTCGGATTTCTTGCTGGTCTAGTGCTGTTCGCATTGCTGCATTTCGGATTTCAGCAACAGGGATAACATGCAGGTCCTTGTCGGGGAATTTGATGAGCTATTGTTCGCGAAGCTGACTGGCACGACATGCGCCTCAGAGACAGGGTGCTGATACCGTAATGCGATGCAATTTCTTTGAAAACCCACGGAGACATGGTTGCGATGTTGTGTCACGAACGGCGGCCGACCGCACAAAGGTCTATTAACCGCGCCGTCCAAATAGCCTGGAACCGATGCGTACCTGCGTCGCCCCGCAGCGAATTGCAATTTCGAAATCACCTGACATGCCGATCGAACGGACTGGCAAACCATGCTGATCCGCCATCGCGACGAGCTCCCGAAAATATGGAGCAGGGTCGACACCAGCCGGCGGGATCGCCATCAAACCACGAAGGTTTTTGCCAAAACGCTGGCGCATAGCCCGTATGAAGTCATCGGCCTCTTCCCGAGGCACACCCGATTTCTGGGGCTCATCGCCAATGTTCACCTGCACAAGCAGATACGGGAGCTTCCCCTCACGATCCGCAGCATTGGCAAGCGCATCCGCCAACTTGGGCCTGTCGAGACTCTCGATTTCGTCGAACAGCCTCACGGCATCCCGCGCCTTGTTCACTTGCAAGGCCCCGATCATGTGCACAACAATACCGCCATGATCCGTGCGCAACGCAGGAAATTTTGCCGCCGCCTCCTGAACGCGATTTTCGCCAAACACTGTCTGGCCGGCAGCAATAGCCTGTTCAACCACGCTGGCGTCCTTGCCTTTCGACACTGCAACCAGCGTAACCTGACGCTCGCCTGCTACAGAGTTGATTCGCGCACAAAGGCTGGAGAGATTACTTGCGATATCGGGAACGGAATCTGTTTGGGACACCGAGGGATGTGGAAACATGGATCAGAAACTGATCGCTGGGGCACGCGCGGTCAAGCGACGACGTGGCGCGGCCTATCCGACTTTGTGGCTGATCACCGACCAAATCCGCTTACCCGATCCAACGACCCTAATCGAAGCCCTGCCGCGTGATGTAACCGGCGTTTTGTTTCGCCATGATGATGACCCAAACAGGCGCGCACTGGGGCGCAGGATTGCAACCATCTGCCGTGCGCGGCGGATTCCTCTGGTCGTCGCCGATGACGCTCGGCTTGCCGCAATGCTTGGCGCAGGGCTGCATCTAAGGGGCGGACGGCGCAAACTAATTCGATCGCGCATCGGATGGATCAGCGCCTCGGCCCATAACGCAGTGCAATTGCGGCGCGCCGCGGTCGCCGGCGCTGACCTCGTGTTTCTTTCCCCTGCATTTCCCACAGCCAGCCATCCCGGGATTCCGGCGCTGGGCACGCTGCGCTGGCGGCTACTCGCAAAGGCAAGCAAGATCCCCGTTCTGGCGCTGGGGGGAATCAGAAATGGTGCCATGACAGAACTCGCGCCGTTTTGCGGCGGCGCGGGTGCTATCGGCGCCCTCTTGAGAACCAATTAATGCCGCGTGGCGACGCAGCCACATTATGAACATTATTATTAAGCAACGCCGAACCACGAGCCCCTCTGATATTGATTTAAATCATTGATTTAAATACTTTTGTGGTGGCTAATACCACCTATCCGTTGCCACTCATGCCACACTGGCAGTCGCGAGGGGTATGGCCAGAAGAAAGCTAGGCTGGCAGATTGTTGCCCGAAAGAGGGGAAAGATGCGCACTTACCTTTTGGCGGCAGTTGGGTCGCTCGGCCTGATTGCCATAGCCATGAATGCGGCCTCCGCCCAAGCACTAAAGCCACCCGCGCCGGGCACAATTGAAGTCCACCTCAACGGAACGCTGGACGTCCAACTGGACGCGATTGGTTCGTCTGCCGATAACGTCAACGGATACAAGCTCAACCCCGTTGGTATTGTTGGATTCTTGCGCCTTTATCCCGGGTTCGACGGGATGACCGAGAACGGGATCGAGTACGGGGTTGCAGCTGAACTTCGTGACAGTGCTTCAACCATCAGCAACACAAGTACGGGCATTTCCGGTAACTCGGGATCAAATAGCTCTCTCTATATTCGCCGGGCGTACCTTTACGTTGGAACGAAAGAATTGGGCCTGCTTCGTGCCGGGCAGCAAGACAGTGTCTGGTGGCTGCTAACGACAGGTGAGTACTACAATTATGGAGACGGAAACGAATGGGACTCGGATGGCGGTGTCGGTAATGCCGTGCCAAACCAAACCATCCCGAGAGGCCTCTTTTCTTGGGCTAGCGCGCTCTACACCACAAATAAACTAGTCTACCTTTCGCCAAACATTGACGGATTCCAAGCGGGATTCGGCTACGAGCCAAACTCCAACGGCTTCAAGGAGGGTATCAACTGCACCGGCGGTACCAGCAGTTGCGCGACTTTGGCCAGCGCGCCCGGCGGTGCAGGCAACTTCCGTCGAAAAAATACCGTAGATGCAGCAATCGAGTATACAGGTGCATTTAGGGACATCGGCTATAAGGGGAGTGTCGCCTACCTTCTTTCATCCCCTATTGGCAACAGCGACGGCACCCCGATCGAGACCATCATTTCTCCGGGTACGGGCGTACGGGTCTATGAGACGTCCTTCAAACAGATGGGTATCACACAAATTTCGGGGCAGATTACGTATGCAGGGTTTCTGGTCGGCGCCAATGTAAAGATGGGACAAGTGAACAACGGCTATTCGTTCCTGTACCCTGGCCAACGGGATTTGTTGTTCTACGAGGTCACGGGCGAATACAACATAGGCCCGATCACATTAGCGGCGCAGTACTTCAACGATCAGGCGGCGGGCGCGTATTTGCCGGGGAATGGCGTCGCGAAAACCGAGACGGATTACGGCCTTGATGTCGCTGCAAACTACGCACTTTCCAGGCACTTCGGCGTATATGTCACGTACCTCTACGGTCACCGCCACGAACTTGGCTATGATTTCATCACCGGCGTAACCGGATCCTCGGTCAACAATAATGTTCAGGCACAAGCGATCAGCGTCGGCGCCAAGATGACGTGGTGATGCCGACACAGCATGATTCGGCAATAACTACGTAGCTGCAGAGCTCTGCTGCCGCATTTTAAGTCCATTGCGACCAGGCGCCGCAACGTTGGCTCTTGGCGTATGGCTGTTGCGCGGCTAAACACGCGCGAACCGCCGCCGGATCAGCCGGTGCATCGAACGGAGAAGAAATGCGCTCTTACCATGAATTCCTTTTGGCGCGTGCCTCAAAATTCCGCAGCATCGCGATCCTGGTTTCATCGCTTCTGGTCTTGACCGCCTGCAGCGGCGCTAAGCGACCCGATGTGCCGAACATGCAAACGTCTCACGTTCCGCCCGCGATGCAGAGTACGGGAAGCGGCATTGGAACGCTGTTTACCTTCGGGCGACCGACCGGGGAAAACACACCCAGGTCCATCCCCGTTAACGCCTATCTGTGGCGTGCTTCGCTTGATACGCTCTCGTTCATGCCGCTTGCATCCGCCGATCCTTTTGCCGGTGTAATTGTTACGGATTGGTACTCACCTCCCGGAGCACCAAACGAGCGCTTCAAGATCACTGCTTATGTTCTCGGTAACACGTTGGCCGCCAACAACGTCAAGGTGTCGGTTTTCCGCCAGGTGGATCAGTCTGGGACTTGGATAAGTGCACCGGTCAATCCGGCTACTGCACGCGGAATTGAAGATCGAATCCTCGCTCGCGCTGCGCAGCTGAATGCTGCCGGCCAAATCAATGGTTGATCACATCGAGTCGCAGAGCGCTTCGACTGAGGCTTATGACTTTCGAGGCGCAGAGCTGCGCTGGCAGAAAGCATGGGAAAATGCCCATTGTTTTGCAGTTGCGGATCGGCCGAGCGGAAACAGGCCAAAAGCGTATGTGTTGGAGATGTTTCCTTACCCTTCTGGGAAAATCCACATGGGGCACGTCCGCAACTACATGCTTGGCGAGGTGATAGCGCGAGCCAGACGGGCGCAGGGCTTCGACGTCTTACACCCCATGGGCTGGGATGCGTTCGGCCTTCCGGCTGAGAACGCGGCCCGTGAACGTGGGATTGAGCCGGCGCGGTGGACGCGCGACAATATTGCATCGATGCGGGAAGATCTTAAGCGCGTTGGCCTTTCAATCGACTGGTCCCGGGAGTTCGCAACCTGCGATCCAGATTACTACGGGCACCAGCAGAAGCTGTTTCTGGATTTCTGGCGAGCCGGTTTGGTCGAACAACGTGAATCGGCTGTAAACTGGGATCCCGTCGATATGACCGTGCTTGCCAATGAACAGGTTATAGACGGCCGCGGCTGGAAATCCGGTGCTCTCGTCGAACGTCGTAGGCTACGCCAATGGTTTCTCAAGATTACCGATTTTGGAGAGGAGTTGTTGGCAGGTCTGGAAACGCTGGATCACTGGCCAGAGCGAGTGCGGCTGATGCAACGCAACTGGATTGGTCGAAGTGAAGGCGCAGAACTGACCTTCGAACTGGTAAAACCGGTCAAGAAAATCAGGGACGTCAAGGTCTACACGACCCGCCCTGATACATTGTTCGGTATGAGTTTCCTCGCCATCTCCCCTGATCATCCATTGGCCGACGTAATCGCTGTAGGCAATCCAGAAGCCGCGGAGTTTATTTCTGCATGCAGGTCAATGGGTACATCAGAGGCCGCGATAGAGAGTGCGGAAAAGCACGGTTTCGACACTGGTCTGCGGGTCAGTCACCCATTCGCGAAGGGCGCGACATACCCGGTGTGGATCGCCAATTTCGTTTTGATGGACTATGGAACCGGGGCCATTTTTGGGTGCCCGGCGCATGACCAACGCGACCTGGAGTTCGCCCGCAAATATGCGCTCACCGTCACGACCGTCGTGGTTCCACGACAAGATCAGGACCTCGTAATTAAGGACACCGCATACACCGGGGATGGGTTGGTCGTACGCTCGGAGTTTCTTAACGGTCTTGATGTCGAGTCGGCCAAAACACGTGCGATTGTCGAGCTGGAATCTCGAGGCATTGGTCGCCGCCTCGTCAACTGGCGGCTGCGCGATTGGGGAATTTCCCGCCAGCGTTACTGGGGTTGCCCAATCCCCGTTATCCACTGCGACAAGTGCGGGGTTACGCCGGTTCCAGAGGCTGACTTGCCTGTTCGCCTGCCCGAAGACGTCACTTTCGACAGACCCGGCAACCCGCTGGACTATCACCCCACGTGGAAGCATATTGCCTGCCCACGGTGCGGCGAATCCGCCGTCCGCGAAACCGACACTTTCGACACATTCGTCGATTCTTCGTGGTATTTTGCGCGTTTCTGCGCACCGCACGCAAAGACGCCGACAGATCCCACGGCAGCGAAATACTGGATGCCTGTCGATCACTATATAGGCGGTATCGAGCACGCTATCCTTCATTTGCTCTACGCGCGGTTTTTTACACGGGCGATGCATCGCCTGGGTCATTTAGGCGTTGACGAACCGTTCACGGGCCTGTTCACCCAGGGAATGGTCACGCATGAAAGCTACCGCACTACTGACGGCCGCTGGCTATACCCGGATGAAGTTGTCAAGCGCGTGGACGGCACGGCGACCTACAACGGCGAGCCTGTCATCATCGGCCCAATCGAAAAGATGTCGAAATCGAAGCGCAATACGATCGACCCAAGTGCAGTCATTGAACGCTTCGGCGCAGATACAGTGCGATGGTTCGTTCTCTCTGATAACCCGCCCGAGCGCGATGTCGAGTGGACCGAAGCCGGAGCGCAGGGTGCTTTCCGTTTCGTTCAGCGTGTTTACCGTCTTGCACGAACCATTGCCAGCGAACCGCACGACAGCATCGCAGTCAACGATGCCGCTGGCGCGGCGCGAACCTTACGTCAAACCACCCATCGGACCATCACGGCCGTTACGGAAGCGATTAATCATTTCGCCTTCAACGTGGCCATCGCCCGGCTATACGAGCTCGCCAACGCCATTACCGATTCGGAACAGAAATCAGCGCCCGGCATGGCCGCTTCACGCCGTGAGGCGGTTATGGCGCTGATCCGCCTATCTGCTCCGATCATTCCGCATGTTGCCGAGGAGTCCCACGCCCTGTTGGAACCCAATGGCGGACTAGTCGCGCAGCTCCCATGGCTCACCGCAGATCCCAGCCTGGTACAGCGCGACAGCGTCACTGTTGCCATCCAGATCATGGGCAAGCTGCGCGGCACAATAGAACTGCCGCCTGGGGCCACCGCAGAAACTGCGTTCGCCATGGCACTGGCGGAACCGCAAATCGCCCGCGCATTGGAGGGGTTGACGATTGTCAGGCGGGTCCACGTGCCGGACCGGATCGTGAACTTTGTTGTCCGCACGTAAATTCCTCGCCCTTTTGCCGCTCCCGCTGCTCCTTGGGGGGTGCGGATTCCAGCCTCTTTATGGTGGCAGCGCAGACTCAGCGAACTCGTCCAGCGTGGCCGCCCGAATGGATGAAATCGAGATTGGCCCGTTGCCTAACCGTAGTGGGCAGCTATTGCGTGAAGCACTCGAAGCCGATCTGCACCGCGCGGGTGCGCCCGTCTTCTACCGCTATCACCTTGCCGTACACTACACGTTAAACTCTGAGATTGCGGGCATACAGCCTGACACTTCCTATTCACGGAACCGTCTGATGGCTCAGGCGCGCTGGCGGCTCACACCAAGCGGTAACCACTCAGCGACTATCGTCCAAGGAAACGCTATGGCGATGGATGCCGTAAACATCATCGAAAATCAGTATTTTGCCCTTTCTCTCGCCAAAAGCGAGGCAGACCGCCAACTGGCACACGAGATCGCAGGTCAAATCGCGCAGCAAATCGCGATCTATCTGAAGACCCATCAAAAGACCTGATGAAGCTCGACATACGGCAAGAGGAACGCCTTGTCGCTGATCATGACCGGTTGCGGCTGGTGTTGTTCTACGGGCCCGACACCTACGGAGTGGTTCACCATGGCCGGCGCCTTGCCCGGCGGATCGCCGGTTCACTCAACGACCCCTTCCAGGTCAGCGAGCTTACAGCAGATCAGGTCGATTGCCTGCCGGAGGAGGCGGCCGCGTCATCCTTCGGGAACAGTAGGCGAGTCGTTCTTATTCACGACGCTGCTGATAGCCATATGAAGTACATCGAAGCCGCCCTGGCAGAAAAAGGTAATTCGCTCATCATTGCGCTTGCTGGTGACCTTTCCACCGGCTCCAAGCTGCGCAAGTTCGCGACAGATCGCGATAATGCTGCAGCGATTGCTTGCTATCTGCTCGATGAAGCTGCGCGCGGTACTGCGCTGGCTGAGCTGTTCCGGAGTTCCAATACCGAAATCAGCCGCGAGGCACTGGCTATGGTCTCGGCGCGTCTCGGCGGCGATACCGGAACGCTACATGATGCCGCCGAGCGTCTAATTCTGTTCGCGGGCAAAAGCGGCCGGATAGACACATCAGCAGTCGACGAACTACTCGACGATCAAGGAAGCGCGTCAATGCAACAAGCGATTGACGCAGCATTGGCCGGTGACCTGCCGACGGCTGATCGTGTCCTTGGCATCGCCTTGGACGACGGTGCCGCGCCGATTGCCATTATCCGAATGGTGCTCAACGAACTCGGCAAACTGCGGCTGCTGGCTTGCGCCGTGGCGAACGGAGTCGCCCCACGGACGGCAATTGCTTCGGCCCGCCCCCCTATTTTTTTTCGCCGCGTCCCCCTAGTTGCGAAGGCATTGGGTCGGTGGCTTGAAGCTGACATTATGACCGCGATCGAGGTGGCCCTTAAAGCTGAATTGGCTTGCAAACAGACTGGGGCGGCTCCTGAGCTGATTTGCCGACAATTGATTTTGGCCATTGCCCGCGATCGGCCCTGATCTCATCGCCCCCTTGCCCGGCCTGCGTCCAGCTCACTATGAAAATCAGCCGCGCGTAGCCCCCCCATCTCTGCCGAGATGGCCTGCGCAACCGCCCGCACGGACGTACCGAGCTGCCGCATTCGTTCATCGTCGATCCGCACCATCGGGCCTGATACCGATACCGCCGCAATAACGTCACCGGTTTCATCGAAGATCGGTGCCGCGATACACCGGAGGCCGACCTCGTGTTCTTCGTCATCGATTGCGTAACCCAGCATCCGCACCTGATCGAGCTCAGCCCGCAATGGCGCGGGCGAAATGATGGTTTTGGCTGTCAAACGCGGCATTCCATGCCGCGCCAAAATTTTTGCCAAGTATTTGTCAGAGGTCGTAGAAAGAAGTGCTTTGCCAACCGCAGAGCAGTGCAACGGTACCCGCGACCCAGGCCGCGCGAAAGCCCGCATCAACTGTCGGCTCTCGACCTGGGCGAGATAGACTGCCTCTCCGGCGTCCTCGACGGCCAGATTAACCGTCTCGCCGCTATGCTCCATCAGCGTGTGCATGTGCGGCCGGGCGACCGCGACGAGTCCCCGGGTCTTGGTAAACGCACAACCGGTAACAAATGCTTGCACACCTACCGACCAGAGGCGTTCTTCCTGGCTGAAGCGCGCGTAACGCTCCTGCTCAAGCGTGGTGAGGAGTCGATGGGCGGTCGATGTAGGCAAGCCCACCTGCTGTGCTAGATCTGTGAGACTTACCCCTGAATCAGGCCCTTCGGCAATCCGGTTCAGAAGTGCGAGAGCGCGCACAAGAGACCGAACCTGATCTGCTCCGACGCGCGTTGGCGGTCGGCGGGATAGTACAGCCCGCAATGGTGCCATGCTGAATTTCTTGCTCCTGAGCCGCTAAAAAACAGGTCCTTTCCCACCATGCAGAAAAAGTGTCGTGAAATCCATCGGGCAATTTTCGATTATTTTTCATGAAATTTACTAATTTCCTGAATATTCAAGAGAAAATACAACAGATCCCGCTGTACGGAATACTATCCAAAAATTTTGTGATCGATCGTATATCTCATATATGCCTCGCATGCTGGATAGTGATGGAGGGAACACATGGCGAGAATGAGAGCGACCGAAGCAGCCGTTCGCGTGCTTGAACGGGAGGGGATCAATACGGCCTTTGGCGTCCCTGGAGCTGCAATCAATCCTTTCTACGCTGCGATGAGGGCGCGGGGCACGATCCGTCACATTTTGGCCCGGCATGTCGAGGGAGCCTCTCACATGGCAGATGGCTATTCTCGCGCGGCAGCAGGCAACATCGGCGTCTGCATCGGCACCTCAGGACCAGCGGGAACGGACATGATCACCGGTCTTTACGCTGCGCAGGCCGATTCGATTCCGATCCTGTGCATCACCGGACAAGCACCGCGCGCCAAACTATACAAAGAAGATTTTCAGGCCGTTGACATCGAAACGATCGCAAAAGGGGTGACCAAGTGGGCCGTTTGCGTCCGTGAACCCGCCTTGGTACCAATGGTATTTCAACAGGCGTTCTATGTAATGCGTTCCGGCCGTCCGGGGCCAGTCCTCATTGACCTGCCCATTGATGTGCAGATGGCCGAAATTGAATTCGATGACGAGACGTATCAGCCGCTTGCCGTCCATAAACCTGCCGCAACACGTCGTCAGGCAGAGAAGGCGGTAGGAATGCTGAATGATGCCGAACGACCTGTAATCATTGCCGGTGGTGGCATCATAAACGCCGATGCCAGCGACCGCCTGGTCGAGTTCGCAGAACTGACCGGGGTTCCGGTTATCCCCACGCTGATGGGTTGGGGCACAATACCGGATGATCATCCGCTCATGGTTGGAATGGTTGGCCTTCAGACGAGTCACCGTTACGGCAACGCCAATTTCCTCAGGTCGGATTTCGTTCTCGGTATCGGCAACCGATGGGCAAACCGTCACACCGGATCAATCGAAACGTACACAAAGGACCGACGCTTCGTTCATGTCGACATAGAACCGACACAAATCGGCCGGGTGTTCGGCCCTGACTATGGCATCGTTTCAGACGCTGGCGCAGCGCTCGACATGTTCATCACGGTTGCCGGCGAAATGAGGGCTGCTGGAAAGCTGAGGGATCGGACCGAGTGGGTTACTGAATGCGGACATCGTAAGGCAGTGATGCTGCGCAAAAGCCACTTCGACAACGTCCCGTTGAAGCCACAGCGCGTATACGAAGAAATGAACCAGAATCTCGACCGCGATACGTGCTATGTCAGCACTATTGGGCTTTCGCAGATTGCCGGTGCGCAGTTCTTGCATGTGTACAAACCGCGCAATTGGATCAACTGCGGGCAAGCGGGGCCTCTGGGCTGGACTCTCCCAGCAGCACTGGGCGTAAGAGCCGCGGCACCGAACAAAAAAATTGTTGCACTCTCCGGCGACTTCGACTTCCAGTTTATGCTTGAGGAACTCGCGGTGGGCGCGCAGCACAAGTTGCCATATCTGCATATAGTGGTAAACAATTCCTATCTCGGGCTGATCCGCCAAGCGCAGCGAGGCTTCCAGATGGATTACGAAGTCAGCCTCGCGTTTGACAACGTCAATGCCGATCCCGACCAAGACAATGTCCGCGGTTACGGTGTCGATCACGTTGCCGTCGCCGAAGGTCTCGGTTGTAAAGCGATCCGGGTAAAAAGCCCGAACGAATTCAAGGATGCGTTTGCTCGGGCCCATGCATTAATGGAAGAACATCAGGTTCCGGTCGTTCTTGAGTTCATTCTTGAGCGGGTAACCAACATCTCGATGGGCACCGAGATCGATGCAGTCAACGAGTTCGAAGAGATCCTCTGCCTCGATCCTAACTTGTCTCTTGAGGAAAGTCGCGATATGGGCAGTCAGGCGAACAAGACCCTAGAGCCTGCAAGACGATAGAACCAATGTTCTTTGCGTTGTTTCCTGGAAAGAGTATCCTGCTTACCAGGAAATAATTAAAGAACGTTGCCTGCTTAGGTAAAACTTTCACTCGGGAGTATGTTATGCCGCGCTTTGCCGCCAACCTGACCATGTTGTTTACCGAACGGCCCTTTCTAGACCGCTTCGCTGCCGCTGCACGCGCTGGTTTTGAGGCCGTTGAATTCCTTTTTCCCTACGCCTTCGAGAAAGCCGAACTGAAAGCGGCTCTCACCAGCAATCATCTAACGCTTGTTTTGCATAATCTTCCGGCCGGAAACTGGGAAAAAGGGGATCGTGGCATCGCGTGTGATCCTCAACGTCGTGCCGAATTTCGCGAGGGTGTCACCAAAGCGATCGAGTACGCCACTGCACTCGGCTGCAAGCAGCTCAACTGTCTCGCCGGTATTGTTGCGCCGGGCGATGCTGCAATTGCTCATGACACCTTAGTGGATAATCTGAAATTTGCCGCCCCCGCCTTGGAAGCTGCCGGCCTCACGCTGCTTCTGGAACCGGTTAACACGCGCGATATTCCCGGCTTCTTTGTTAATCGTAGCGCGCAAGCGCTGGCGATCATCGATGAAGTTGGAGCGCCTAATCTCAAGCTCCAATATGACATCTACCATGCTCAGGTAATGGAAGGCGACCTCGCTCGCACAATCGAAACAAATCTCGCACGAATCAGCCATATCCAGCTTGCAGATAATCCCGGTCGTCACGAACCCGGTACGGGTGAAATCAATTACCAATATCTGTTCCGGCGGATTGACGAACTCGGATACACCGGCTGGATTGGATGTGAATACAAGCCCGCTACGGAAACGGAAGCGGGGCTCGGCTGGCGTGCATCTCTCAATCGCTAACAAACAGGATCGCATCACATGAGCAACATAGGGTTCATCGGTCTCGGCATCATGGGCAACCCCATGGCGTCTCACCTCATTGCTGGCGGCCATAAGCTTTTCGTTTACGACGTCTTCAAGGTACCGCAGGCACTGATTGACCAAGGCGCAACAGCTTGCGCCAGTAGCCGCGAAGTGGCGTCACACGCTGATATCATCATCACCATGGTTCCCGACACCCCGCACGTCGAAAATGTCTTGTTCGGTAAGAACGGCGTTGCCGAAGGGGTGGCACCAGGGAAAATCGTGGTCGACATGAGTTCGATCTCACCAATAGCGACGAAAGATTTTGCCGCACGGATCAACGCGCTTGGCTGCGACTATCTTGATGCGCCCGTATCAGGCGGTGAAGTCGGCGCCAAAGCGGCAACGCTGACCATCATGGTTGGTGGTCCTGAAGATGCTTTCGCAAAGGTCAAGCCGATCTTCGAACTAATGGGCAAGAACATCACCTTGGTTGGGGGTAACGGAGACGGCCAAACAACAAAAGTAGCAAACCAAATCATTGTTGCTCTCACAATTGAGGCCGTTGGTGAAGCCTTGCTCTTTGCATCCAAGGCTGGCGCTGATCCTGCACGTGTGCGCACTGCATTGATGGGGGGATTCGCCAATTCCCGCATTCTTGAAGTTCATGGCGAGCGCATGATCACGCGTAATTTCAACCCGGGTTTCCGCATTGAGTTGCACCAGAAGGACCTTAATCTTGCACTTTCCGGGGCTCGTGCCCTCGGAATCAGCCTGCCGAACACTGCGACCGCACAGGAGTTGTTCAACGCGGCCGTCGCGGCAGGCGGTGCAGCGTGGGATCATTCTGGTATGGTCCGCGTCCTTGAGCGCCTTGCCTGCCATGAGATCGTAAAGGGTTAACTGCGTAATCAGCCAACGCGAAACGATGGCCATGCAACCCGCCGACCTTCTGCTTCGGATGTTCAACGCCGCCGTTGAGGCGGCCTCACCGGCGCGTTGCTTGCCGTCGTACCTGCCACCGCCGCCAAAGGGCCGGACGATCGTCGTTGGTGCAGGAAAGGCAGCGGCGGCGATGGCCGAAGCGGTCGAGCAACACTGGCCCACATCGAAGGCGCTTCAAGGTCTGGTTGTCACCAGGTACGGGCACGGCGGCCAACACTGCAAGCGAATCGAAGTAATCGAAGCTGCCCACCCGGTTCCTGATGCAGCTGGCCAGGAGGCTGCCAGTCGCATTCTGGCTCAGGTACGAAATCTGACACAAGATGATCTGGTTCTTTGCCTGATATCAGGTGGGGCGTCCTCTCTGCTCGCTCTACCCGCGCCAGGTATCGACCTCGCCGCCAAGCAGGCAATTAACAGGAGTCTGCTCCGTAGCGGCGCGAATATCCACGACATGAATTGCGTGCGTAAGCATCTTTCCGCGATAAAGGGCGGGCGTTTGGCCGCCGCTGCCGCGCCCGCCACGGTCGTGACTCTCGCTATCTCAGACGTCCCGGGCGACGATCCTTCAGTCATCGGTTCAGGCCCCACCGTGCCTGATACAACAACCAGTGCGGAAGCATTGGAAATCTTGCACCGTTACTCCATTACTCCCGCTGCGTCAGTCCTGACATGGCTGAACTCCACCGCATCGGAAACGCCCAAGCCGGGTGATCCAGCCTTCGCACGCGCCCACACCGTTGTCATTGCGACCCCGCAGCAATCGCTCGAGTCCGCGGCGGCGGTTGCCGTCTCGGCCGGTTTCAAGCCGCTCATTCTTGGCGACGCAATCGAAGGCGAAGCCACCGACGTCGCTCGCGTGATGGCTGGCATGGCTCAAAGCTGTGCCCAGCACCATGTGCCCGCGCAACCCCCTTGCGTGCTGATTTCTGGCGGTGAAACAACCGTCACGGTGCGTGGGAAGGGGAGAGGCGGTCGCAACGCGGAGTTTCTTCTGGCACTTGCCATCGCGCTTGGGTCAAACCCGCGGATACACGCAATTGCATGCGATACAGATGGCATTGACGGTACCGAAGATAATGCGGGCGCACGCATAGACCCGACCACTCTTGCTCGCGCCCGGGCACTTGGCATTGACCCTCGCGCCAGGCTCGCCGACAACGATGGCTACACGGTGTTCTCCAAGCTGAATGATCTTATCATCACAGGTCCAACCCGCACGAACGTGAACGACTTTCGTGCCATTCTAATCGAGGCCGCCTGAACTGCAGCACGATCAAGATCCTGGCCCAGCCAGAGTGGACTCACGGTCCCCAGTCAGCCTCAGCCGATTCCGAATTGTCCCCTGCATTTTTGTAAAGTTTCGTGGAAGGACGATAACCGCGCGCAGCCCTGGGTGGTTGTCGTCAAGACGCAGCCGTCCCTGGTGGAGCTGCGCAATCGCGGCGACCAAGGCGAGGCCGAGACCTGTCCCCGGCGTATTGCGGGCAGTCTCCGCGCGATAAAATCGCTCGGTCGCCCGTGTTCGGTCCTGCTGCGGAATACCGGGGCCGTTATCTGCAACGTGAACCTCGATCGCCTCATTGTCGAGCCGAGCTGCAAGTCGCACCGTGGAATGCTCGGGCGCGAACTTGATTGCATTATCAAGCAGATTAGCAATCGCTTGCTGCAACATATCGCGATCGCCGATGACGTTAACCTCTGTCGGCCACGAGGTGTCCAGCTTGATCCCGCGTGTATCGGCCATTGGTTCGTAAAATTCCGCCAGGTCGGTGAGCACCGGGTTCAGGTCTACAGGTCCGAAAGCGGATCGCCGCGCGCCTGCTTCGATCTCCGCGATTCGCAGTAATGCCTCAAATACGCGGACTACACCGTCCAGTTCGCCGGTCGCCCGTTCTACTGCGGCACGCAGTTCATCAGCACTTGCAGCATGCGAGGCGGCGAACTCAAGGCGTGTTCGAGCGCGTGTGATCGGTGTCCTAAGGTCGTGGGCAATTGCATTTGAAACCTGCCGAACACCATCCATGAGTCTGGCTATACGATCCAACATGTCGTTGATCGTCTCCGCCATGATATCAAATTCGTCGCCACTCATATCACGGCGAACCCGCTGACTGAGATCACCGCGAGCGATCGCCCTCGTCGTCGCGGTAATATCTGCGAGCGACCGATTAAAGACGCTGCGGATCACAACGGCACCAATGACACCAAGTCCGATCATGGCACCGAGCGCCCAGAACATCGCATCACGAAGGATGGTCTGCAGCTCGACCTGCATCTTGATGTCCCGACCAATGAGTAATTGATCGCCATTCGGCAGCCCATATGCGCGCATCTCTGCCGTTGACCGCCGGGTAAAGTGCTTGATGGGAATCTTGTAGAAAATGTTATCCTCAGTGACCCCCGCTGGCCAACTGGACATGTTGCCGACGATGCGATTGCCGAGCGGATCAACCAGTAGATAGATTGCGGAATCGTCCGGGTTTTCATGTATTCTGTTACCGAGCGAGAGGATCAGCTCCGGCATACCACCGCTCTGATAGCTATGCAGCAAACTCGCTCCGTCTTCGCTGATTGCCGATTCGGTCTGACGGCTGAGAATACCAAGCGTCGAGTAACGTACCGAGCCAGCCAGCAGAATCGTCGAAACGCCAAAAACCAACCCATACAGTAGGGCAAACCTTATGCTCGCCGAACGCAGAAACGCTCGTCGGGGCTTCTGGGGCGCCTCGTTGGCTATTGCCGCAGCCACACGCTGTAACCCGGCATCAATGCCGGATTCAATGTCGGCAGGCCGAATTGGATAGGCCGGCTCGGCCATGGCGCTGGCCGTACGGTGCCTTACGGCTCCTCGACGCGCAGCATGTAGCCTGCGTTTCGCACGGTATGCAGCAGCGGCGTCGGGAATGGTTTGTCGATTTTCTGGCGCAGCCGGGAGACATGTACGTCGATGACATTCGTTTGTGGATCAAAGTGATAATCCCAAACGCCTTCAAGAAGCATGGTACGGGTTACTACTTGGCCCGCGTGGCGCATCAAAAATTCTAGAAGCCTGAATTCCCTGGGTTGGAGATCTATCTTCTGCCCCGCCCGCTTCACTCCACGTGACAGCAAATCCATTTCGAGATCGCCAACGACCAATCGTGTTGACGGACCCTCACCTTTACCTCGCCGCGCAAGCGCCTCTACACGCGTCAGCAGCTCAGCAAAGGCGAATGGCTTGGTCAGGTAGTCGTCCCCACCCGCCTTCAAACCCTTCACCCGGTCGTCAACCTGAGTGAGCGCCGACAAGAAGAGAACCGGCGTGGCGTTATCTTGCGCACGCAGCGTCTCCAGCAGGCGCAATCCATCAATTCCGCCCGGAAGCATCCGATCCAGAATGATCGCATCAAAGTTTTCTGAGGCAGCGAGAAACAGCCCGTCGCGCCCGTTGTCCGCGTGTTCGACAGTATGCCCGGCCTCGCGCAGCCCCTTAACCACAAAACCAGCGACGTCCTTATCATCTTCAACCAAAAGTATGCGCATCAGTAACTCCTGAGTTCGTCGGGCCGTTGCCCTATGTCGACCGACAAGGCGTAGAATCGTCCAGAACGTTCGATCTCCATGAGATCGCGCTGTCCGGGCCGCGCGCGAGCAATCGATCGGAGCAATTGCTGAGCATTGCCGACAGGCCGGCGATTCACCGCCACGATGGCATCGCCAGCTTTCAGCCCCACTCGCGCCGCAGGCCCCTCGGCTTCGACTCGAGTAATCACGGCGCCGCCGGCTCCCCCTTTTCGATCCTCCACTCCTATGCCTAGCCACCCCCGGCGAACGGAACCATACGCAATCAGTGATCCGACCACAAAGCGGGCGGTATCCGATGGAATTGCGAAGCCGATGCCGACTGACCCACCCGAGGGTGAGACAATTGCAGTATTCACGCCTATGACCCGACCATTAAGGTCAAATGATGGCCCTCCGGAATTGCCGGGATTAATTGGTGCATCGAGTTGGAAGAAGCGATCGAAGGGGTCATCGCTGATCCGCCGCCCTCGCGCTGAAATGATCCCGGCAGTGAATGACGTTCCTAAATTAAATGGATTCCCCGCGGCGAGAACCCAGTCGCCTACCTCGATACGGGCGGAATCACCCCACTGCGCATACGGCAAACTACCCCTTGGTTCAACTTTGACGATTGCCAAGTCAGTCAACTGGTCGGTGCCTGCCACTCGTGCAGGCAGCTTGGTCCCATCGTCCAGTGTAACAATAATCCGGCTGGCATTGCCGACCACATGATTGTTCGTAACAATGATACCAGATGATGAGATGATGAAGCCGGATCCCGCGGACCGGACTGGGTCGGCTGGTCCAGCTTTGTGGACAGACCCAATATCAGAATGAGGCGACAGCCTTAGTCGAGGACGCGGGGGAGGCTCCGCGGCATAACGAATCACGGACACCCCGACAATTGTTGGACCGACCTTTCGAATCAGCGGAGCAAAACTCCCGGGCATCAGCGAAGCGCTTCCAGGTACTGGCATGTCCAGCAAAGCCGCCATGGGCAACGCCATCGCCAGCAACCGTCGGCGAAATACCGGCATCCCTAAATCCCGCATCTATTCACTATACGAAATGGCACTTCAGACCCACGGGCGCAAGAATATGAACCGAGGCTGGGCGCTTCTGCAACGTTATCGCCCTGCAAAGAATACTACAATTATCGTTACGAGTCCGCAATTCATGTTGGCTCATCCTAATGTAGAGAGGCGAAGTAGGCTCCGAGTATTTTGTTTTTTATCAGTTTTTTCATCCGTCGCTCAGATGATGGCAACCCCCCCTTCCGTTTCTGCCTGAAACTTGCCACAATCATGGCACGATGCGACTGCATGCCGCCTGCGCCGCACTCGACGATGATGCCGTGTTGCTCCTCGGCCCGTCGGGTTCCGGTAAGTCTGACCTGCTGCTGCGACTCCTCGACCGTGGTTTCGACCTGATAGGCGATGACCAAGTCGAAGTTGTGGATGGGCGGGTGCGACCGTGCGGAAGCATTGCCGGTCTAATTGAGTTGCGCGGCGTCGGGTTGTTCCGCACGGCTTACCGGCATTCGGCCCAGCTCCGCCTGATTGTCCACATGGCTCCACCCACAGAGCGCCTACCAAGCGTGGCCGCGGACCCTCGCCTCGGCGCTCTGACGATCTCGCTCAATCCTGCAGAACCAGGCGCTGCTATTCGCGTTCACTGGGCTCTGGACGCCGCTTGCGGCCGCCGCATGCAGCATTGTGGCGCGCTTTTCGCATGACCAGAGACGTTCGGATCGTGGTCGTCAGCGGGCTGTCCGGCGCGGGCAAAAACTCGATCCTGCACGCTCTTGAGGACCTCGGCTTTGAAGCTGTCGATAACCCCCCACTGCATCTGGTCGAAACTCTTGCCGCCACCGAGCATCGGCTTGCGATCGGTTTAGACGCTAGAACCCGCGACTTCATTGCCGCCAGCGTTCTCGCAACACTCGATCGGCTGCGCAATTCCACCGCAAAATCCGCGACTTCACGCCAAGTGAATTCCAAGGTTAACCTAATTTTCGCGACTGCCGAATCTGATGTATTGCGACGCCGCTATTCGGAAACACGGCGCCGTCACCCGCTAGCTCAGGACGGTACCGTGCTGGATGGGATTGAAACAGAGCGGGCCTTGACCCGCGACCTCCTCCAAGCGGCGGATTGGGTAATCGATACATCTGATCTACCGTTACCCCGGCTTCGAGAGATGGTTGCCCAGCGTTACGGTACCGCTGGAGCAGGGTTGATTCTCACTCTCGTATCTTTTGCCTACCCAACAGGTGTCCCACGCGATGCCGATCTAGTGTTCGATGCGCGGTTCCTGCGTAACCCCCATTACATAGCCGACCTGCGCCCGCTGACGGGGCTTGATCCCGCAATTCGTACCTATATCGAAAAAGATCCGGATTATTGGGCCTACCTCCAGCACCTGACTGATTTCGTATCATTTGCGCTTCCGCGCTTCACCCGCGAAGGCAAAGCCTACGTGACAATCGCTATAGGTTGCACTGGAGGCCACCATCGTTCGGTCGCACTGATTGAGGCGCTAGCCAAGTTCTTGCAGGACGCACACTGGCAGGTGCGAATCGAACATCGTGCTTTGACCGAAACGAGCAAGGCCACGCCGCCACGGCGAACTGGCCCGCCCAACGATTCGCGCGCGATTGGAGAGATACAATGATTGAAAGATTGACATGATCGGCCTCGTTCTTGTCAGCCATGGTCGTTTAGCCAGCGCCTTGCGCGAGGCCACGGAGCACATCGTCGGGCCGCAACGGAACGTCGCAACGGTCGCAGTCGAAGCCGATTCGGATATCGAGCAGCAGCGCCGCGAAGTCGCCGACCGTGTTGCGGAGGTTGATACTGGAGATGGCGTCGTCGTTTTGACCGACATGTTCGGTGGAACACCGTGCAATCTCGCCATGTCCATGCTTGCCCGACCCAACGTCGAGGTTATCGCGGGAATGAACTTACCGATGCTCGTAAAATTGGCCAAGATCCGCGGTAGCCACGGCCTTGCTGAAGCCGTTCACTGTGCCGAGGCAGCGGGACGCAAATACATCGCCACCGGGTCGGAAGTGCGACACCCGACACCGCGCCGGGCTTGCGGATGAGCGATGGAGGAGCTGCGACGCGGTTACGTCAACGGGTCGTTGTCCCCAACAAGCGCGGCCTTCATGCACGTGCCGCCGCCAAGCTGGTAACCCTAGCAGAGAAATTTAGCGCGTCGGTCGAAGTCGGCCGGGACGACCAGTTCGTGTCGGCACAGTCCATTATGGGACTGATGATGCTCGGCGCGGGCCAAGGGTCAGTCATAGAGATCGCCGCCGAAGGATGGGATGCCAAGGAAGCCCTCGCAGCGATCGTCGGTCTCGTCGAGGCAGGCTTCCATGAAGACGACTAACGGGGTATTAACGATGGAATGAGGAGCCTCGGATGAAAGCAGAACAATTGCGTCACCCGAAGCCACGCCGTCAACTCCCGCTGGTTGGTATGCCGGTAACACCCGGCATTGCCATTGGGCCGGTCGCATTTGCGGCAGAACCGAAGCTTGAGATCGCCCGTCAGAAAATCAGCGCCAGTGACGTCTCCGCCCAGTTGCATCTGCTTGATGATGCTGTCACCCAAGCTCGCAAGCAACTCACAAAGCTGCGGGCACGGCTCGCCAATTTGCCTGAGGAGAGCGAAGCCGAAATCGGCCCGCTCCTGGATGCGCATCTGCACATGCTTGGCTCGTCCCGACTGTTGCGGATGATCCGTACAACCATCGAGGACAGACTGGTCACCGCCGCCACTGCCGTTCTTGATGTAACCGAAGCCCAAGCGGCCGCATTTTTTGGGGAGAGCGATCAAAAACCGGAGCCTGGCGACCTTGCGCGCCAAGCCGAAGAAGTTCGCGAATTCGGTCGCCGCCTGCTCCGCAATCTAATCCGGCTTCCTTTTCGCAGCTTCGTAGGCCTGCCTCACGGTAGCGTCTTGCTTGCCGACGCGTTGCGCCCCGCTGATGCTGCCTTGATCGAGCCAACTCATTTCGCCGGAATCGCCGCGGAAGAAGGCGGCGACGGCGGCCACACGGCGGTGATGCTTCGTGCTCTCGGCATTCCTGCTGTGCTTGGTGTCAACGGACTGGTCGCGGCAGCGCGGGAAGGTTCAACGGTTATCGTTGACGGCGAAGCCGGCGTCATCACGCTGAATCCAGGCCGACGCAGCCTTGCAGCGGCCGCCCGCCAGCGTGCCGATTTCACTCGCGCCCAGCGCACTCTCGGGCGTTTGCGACGACTCCCGTCCGAGACCACCGATCATGTGTTAATCGAGCTGCAGGCAAACCTGGAGTTGCCGTTTGAGCTGCCGATGGTTGCACGTTCCGGGGCAGCCGGAATCGGCTTAATGCGCTCGGAATTCTTGTTCATGAACCGGGAAACATTACCAGACGAAGACGCACAATTCCGAACCTACCGTGAGGTCGTCGAGGCGATGGACGGCGACCCGGTAACGATTCGCCTACTCGATTGGGGCTCCGAGAAAGAAATCGATTCGCTTTCCGCCGCCGGCCTCATACCCGAAACCCATGAGGTAAACCCCGCTCTCGGTTTGCGGGGAGTACGCCTGCTGAACGAGGCCCCAGACCTGCTGGTCACCCAGATCGCCGCGATTATTCGCGCCTCGCTTTATGGTCCGGTGCGCCTCCTTGTACCAATGGTCTGCAGGACTGGAGAAATTGCGTTGGTCCGCGACGCCTTGAGTAAAGTCTGGCGGCAGAGGCAACGTCTTGGTCAACGTCTACCAACGACTCTGCCGCCCCTTGGCATAATGGTGGAAACACCGGCGGCCGCAGTGGCTGCTGTCGACTTCGCTCGACGGTGCGATTTCTTTGCCATCGGCACCAATGATCTGGCGATGTATACCCTTGCAGCCGATCGCAACCTGCCGCCTCGATATGCGCTCTACGACGCACTGGAACCGGCAGTCTTGCGACTGATCTCAATGACGGTGACTGCTGCCGATGCCGCCGGCATCCCCGTATCGCTCTGCGGCGAACTTGCAAATCGCCCGGAGGTCACGCCGCTTTTGATCGGCTTGGGGCTGCGCCAACTGTCGATGCATGGTGGCGCAGTTCTCCGGGTCAAGCGCGCCGTTCGGGCGTCCACGCGAACCGCGTGCGACGCCCTCGCCGCCGATGCCATAGCCGCACCGGATGCGCTGACAGTTCATTTGCTGCTTGACGCGCATGCCGCGGTCTGAGCCGTTTACCTCGATCATCATGCCCGTCATTATCCATGGGTAGCCGACACCGAAAGGGGGCGCGGTCAACATGATTCCCCTTGGGTCACCTACAACAGGGAAACGAAGTCGTGCGCCGGACACGCCTCAAGTAGGCTGCCAAGCCCAAAGACATTCCAATGACAAAGATTCAGTTGCGCCGTTGCCCCATGAACTGCAGCAGGAAAAGAAACAGGTTGAGGAAGTTCAGATAGAGCTGTAATGAGTCAAAAACGCTGCGCTTTGCTGCAACCTCAGCGCCGAAGCGGTAACCGAACTGGACGTAGTCTGCCTTGATCCGCTGCGTGTCAAAGGCTGCAAGTCCGGTAAAGATCAGTACCCCAAGT